>NZ_OW485605.1 GCF_937425535.1 Rhodovastum atsumiense
TTCCCGGATTCTTGCCGTGCCACGGCAAGCCCTACGCGGCGGACGGCAAGCCCTTGTCGGCTTCGGGCATCCGAGATTCTGCAGCCGCCTCGGAGAACCATCCGCACGCCGCCTCCCCAAACGACGCCGCAGTGGCCCAAGGATGCCCGTGGATCAGGTGCGCGGCCGCCGCAGCGGCGCAGGCGGCCATCTCCGCATGCTTGCCGTCGGCGCTCGGGAGGCACCGCACGAGTGCGCCGGCCGCAGCGCATTCCGGCGCGCAGCCGTCTTTCACGGCGGCCAGTGCGGCGCGCGCTATGGCGGCCGCGACGATCTCGGCATGCTGCCCGTCGCGCACGCCACCCAGGCGGTGCAGGGCACGGCCGCAGAGGCGCGCGATGGGGCCATGGACTCGCCAGGCGACCTTACTCGCTTCCACCGTTGTCAACATTTCTCGGCCTCCCGGCTGCAACTACGCAAAGCATGGGCCAAGGTGAGCCTAGGGCTCAAGGACGTCGGCGCACGCCACGTGTCGTCAACAACTTTCCTGCGTCGGAATGCTTGCCTTTCTTCCGTCGTGTCCCTCATCATTAGGGACAGGGCAACCAAGCCCACTGGGAGGCATCAATGGACTTCGGTTACAGTATCTCGCAGAGCGCGGAGCGGGACCGCCTGCAAGTCACGTTCGCGGACCCCGCGTTTCTAGCTGTCATTGACTTGACGAAGGTCATGCGCGTCGGCTCGCGCCGTGATGCGGCCAACCTCGTCACGCACTACGTCTTCCCGCCAGAGGTCGAGCCGGCCGTGCGCGCGCACATCGCGCAGAAGGAGGACGACATCATCAACGGCCCCGCGCGCCTGGCGGCGGCACGGGCTGAGGCTGACGCTCGCCGCGCGGCGGCCGACGAGAAGGCCAGCCGCGCAAAGGCTGCCGCGGAGAAGCGGTTCGCCGCCAAGGTCGCGGCGGCGGACGCCGCGGGCGTCAAGATTGAGGTCTCCGCGACGACGCTGAGCATGCCGTGCTACGCAAAGGGGGCGCCAGAGCTGCTGCGGAGCGCCGGGGCGAAGTGGGACGCCGCCGCTCGCAAGTGGCGGTTCCCGGAATCCGCTTCCCCGGCCATCCGCGAGCTCGTGCCGCAGCTCAAGGTCCTCGTCGTGCAGGCTCTGAATGGTGGGCCGTCCGGCGGCGGCGGCCGGCGGCGCAACAGCGGGATCGGCGCTCGCTGGGGGATGACGGACCGCGAAATCGTCGCCGAGATCGGCTACCTTCCGTCGTCCGAGGACGCGATGCAGAGCGCGTTCGGCGCGTCGGACTACTGACGTGACAGGGGAGCCATCCCTGCTGGCGCGCCTCGCCATCGTCGGCGAGGCGCTGCACGGCGCCGAGTGGCAGCGCGCCATCGCGCGCGACCTCGGTCCGCTTCACCCGGCGGGCCCCCGCCCACAGATCGACGACCGCCTCGTGCGGCGCTGGCTGGCTGGGGAAAGGCCGGTGCCCGCGTGGATCGGCGACGCCCTTCCCGCGCTCCTCGAGCGCGCCGTGAGGGAGCGCCAGCAACACATGGCGTCCCTCGAGCGCCTGCGCGCCAACCTCGCCCGCGCGACCGCCGGCGGCTCCTGAAGACGGCTTCGACGTCCATGCCGCCCGGTGCTGGCGGCGGTCCGGGGCGCGAAAACCGACGCCGTGCAATTACAGTGGCTTACCGTGTGCTGCACGGTATTTTGCCGTGCATGTGCCGGGCTGTCGCCGTGCGCCCGAACGACACCCTTTGTGTTGCACGGCTGCGGAAAGGTGTTGCACGGACTTCGAAGAAGTGTTGCACGGCGTCGAACTGGCGTTACCAGGCGGCGAAGAGGTGTTGCACGCCTCAAATCATCCTATGGGCACCCTCGGGAAACTCACTGACAGCATCAGCGCTTTCGGCTGCAACGCATGCCCTGGACATCCCGGGGTGCCTCAGGCGCGCGTTGTCGCGCACGCTCGCCACCTCGTGGACAGCGGGCCGCGGCACGGCACAGCCGCCCGAGAACCTGATGCGGCGCCCATAGCGGGAGGTCGTCCGGGTTGCGGCATGGCCCAGGAGCGCTGCGATTTCCGTCCGCGTAGCGCCGCCCGCCCGAGCTGCGGTCGCTGTCTGGTGGCGCGCGGACACCAGCGTGTAGTGCCGTCGGCCTTGCCAGATCCGGCGGCATGCCTCACGCAGGGCTCCCGCGCAGGCGAGATGGTGGTCCTCGTACGTGCCGGAATCCGACCACCGCTTGGCGTTGCCGAGCATGCGGTGCACGGCGCCCATCGCTTCCTCCGGTAGCGGGGAGAGATCGAGGGTCCGCCAGTCGCCATTGCCGACGCCTTCCCGCCGCTTGGCATTCAGAACGTGCAAGGTTTTCCCTTCCAAGAAGGCGGAAGGCCATTCGCAGGGGCGCAGCCCGGTCGCGATGCCAGCCGCGAGCCAGTCGGCCGTCGCATGGGCATGCGAATGCCGGGAGAAGTGCATCAGGAACACGGTAAGCTTCTCGGCGTCCTGGGGCGGGATGGATCGCTCACGCAGGCTGGAATCCTGCCGCGGCGGACGCGGCATCCGCGGGTCGTACGGCTCGCGGAGGAGCGTCTCGGCCGTCAGCACCGCTGGATCATCCATCTGCGCCAGCAACCCGTACCTGACCGACTGCCGGTAGATGCGCCACGTGGCCTTGGACATGGTTGGCCGAAGGCCGACGAGCCATTCGGCGACCTTCACCGGATCTGGGGCGGCGTCGGCCGGAAGGCCCGCCTCACGTCTCCAGCGAGCGACGAGTGCGGTCGCGCGCTCAGCGTATGTGGCGAGCGTTGCGGCAGAGGGCGTCGAGGTGTTCATGCGGACCTCCGTCGGGAGCGTGGGCGCCCGTGATTCAAAGGTTCGCCGTCAACACGCAGACGTCCAGGAACGGCAGCCGGCGACCAGGATGATGGCCGCCGGCTCCAATGTTGACAGTGTTGACAATGGCGGCCTGCGCCCATGCGGCGGCGCCGACCGGAAGGACGGAGATGCCTCGGAGCCTCAGAGGGGCACGATCTTTGGCTCGGCCCGCCACCACCCGGACGGGTGTCGATCCAGCGCGAGAAACCGGAAACTCCGTTCCCGCAGGAACGCAACCAAGCGGTCCTGGGTGCGAGAGGTAGACGCAACGAGGATCAGTCGTGGTGCCATCTTCCGCAGGCGGCGGTCCAGGTCGTCGCGGATCTCTGGTAGGTCAAAGAGAGCATGCCACGTCCGGTCGCGCACCGCCTTGTTGATGGCGCACCTTGGCTTGGCCGTGCACGCAGCCAAGCTCGTTTGGTATTGCACCGCGTTGACGACGGCGATCCTGAATCCACCCGCTACGCCGTCCGGAACATGCCGGGCGACCTTCTCCAGCAGCCCGGGAAGGCGGTTGAGAACGACTCGGTTTACCTCCGTGTCGCGTAGTGGTCCGAGGGCCTCGCCCCTCCCGCGATCCGCGTACTCTGAGCGGTGCGGGGATTCGATGAGTAGGGCGTCGCATTCTTGTAGGGCATTTCTTACGGAAACGAAGTCGCATGCGCACGCGTGTTCGGTCTTGCCGTCCCACTCGAAGCGCGGGGTGGGGTCGTCGTCCACCCGTCGGGTGGCGCAGAACTGCCAATCCGGCAATTGGAGGATGCCTGGTTCCGCAGTCAGTGTTGGGTCGAACCAGCTCCATTTCCGCAGGCGGAGTTGGTATCGGATTTCCTTGACGGTCGGGCTATCACCGCCCGGCGGTGGAGCAATCCGGGCGACGACCTCGCGCGCAGATAGTGGTGGCATGGGTGGCCTCCCGGCCCGGCCGCGTCGTACGCCTACTGTCCGAGGCACTCGGCCACGACATCCTCCCAGCGCGTGTAATCGAGCACTTCCTGCTGGATCAGCTGCACGATCCGGTGGCGATCCTGGCGCAGTCGCTTCGCTTCGTCGGCACGGTCGGTCCCGATCAAGTAGGAGCGCAGGAAGTCATCGAGCCCCTCGCCCGGCACGCCCGTGGTCCCGTTGATGACCAGGGAACAGATTGGCGGCAGGCAGACGCCCCAACGTTCGCCGATTTCCATGACTGCACGCCCAACGCGGCCGAGCGGGTGGCCGTACTTGGCCAGGGTGCCTGACGGCCCGCGCTCCGGGTGGCGCCTGGCCAGGATTCCGTCCAAATCCAGGTAGGTCATGGGTGCTTCCGCCTCCGCCAGCACGGGCAAGCTCTGCCGCGCCGTCACGGCCGCCCACAAATCACCCTTCAGCACCTCTGGCATGTCGCCGCTGGCGCGGCAGGAAGCGAGCAGGCCGGGGTTGCGCACCAACTCTGCGAGCAGGCCCTGGACCACATATTCGGCCCACCGGGGCGGATCATCCATCGCGAGCGCGTTCGAGAGCGGCTTTCGAGGAATTTCGGCGAACAAGGCGGCCTGGCGGACCGAAAGCCCGCTCCGCTCCAGGAGCAATCTGGGGTGCATCTATCGTGGCTCCATTCACAGCTATCAAGCAGGAATGGCGCCACGATAGATGGCGGGTATCTGGTTTGCAAGCTGAATGGTTTGACCTCGAAAGAGAAGCTGATCAGGTCGCTGCCGCCTCTCCATCCCGGCGGCGACGGGACGGTACGCGGCGAGCAGCTCGAGGACGGCTGGCTGCTCGACGCCGAGACGCACCGCGGCGTGACGGCTGGCGCGGCGGCCTTGCGGTCCGCCGAGCGGCGCGCGGTCACAGGGCGACTTTCGCGGGCGGCGTCGAGAGTCGCCCCTGGTGACCGCGCGCTCTCCCCTGGCTGCCTTGGTGGACGTGCGCGGCGATGCCGCGGGGGCGGCCAGTTCCGCCTTTGGCGGCGTGACGGCGACCGGGGCGGCCTTTCGCCCCGCCGGCGGCCGGGCCGTCGCCTGGGCGGCTGGCATCGCGGGCGGCGTCGGGAGAGGCAGGACGGCCCGGCGCCTGGCGGCTGCGCGCCCTTCCGCCTTCGTCGCCTTGGTGGACGTGGCGGCGTCCTTGCGCCTTGCAGGTGGCTTGGCGGTCGCCGGAACGGCCGTGCGCGCTGCCGCCGGCCGCATCGGCGCGGGCAGCGGCCGCCCATGCGCGGCGCACCAGCGCCTCACGGCCTGCCGCAGCGACGTTCGGTCAACCCCGAGCTGCTGCGCGGCCGCCCTCTGGCTTGTGCCGCCCGTCAGCAGCCTGTAGGCCGCCTCCGGGTCAACTGGCGCACGCGTCCGGCGCGGGAAAGGGCGCACGGCAGGTGGCATCGGGAGCCCCTGCTCGGCGCACCAGCGGACCGTAGCCGCCCTGAGCGTTGAATGCCGCACGCCGAGCGCCTTCGCCGCCCGCTTCTGCCCCATGCCGCCCATGAGCATCTCGTAGGCCGCCTTCCGGTCAAAGGTCCGCCTCGACGGACGGGGCGCGCTGCTCCCTCCCGTGGGCCGGAATGGTGAGGCAAGCCCGCTTTTCGTGATGTAAACCTTGATGCCGAGGCTGACCGCCGCGGGACTGACGCCGAACCGGGTGGCGATTTCCCTCCGCCTCATGCCGCCGGCCGCAAACTGGTAGGCTTCCGCGTGCCATGCGCCGTCGTGGGCAACCGCGTGGCTGTCGGTTCTGTTCAAGGCTTCCCTCCCTTGCCGAGCGGAACCCGGGCGGCACGAGGCCGCCCGGTTGTTGGTCAGGCGGCGATGCCAGATTGGGCCCGCCGGAGCCGGGCTTCGATGTCACCCCAGTAGTCCGGGGTGAGCTCGCAACCGAGCGCGCAGAAGCCCTCGAGCAGCGCGGCTTCCAGCGTCGTGCCGCTGCCCGCGAACGGATCCATGACGACCCCGCCGGGAGGGGTGACGAGGCGGCACAGATGGCGCATGAGAGTGAGCGGTTTCTGCGTGGGGTGCTTCCCCATGCGGTCGCGCGCGCAAGCTTTGGCACAGAAGTAGAAGCGCGAGGCCGTCCCCGTGTCGCCGCGGGGCGCCATGGACGCGTCGGACCTCCCCATCTTGCCGTAGACTCCGCCCGTGCGCGGAGACGCCGCATTGGCGCTGGACCGCCCTTGCTGCCCCGGCCGCTCGCCGAACGCCGCATAGGCCGCCTCGACTTCCTCCGAGCCGTCATGAATGACGTTTCCAGGCCAGCGCCCGTTGTCGGTGACGGTCCGCTCGATGGTGGCGCGTTCCTTGTACGCCTCGGTGCCCTGGCCGTAGTTGCCGCCCCGGATGTCGGGGTAAGACACCGTGCGGGTCTTCCCGGTGCCCGTGCCTACCCGGCAGCCATCGATGTTGATGCCGCCCGTTCCCCACTGGAGCACCGTCTCGGCCACGGTACCGTCAAGGGGCTTCCGGGCTGCGATGATTGGCTCGTAGCAGGGCTTCAACGCTGAGCCCCACCCGGACCAACGGGCGGCCTCGGCGGTGGCGGGCGCCCCGTGTTTCACCCCGGAATGCCTCAGGCTCATCTTTTCGACGGCCTTGCTCACGTCAACGGACTTTGGGAAGCCTGTCGCATGCTTCCACGCCACCTCGGATCCCAGGCCATCCTGATCGTTCAGGAGTTCGAGCAGGGCACCGCGCTGGTCGTCTGTCAGGCTGGCCCACAGCGGCCCGAACTTCGTCTCTGGCGAGTACTCGTAGCGGATGCGGTCCCGGATCTCGAACCCGGCGTCCTCGATGGCGACGGCGAGCCGATGGACGGTGCGCGTGCCGCCGAAGCCGAGCAGATGACCACCCGGCTTGAGCAGACGCCGTACAAGGTCCCAGGTCTCGGCACGGAAAGCGACATCGCCTCCATCCCATGCCTTCCCCATAAAGCCTGTGCCAATCATTGATCGGCCCGCCGGACTACGGGTGTTGACACTGGCCAATCCCGTTCCGCCCCTCTTGCCAGCGGTCAAGTGGTACGGCGGATCGGTCACCACGGCGTCGATGGAGTTCTCGAAGCCCAAGTCGAGGAGCTGCCGCATGATCTGCAGGCAGTCCCCCCTGTAGTAAGCGCCATTGCCGATTTCGACAGGCGCGAAGGTCAGCTGCGCCGTCTCCGCTGGCGCGGTGTTGTCAAGGATTTCCAAGGGAACCTCCGCAACGGAGGTTGGCAACCGGAGGGCGCCGGCGATGGCCGGGATGCCCTCAAAACAAACGCGCGGGCACCGAACAGGTGCGCCACCATGATGTTCGGCAACGGACCCTGCCGATGCAAGAGCATCCCGGGGCAAAATGAAGGCCGGGCATCCTCGCGGGTGCCCGGCCCTGTTCCGCGGCGGCTGCGTTCAGGTCGCCGACGCCTTGGCGATGGCGCGCGCCGCAGCCCTTCGGTGGGCCTCAGCGACCGGGCGGTATGCCGCGAGAAGCTCGAAGACCTCGGGAAGCGAGACGCCCATCCTCCTGGCGGCGGCCTGGATGCTCAGGCCACGCCAGTGCACGAAGTCCCATGCCGTCGCCGGGGTAGCTTCGATCTTCGTGGCCGGCGTGACGGGCGCAGCCGCCTTTGAAGCGCGCAGCCCGAGCGTGGCGCGGTCGCGGATGACCGCTTCGTATCGGATGCCGAGGGTCGTCGCGATATCCGCCGGCGCCATGCCCTCCTCGGTCATCCGCAGGACGTCGGCGCGGCGCCTGGCTATCGCCGAGCCCCTCGGCAGGCTGTCGTCAGGCATGGATGGCCTCCATCTCTTCATGGGCGGCGATCAGCGCGCGCCGCCAGTTCCAGCTCTCCGATGTCGCCCGGCGCACGGGGGCGTCGACGATGAAACGGTGGCCCATGTGCCAGCCGCCACAGAACGAGCAATGATACACCTGATGCGCATCGAACGCCCGCTCGTGCCGCAGCCGCTTGTGCGCCTCGGCCGCCCGCGTCTTCGAGGGGAAGCGGACCTTCCCCTCGCAGGACCGCTCCAGCGTGAACCGCCGCCGTTCAGACATGGCACGTTGGCCGCAGGTAGACGTCGACGGGCGGCGAGATCCAATCGTCGCTGCGCTTACACTCCAGGCAAACCCGGTTGCCGATGCTGTCCGACATGAAGAGGTTCCCGCACAGCAGGCACTTGCGCTCCTTGCGTCCGGTCGTGGGCGTCCTCGGCTTCTTGCGGTCGTCCCTCTCCCTTTCCGACGGCGGACTCTTTCGGGCGGCAACGTCCGGCATGGGCGGCAGCGGCAGGTCCGCGACCGCCCGGGTCCCGACGAGGACGATGAGGCGCGCGGCCACGGCGTCCGGGCTCCGGTCGAGCGCCGTGGCGATGTCGGGCAGCGTGTGCCGCCGCCCGGCCGCCATCGCGATTGCCTGGGCATCCTCGTCCGGCGTCCAGCTATCACGGCGCGCGCGGTCACCCGCCACGGCGCCCATGCGGCTCGCCAGCGTCTGGACGGAGCCGCGCGTGCGCCCAAGGAGGCCCGCCGCAACGTGGTAGGAACCGTATTCCCGGAGGGCGGCGACGAGCCGCTCGCGGTCCTCGGTGGTGATCCGCTGGCGGTCAGACATTGCGCGCCTCCCCGCCCCCGGCCGCCGCACCGACGCCCGCCGCCTCGTCGCCAACCAGGCCGCCGAGAATGGTCCGGGCGGCCGCCTCGAGGTCGTCGCGGACCTGCCTGAGGCGGGCGTCCGGGTGTCCCTCGAGGCGTTCCGTGGCGCGCCAGGCATCCCACAAGGTGTCGCCGGCGACGCGCAGGGCGGCACGGCGGTGGTGGGCCGCCGGGAGTTCGGCGGCCGCCGTGCGCAGTTCGCGCGCATACTCGAGCGCATCGGCAGCCGCGCCCGGCAGCATGTCGTCCAGGCCGCAGTCGGCCAGGTCGCGCGCGGCGGTCGCGTTGATCAACAGGAGCGCCAAATTTGTGTTGTAAGCGGATTGTGCAAAGGACATCTCGCTCCTCCCCGGGGAGCCCGTGCCTTGCTCGGCGCTCTTGCGCGCGGCACGGATGGCGGCCGATTTTTTCCGGCCTCGATCAGAGATGGGCAGTCGGGGAGGCGGAAAGCAAGCTTGGCGGCTTGGGGATTTCTTTGACATAATCTGCAGACTTTCGGAGAAGACGTTGTCTCCCCTCCCCCGCAGGCGCTATGCTGCCAAGCAGGCAACGCCTGCAGGTCCACCATTGGGGGCCGCACCGAGGGCTGGGGTGTTCCCCCGGCCCTCGGTGTTTCTGCGGGTCGGCGGTGAGCCCGCGCACGCGAAAGCCGCCCGAAGCTCTCCTCCGAAGTTCGCAACCGTCCCCAACAATCTCAGTTCGGCGCCGCCGGGTTCATCATGACAACTTTTCCCTCTGGCGGCGGGCCCAAGGATGCGAAAGCCGCCCAGCTGGTGTCCGGGCGGCTTCATGTCAACACGGCGGCTGGTGACCGTCAGGCGGCCGGCAGTGCCTGCAGCGCGCGGCCGCACACGTAGATGACGTCCAGGCAGCAGCCGGCGGCCCGCCCCCAGTCGGCGTCGTCTCCGTGGGCGCCGACGGTCCCTTCAGCGCATTCGGCCGCGAGCCGGAGGATGCCGATGGAATCCCGCAGGCCAGCCGCCTCATCGCCGGACATCGGCGCCGTGCCGTCGGCAACTGGCCTGAGGACCGCGAAGACGGACGTCGAGGCATCGGCCGCGAGCCAGGCCGCCTGTGTGCCCGGGGTGGCCGCCGCGGCGGCGTCCAGGGCGGATGTGGCGGCCGAGATGATCTGGCGGGTGTCGGCGCTCGTCGTGTCCTCCCCCAAAGCTTGCGATGCCCTTGAGGATGATGTCGGCGGTCATGATCGGCATCCGCAAGGGCTCGGCCGCCATTTTCGTTTGCGCACGAAAATGCCGAAGCCGCCCGGACGCCCCTCTATGTGGCGGCTAGAGTAGAGCCGCCGCCATTTCCCGGCCTACGCAGGGCCGCTATATTGTTGACATGCACCGGTTTGCCGGATGCCCAACCTCCACCAATGAGACGGTGAGTCAGAGTTCTGCTCGCATGGAACGATACCGCGACCTGTTCGCCAAATTGTCCTCCGAGGGGCTGCTTGGCTCCGCCGAGGCAATCCGTCTGGCGCGTGAGCGCATGGGCCTGCCTATTGCCCATGCGATGCACCAGAGGTTCGAGCTGGCGCACGGCGCCCTCTCGGAGTTCATGCGTGCCCAACAAGACCGCCAGCGGCTCATTGAGGCCGCCGGGCACCCTCTGTCGGCTACCCTCAAGGACCATGCTGCCTCCTTGGTCGGGGCTGGCGGCATCCCCCCAGAGATCCTGCGCCAGGCAGAAGTCCAGACGCGGCTACTGGCGACGTTCGGGGGCGCAGCAGACCGCATCAATGAACTCATTGGCGCCTCGGCACCGGTGCACGCTCAAGCGGCATCGATGCTGGCAACGTTCAAGGAGGCCAGAATCCATGAGGCTGCCATGCAGGCGGCCGAGATGGCAGCACGTATCCACCTGCCGGATTTCCTCGAACAGCATCGGCTTGGCGCTCCGGCTTTGGCCGACCATCTGACGATCGCTGGCCTGTCCCGTTCTGCCGATGCCAGCCGGTGGAACGATACCGGCTATCTCTCGGCGTTCAGCGGTGCGGCTGCCATGGCGCAGGCACTCGGGCACCACGACCGGATCGGCGCCAACCTATGTGGCGCGATGGACTCACTCTCCGTCGAGGGCTTCGCCGGCCCTTCGGGCCTGCGGGACTACCAGGGGGTCTTGAATGCGGCGGGCCTCGTGCTTCCGAGATGGCCGCAGTTCCGTCCCGTGAGCCACCGGGAACGGGCAGCACGTCAGAGGCGACGGCTGGCTCAGCATCAGCCATCGCAGCATGTCAGAAAGGCGATGCCGCTCGTCCACCAGCACGAATCCTACCTCCGGCAAGCCATAGACGAGGTAATGGAGGCGGAATACGGGGAGAACTGGGTCGAGGAGCGGCTGCCGCTGTGCGGTCCGGCAGGCCGCAGGCTCTTCGGGAAATGGCAGAACAGGGGAGGGCATGCCCTCGACCATGCCGACTATCCCGATTACCTGGCCATCATGGCTCACCCGGAGCACTTCGACGCAATCTTCGCCATCGCCTTCGAGGACATTCCGGTTCTGACCGACCTTATGGAGAAAGCCCGCCGCCTCCGGGCAGCATCACACCACCCGGGGCACGAGTTCACTGCCGCCGACCTGCGCGACCTTCGCGTCACCTGGAATGCGATAAAACGGGGGCTGTGCCTTCTTGAGGGCAGCCATGAAGTCGTCTTTGAGCCCTGAGCCAGAGATGTTGTATTCTATATGGATTCGAAACAGATTTGAGGCGAGGACGTGCCGAGACGAATGACGAGGCGGCAGACTTTCGCATTGAGCGGCCTGTGCGCGGCGTCGCTGGCCACTCAGGCACGCGCCGCCGACATGGTGATTCCCGCTGGCTATGCCGTCGCCCAGCATTTCAACGTCGACAAGCCGGGCGCGCCTCTTTCGTCGATCGTTCTCTTTGAGGACGTGCGCATCGATCGGTCCCTGCGCGCGACCATGTGGGGAACGTCCTCTGACCCGATGTTCATCCTGACCGACCAGGATCCGGGGCGGGCCGAGGAGTTCTCGAGGAATCCCCCGCTGCCAGCCCTCCTCAGGTTCTTGACCCCCGAAGGGAGGGTGAGCGACCAGAGGGCCCTGGAGCATCCGCTGGCCCAGATGGAGATGGCAGCCATCAGGGGCGTCAAGGTGCCCGTGATGCTGCTCACCGTGGACGGGCACTCCGGGGTGGGGAGCTACAACGGCTGGCGCACCACGGTTCTGCGGCCGACCATCCGGGGCCTCGAACCGGATACGGCGAAGCTGCAGGGCTCTGCGCAGACGCTCGCGCTGACGCGAACGGGCAAGGCTTCCTGGCGGATCGTGCCGACGCGCGACCGCCTCGGAGAGGAGATTCAGCAGGTGCGCTGTTTCCCTGCGGTGTCAGGCCCAGGATTTGTCATGACATTCATCACCTACCGCGTGGCAGGCGACGGGTGGATGGCACTGACCAGACAGGAGCCAGGCTTCTGGGAGTCCGATCAGCCGTTCCCTGAAGCGCAGCGGTTTCCGTAGTCGCCAAGCTGCTGCTGCCTGCTGTCAGTGTTACCTATGCTCGTCTTGCTTTCTATATCTTCAAAAAATCGAAACAATATAACTACAGTTGATGCAAATGA
Source organism: Rhodovastum atsumiense (assembly GCF_937425535.1). Lineage (NCBI taxonomy): Bacteria > Pseudomonadati > Pseudomonadota > Alphaproteobacteria > Acetobacterales > Acetobacteraceae > Rhodovastum > Rhodovastum atsumiense. The sequence continues at coordinate 12,061 of NZ_OW485605.1, forward strand.
CTGACTCAAAAATCGTGCTTTCCGCCAAATTCAAATTAGCAAGCCGCTATGCAAACTTCGGCCCACTTCTAACAAAAATGGAAGTCGATGGCTTCCGTGGCATTAAAGCAGATATCGAGTTCGAGTATCCTGTGACAGCAATCACTGGAACAAACGGATCAGGCAAGAGTACACTTGCTCAATTGTCGTTATGTGCATACCGAAGACCCGTCACGTCCAGCGATAAGCGTTATTATGTGCCTGATTTCTTTCCAGTTTCACCAGTAGACCCGGCCCCATTCACAGCTGACGCTGCCGTGAAATACGAATACCAAACGGAAAAAGCCAAGGACTCGCAGAGTGTGACCGTGACCCGCGTGAAAACGAAATGGTCCGGCTACAAGAGGCAACCTGAACGAGATTGCTACTATGTGGGTCTGACGCTCTACATCCCCAAGGTAGAGATGCGGGATATGAGCATATACAGGTCTTCTAAGATTGAGTTGACGGACAAACGAGATTTTGCAGATGGCGCAAAATATATCAGCCAAATTCTTGATAGCGCGTATAATGATGTTTATTTTCAAGGCATCGAGCACAACGACAAGCAGGGCGAACTCGGCATCACTGAGCGGTTCGGCACCAGTTATTCTGAGAACAACATGGGCTTCGGTGAGGGCCGAGTAGTCTATATGGTCCGGCTGCTTGAAACGTCGCCGCTCCAAAGCCTGTTCGTCATTGAGGAGCCAGAAACATCACTGCACGAGAGCGCACAGTACAGGCTTGCAAGCTATCTGTTGGATGTGTGCGCCCGTCGGAAGCATCAGATTATCCTCACCACGCACTCGTCGGCGTTAACCGAGGCGCTGCCACCGGAAGCGCGAAAGTTTGTCTTCAGGGGGGATGCGGGTGTCCGCGTGTTCGACAGGATCTCCGGCTCGCGGGTGCGGGCAACGCTCTCGAATGGGCGCATCGGCAAGGTCGCCGTCTGCGTAGAGGACAATTTTGCATCCGCAATGCTACGGGAGATGATGCGCCGGCATGACCCGCTGATGCTCAAGGCTGTCGACCTTGTCGAGGCGGGCGATACGAAAGCCGTGCTGACAGCTAAATCTTTTTATGAGAAAGCGGGCATGAAGACACTAGCCGTACGAGATGCAGATACGGCCCCTGATGAAGCCACAAACATCTTTGCACTCCCAGGCACGATGCCACCTGAGAAGGAAGTCTTTTCCTGCCCTGATGTCAGAGAGCGCATTGCAGCAGAATTTCAAGTCGAATTCACGAAACTAATGACGCAATATCCCGAAATGGACCACCATGACTATGTCAAAACGGTAGCCTATGAAGCACAGGAAGACCCAGCACATGTGAGGGCGTGCGTCATAAAGTGGTTCCTTGACGCTAACGGGCCGGATTGGGGCGCCGACCTTATGAAGAAGCTCTCGATGGCTATCTGATTTACTTTTCGGATCAGCCTGCCTTGAGCGTTTCGGCGCGCCGCCCCAGGAACGCCGCCTTGGCTGCCTCCCAGTCGCCGCCGGCCCCGGCCAACGGCCGCACCAAGAGCACCTGCATGGCGTCGGCAGGCTGGTAGTAGCCGCCCTCGGTCACCGCAAGCCAAGCAACGTCTCCGGCCGCCTCAAGCTGGCGTGCGACTTCGGCCAGCTCGGCGTCTGTCGGGTCCGAATGACGGCCGAGCCAAGCGTGGCGGCCGTCGGCGGTGATGACGGCCCAGCGGTGCTCGCGGACGATGCCTGTGCTACCCATGGCCGCACCATGCCACCGCCGGCCGCCCCTCGCCAGCTGCCCCGTCCGGACTTCTCGGATGTCCCCGAGGCGCGCCGCCGCAACATGGCGGCCGTCCGGGGCAGGGACACCAAGCCCGAGATGGCGGTCCGCCAGATGCTGCATGCGATGGGTTACCGCTTCCGGCTGCAGCGCCAGGACCTTCCAGGGCGGCCCGACATTGTGCTGCCGGGGCGCCATGCAGTGGTGGATGTAAGGGGGTGTTTTTTCCACCGCTGTCCCAACCCGGGCTGCAAAAACTCCGTGCTGCCGAAGACCAGGGCCGACTGGTGGGCGGCCAAGCTTGCCAGGAACGTCGAGCGTGACTTGGCCAATCAGGCAGCCCTGGAGTCGGCTGGCTGGCGGGTTTTTGTTGTCTGGGAGTGCCAAGTGCGTTCAGACCGGGGGGCGCTGGCCCAAAAACTGGCAGATTTTCTTGGTCCACCAGGGATTGCACGCAGGGAATCGGAGCCCTGAAAGTAGGCTCCTGGCAAGCCTTACAGGACCTGGTACCATCCGCCACGCCGCGACTCGGCGGCCCAGGAGCCTACGAATGGATGCCTTGACGAAACCGGAGATCGATACCGCCGCGCAAGCGAAGCTGGCGCGGCTGGCCCGTGGGGAAAAGCCGCGGGTGTTGGACATGTTCTCCGGAGCTGGCGGGATTTCCCTGGGCTTCCAGAGGGCAGGCTTCCAGATCGACGGCGCCCTTGAGCTGGACGAGCTCGCGGCCTGCACCCATGCCACCAACTTCCACGGGGGCGATCCTGAGCAGCTGAAGCTGCACGCGAAGCCCCGCGACATGACGAAGGTCGAGCCTGAGGAACTGGTCGAGGAGCTCGGGCTGGGCTCGGTGGACAGCGCGATAGACGTCCTGGTCGGCGGGCCGCCATGCCAGGCTTACGCGCGGGTCGGGCGCGCCAAGCTTAGAGAGGTCGCCGAACACCCACAGGCATTCAAGGTGGACCCGCGCGGCAACCTGTTTCTGCGCTATTTGGCGTATGTGAAAGCCCTGCGCCCACTTGCCATACTGATGGAAAATGTGCCCGACATTCTGAATTTTGGTGGGCACAATATCATCGAAGAGATGGTCGAAGCACTTGATGTGCTTGGATATGATGCCCGTTACTCGCTAATCAACAGCGCATTTCATGGCTGCCCACAGATGCGCGACCGCGTTTTCCTTGTCGCCTACCGCAAGGAACTCAAGGTCAAGCCACGGTTTCCCAAGGCTACCCACCACATGGAATTGCCGCCTGGCTATGCTGGTACCCGGGCAGTAGCGCTGCGCTATGTCGACATTCTCGGCGGCGCCGGATACGTCCAGGCCGACCTGGGTGACGAAAGCCTGCCGTTTCCTGTGACCGCCGAAGAGGCGATCGGCGACCTGCCGCCAATCCTTGGCACGTCTGTGAAGCGCGGCGCACGCCGGTTCAGCCGGGCCACCTGGGTCCCCTACCGGGAAGACGTCGAGCCCAGCGATTATGCGTCAAAGATGCGGAACTGGAAGGGCTTCGAGACGGACGGCGGCGTGATCGACCACGCCATCCGCTATCTTCCACGCGACCACTTGGTTTTCAAAGAGATGCGGCAGGGTGCCGAGTATCCGGAGGCACACGCGACCGCCGTCAGAATCGCCCGACGTGAAGCGGTGCGCCTAGGCATCCGGGAGGGCACCAAGGCATACCAGGAACACTACAAAGGGATCGTCCCCCCTTACGACGTCAGTAAGTTCCCCAACCGTTGGTGGAAATTGCGGCCAGACTACCCAGTCAGAACGTTGATGGCCCATCTCGGCAAGGACACCTACAGCCATATCCATTGGGACGGCGGGCAAGCCAGGACGATCTCCGTGCGCGAGGCGGCCCGCTTGCAGGGCTTCCCGGACGCCTTCCGGTTCTGCGGTACCATGAACCCGGCATTCCGGCAGATCGGCAACGCGGTTCCGCCGCTGATGGCGGCTGCCATTGCCAAGATCATGCGCTCCTCTTTGGAATCGGCAGCGAAGAGGTTGGCGGGCAGCTGACAGCTGAGTCCCGTTCGAGCGGAAGGCCCGTCCAGTGGCCTTCCAATGCGAGGCCGGGCGTGATCCAACCGGCGGGTCCTTCAGCAAGGATTCGCCGATGGCCGACGTTCTGTTCCTCAAACTTCTTACCCTCAAGTCAGACCTTGGGTGGTTTCGCGCCATCTACAAGGGTGAGAAGCTGCGAGGTCGCCAGAAGGGCATCACGCTCGGCGCCAAGCTCATCAAGGCGGCTTATCCGGCGATGGTGCCCCGGGAAGCCGCATACCGGACGGCCGTAGCTGCCCAGCAAGCTGCCAAGGCACTTGGGGAAGCCGGACAGGAGATTGTCAAGGCCGAGAAGGTAAAAGCCCGCGAAGCCGGGCACATACCGACTCTGGTTACCATTTACGGTCCTGGCGGCAAGAATGGCTTCAAGGTCGCCAGGCGGATAGTGCTGCAGCGGAAGAACTGGCGACTGGATGGGCAGTTCATCGACGAGCCAGAGAACGAGCCAGGGCGCTTCTACCCCGCCCTCAAGGATGGTGATCTCGCCATCATGGCGTTCAGTGGCATTGAGTTTCCAACGGCCGCCTCTGTGCTCCTGCTGGGCAATAACCCCGCTGATTCCGCCCTCCGCGCCAAGCTGCTTCCCATGGTCAAGAAGAGGGTGAAGTCCATGGTCCGCCTCGACCCGGTCGAGATGCAGGCGCTGGCGGACACGCTCGGGCTTGGGGAAGATCATCCGCTCCGTTCGATGGCGACGGATACCGTGGTCGCCTACGAGATGGAGCAGGCTGCCTTCGGCGACCCCGGCGCTGCCGAAAAGGTCAGAGCGCGCCGCGGCGGGCGGCACATGACCGCCGAGGAACTCGCTGCATCGCTCGAGCGCGCGGCCGCCACCGGGCGTGTGGGCGAGGAAATGGTTGACTGGTATTTACAAGAGCAGACGCCCGCTGGCGCCCCACGTCGGCATCGCCGAATGTGGCCCGACAGCGCGAATCACCCTTACGATTTCGAGATATTTGACGCCACCGTCGCACTCGAAGCCGTCCTGGACGTGAAGTCGACATCGGGCGCATGGACGCTTGAGATGTTCATGTCCATGAGCGAAGTGGAGCATGCGGCCACCAGCACGGTGCCGTATTTCATTTATCGGGTGTCCGAGGTCAGCGAGATCGGCGCTTGGCTGCGCATTTCGGGAGACATCCGGCCGCTGGCCAAAGCCATCTCTGCTGCGTACTGCCCTGCCTATCCAAAGGCCACCCGGGCGACGACAATCGGCATCCGCCCTGCGGACAGCGACATCGTCTGGTCGGATCCAATCCGTCTCGACATTGCCGAGCTGGCTTCGGCTTCTGAGCCAGCCGAAGATGAGGAAGGCGAGGAAGAAGACGAGGAGGAGGGTGACGACGGGCCCGAGGAGGACGACGACACACCTGACACGGCCCCATGATGCGTGTGCGCCCCGGGCCTGCGTCAGGTTGCCGTATGAAGATTCGTCTCCCTGATGATCTCCGTCGCCTCATCCATGCCCAGGGAAGGCAGGTTGGCGAGGTCGATCGTGTACTTCACGGCCACCACGCCGGAAGGCGGCACGAAGTCGTCCGGAAGGCGTGGGAATTCGTCGTCGACCGCGAAGATGGAGGCATCGCGGAGAAAGAACCGCACGAGCTCGCCGGACCTGACCATCTCGTCCGACCAGCCGACGTTCACCAGCTTGGCCATGAACGCGTCCAACGCCGCCGCGTCGCCCCGCAGCTGGTCGGTGACCGCATCGATAGCAGTGGCCAGCGTTTCATTCCCGCCGACGGACTCCTCCACCTGGACGGAGACCACCAGCAGCTGGCAGCCCTCCGGGGCCCGTAGCTGGTCCAGGCGGGAAATCTCATGCTCATGGCGGCTCTTGCGCGTCGTCTTGACCTCCACGTGCAGCCGCTCGCCGACGAAGTCATGTCGCTCGAACTCCGGACCGCTCCACTGGCCGACGGCGGCCGGACCCAGGCAGGGGATCATCAGGCGCTGGAGGACTAACAGTTCGCCAAAGAGGCCGACCTGGGTGGTCTTGTCCATCTCCGGGCGGGCTGGCTTCCATGCCGACTGCCACGCCCGGACGATGGCGCCAACCGCCGCCCATGGATCTCGCCGCTGGACCAGCACGGCGTCCACAACCTCTCGGCAAACGGGGGTGAAGACCCGCTCGTGCGCGGGGGTGGCGGTGAGGTCCAGCACCTGACCGAGGCTCTCGAGGTGGCGATGGCGCACCCTGAGGCCGGTGAGGTCCGGCGGCTTGGGGCCTGCCGGGCCACGCTGGACGGGGACGAGGAGGTGCAGGTGGCCCGCGCTGTCCATGGCCATCAGTACCGGCGTGTCCTTGCCGCCGGCGGTGACCGGCATGGTCGCAAGGGCGTCCTCGGCGACGGGCCTCGCGGCCCTCAGCCCGGCCCATTGCTCGGGAGTGGGGCCCTCAGCCATCGGACACGCCGGAGTTGACGATCCACTTCGTCGCGGAATCGGAGGTGTTGGGCAGGCTCAGCGCGAGGGCGATGACGGCGTCCGTGCTCGTGACCCCCAGGGGTTCCGGATCAAGGGGATAGACGATCAGCAGGCCCTGGGTCGGCGGCCGCGCCCCGCGCATCGCGTCGGCGTCGTAGGAACCTCCCGCCCGCCTGTAGGCGTCCGGCCCGTCCGGTAGGTCGACGCCCTCGTGCCGCGGGTCCGTCAGGATGCCGATGCTTTCGCTGCTGACGCGCGAGCGGCGGGCGAGCCCGACGCGCAGGCCGCCGATGGACGCCTGCCTGGGCGCCTCGCCGGGGGAAGCGACGAAGACCGACCAGTCGGTGAGCTCCCCGGCGGCGGCGCGCTCCGCGATCCAGTCGGCCAGCAGGTCGCTCCGGAAGGCCACAACCTCTTCGTGCACCCAGTAGGCCCTCAGGAAGTCGCAGACGGCCTCCGGGGCGACGTCGCGCAACAAGAGGCCGCCGTGACATGGCAGCGCAGCCGGAAGGCTGGCCAGGAAGCCGTCAGCCAGCGCCCGGTTGGCCTGGAGCCTGCCCGGGTCGGACAGAGGCAGCAGAACCGTCTGGGGGTGCTCCCCTGACCAGGAGTCCTGTCGGGCGACGGCCATGGACGACTTGTTGCGGGCGGTGAGCAGGAGGCTGCTGTGGCCGCGGAGCCTGATCGCCATCTGGTCCGGTCGGCGGCCCGCCCGCCCCAGGGCGACGATGGAATCCCGCATCGACTGCTCGACCAGGGCGAGCTCGGAGAACCAGCGCGCAATCCCGTCAGTCGTCCAGATCCGGATCAGGTCTTCGTAGCCGCTGCGGTAGCCGTACCAACGGGCCATCTGCAGCAGGGTGTCGCACATAGCCGTCGTGCGCAGGAAGTAACTGACCGTCAGCCCCTCAAGGGTCAGCCCCCTGGAGAGCCGGTTGCCGCCGACGGCGACGATGTGCCTGCCGGGCTTTTCCTCGTACTCCAGATCCTCTCCGGTCACGCTGTTGAGCACCAGGATCACCAGCCGCCGCATGACGGCGATGGAGGCGCGCACGACCGCCGCATCGTCCGCAGGGGCGTCCACGCTTGCCCGGAAGGCTTCCCAAGCCTCCTGGAATAGCGGCTCCAGCCTCTGCCCCTGCCGGTCCGCCTCGCGCCACAGCTCAACCTGCTCGCGGATGGCGTCCGCAATGCGCTCCTGGTCCTCGATCCGCTGGCTGACGTGCACCAGCATCGTGTGCGGCTGGCCGTCCAGGGACGGCCGAAGCGAACGCACGCCGCCGGCGACGCAGAACGCGAGGATGGCCTCGCGCAGCGACCCTGGGAGCGCGCCCTGCTCCGCCTGCAGCACGACCTCGGCGGACTTCCGCCGCCGCGCCGGGCGCAGGGCCCGCACGTCGTCGTCAGGAACGGGGCGCAGGACATCCCGTCCCTGGGCGGAGGCGCCGAAGAGCTCCTCGGTTCCCGTGTAGCCATCCGGCCGCGGCAACTGGACCACGAAATCCCTGGGGAACAGATCGTCCCCCACCTCCCGGTCCGCGGCGGCCGGATTGACGAGAAGGTTGGCGAAGGGGGTGGCCGTATAGGCGACGTAGGACGCCTTGGGGATCCGCCCGAGGATGGAGCGGATGAGCTCGTTCGTTCGGGAGGGCGGCGGGCCGTCGTCCTCCTCGTCCTCGCAGACCGCCGGATCAGACGCCCGGTTGCCCCGGGTGTTGATGGACGCCTGGTCGGCCTCGTCGTCGATCAACAGGACCGCCCTGTCGCTGAGGAAGGGCTGGGCGGCTTCAAGCCAGCGGTCCAGCCTGGCCAGGACGCTCACGTTCTTCTTCGCCACGACCAGGAACGCCGCGTCGGACTGCAGGACGCCGGGATCGCATTCCCTGAAGTCCTCCGTCGCGGTCGTGAGCAGCCCCCACTCCCGCCCCGGACCGTCCGTGCCGCCAATGCCAGCCTGGCTGCCGACCAGTTCCCGCTCGAGGCGGAGCTGCGTCTGGGTCCTGAGCGAGTCGTGGATGCCCGAGAGGACGATGACGATGCGGTAGCCAGCGTCCACGGCGCGGGCGGCAACGGCGGTGTAGTTGGCTGTCTTGCCGCTCTGCACGTAGCCGACCACCAGCCCTCGCCCCTGGAACGGGGCCGGGCGCAGGGGGTCGCGAAGATGCCGCAGGACCCGAAGGGATTCCGAGGTCACCGATTCAATCTGGTGAGGCTTCCAGCGCGGGTTGGCGCGGAGCGTCGCCTGCAGGCGGCCCCAATGGGGCCAGGATTCCGGCCCCATCCTGTCCGTCCAGTGCGGCAGGAGGGGCTCGGTCCCGACGACCCGCACCGTCGCCATCAGTCTCCGGTCCTGCCGAGCAGGGATTGCTGGACGCCGATCCTGTCGAGGCTGTCGAGGAAGTCGGCGAGATCGGCCAGCGCGTCCGGATCGCCGGCGATCCGCTTGGCCAGGGCAGCCAGGCTTGGCGCGGCGTCGCTCACCTGCACGTCGCGGCCGCCCGCCAGCCCCGTGCTCACCTTCCACAGGAACTTCCTGGTGGCCACGGGCCTCACCGCGATGCGCGGCGGCGGCTCCCCGCCAGCTGGCGCCGCCCCTGTCGCGCCGGAGCCTGGAGCCTGGCCGGGAACGGGCGGCGTAGTCCTCGGCACAGGCGCCCCGTGTCCGTTCCCCGCGTGTGCGCTGCCGGAGCCGCCAGCGGGCGAACCCGAAGCGGATTTGCGGTACTTCTTCTGGCTGTCCTTGCGGGCAACCTCAGCGATCAGCTTGATCTCCGCCTGCAACTGGCTCGGCAGTTGGACCAGTTGTTTGCTGATGTTGATTTTGAAGGAGTCGTCCAGGACGGTGTCGTAGTTGACGACGACGCGGGCGAGCTTGGTCTTCTCGTCGTTGGTGGACCACATCTGGTGCCAGCCGCCCCATTTGATGAGGCGGTCGTTGCGGTAGATGAACAGGCCCTGCGTCTCGTTTCTTTTGCCGTGCAGGCCGATCAGGTCGATGGCCCTGTCGACCGCCTCCTGCCCCTGGGCGGCATGGTGGGCTTTGATTTCGTCTTCCGACGGTAGCAGGAATGCCTGGATCTGCACCCGGCCGTCCCCGGTGCCGGTAGGGACCCGGATCGACTTCATGTCGTATGGCGAGGCCAGCGGATGGCCGACCGGGTTGTTCGGCTCCACCTTGCGGCCGTTGATCGTGATCGTGACGGGGCGCCGCCCGGCCGCTGTCCCCTCCAGGAAGCGGTGGAACACCAGAGCCAGGTGACGTTCGAGCTCCATGACCTCCGCGGAATGCGGGTCGAGGCCCTTAATCGTCGGCATAGTCTGCGGCGGGCGCATGCTCTTCCAGAGCACGACCGTCCCGTGGTCCGGTATGGCCGTCGCGTCCTGTTCCCAGGTTTCCAGCGGATCCGTGCTCGGGATCCAGTCGTCCATCTCGTTGGCATCCCAGGTCATCCATGCCAGCGGGCCCCCGGCCTTCCTGGTCACGACCGTGAAGACATCTGTCTGGGACCATGAGGCGCCTTTCAGGCCGTACCCGTACTTGCCCAGGCTGTTCGCCTCGTAGCTGGCGTCGCTGCCGATGCGCATGGCTTCCGCAAGCCCGGGCGCATCCATTCCCTCCCCGTTGTCGGCGATGCTCATCCATCGGCCGTGGCCACCGTTCGGAGGCCCGAAGGTGATCGCAATCTCCGTGGCCTTCGCGTTGATCGAGTTGTCCACAAGGTCGGCGACGGCGCTGTGCATCGTGTGGCCAACGGCGGCCAGAATCCTCACGAGCCTCTTGGGGTTGGGAGCCAGTTCCATTCCCTTGCCGCTGCCGTTGGCGGTTGTGGCGCCGCCGCTTTCGATGACGCCCTTCCCGAGCAAGAACAGGTCAGGACGGGCCTTGGCCAGCGTCCGCCAGGCGTGCTCGCCCTCATCGCCGTGCAGGGCGATCATCGCCGAACTCGCCAACCTGCTGCTGTCGCCGTGGGCGAGTATGGAGCGGGCCACCTCGTCATCCTCGGGGAACACCGCCCATGCCCCAGTGGCTGGGGATGTACTCGCGTCGACCTCCATCGCGAACAGACACCCCGGGTCGACGAAGGCGTAGCACTTGTCCCTCGGGCAGTTCCCTTCCAGTCGCCAGTTCTTCTCTTGGCGTTTCAACCAGTGTGGCCTTTCAGCCACACCGGTATCAGTCTGATACCGCATTTCGATATCAATTTTCTCGGTGTCCTTGGCCGCCGGAAAGACGCGGTCAACAACATCCCAATCGAAATTCACAGCGCGCTGCTTGGAGCCTTCTTTTCCCTGCCGCCGATACTCGTGAAACATTCCCAGTTCGCTATGGGTAAGCACGCGCAGAATTAGAAAACGCATTTCTTGTTCGCTCTCGGGGCAGGCAAGGCAACCCTTGTGCCATGGCATCGGATGGGTTGCCACAATATACGTGCCCCACCATCTCGTCAGCCTTCATGGCGCCATGAAGGCTGACGGCCAGCGCTACGGGATGGCCATTCACAGCGGCACCTGCGCGAATGGCACCCCCGCCTTCGCCGCGAATGCCTGCATCGCCTCGGACAGCGGCGGCTCGATGCGAAAGGCACCGTAAGCGGCCCGGAACCCTGCCCAGTGGCGGGTCAGGATGCCGCGGCGCCGGGCACCTTTGGCCAGCCAGATCCAGTCAAGCCACCACCCGGCCTGATTCCGTTCTCGCCACCTGAAACAGCAGGCCCCCTGGATCGTGCCGTCCGGATCGACGAACAGGTGCCCTCGGACTGTGGGTTCCCGCTCCCCTTTGGGATCCCACTGCGGGAAGTCGTACCCCATCTCCCGTTTGAAGGCGACCGCGCGCCGATACATGGCGTCCTGCATCCACCTGGGCGACTTGCTTCCCACTTCCCCCGTCCATCCCTTGGCAAGCGCCGCGGCCGCGCGGGTGTCCGGGGACGGCTGGAGAATCCGCATCGTCTTCTTGTGGTGGGCGCGATGGATGACCCCGTCGTCCGGGTCGCCCTTCATGTAGCTCATGCCGCACTCGTCGCAGCGTGTCAGCTCCGGCTCCGGGCGGAGGCGGTAGCGCGGCGCGTGGACCGTCAGGCGGAGCAGCACGCCGTCCGCCCCGAAGGCCGCCTCGGCGCGGTAGTGCGCTGGCGTCTTCAGGGCCTCGGTCTTCCCTCTCGAATGAACGGCGCCAGCCCGTTCCAAGGTGAGGGGGAACATCCGGTGCCGGCTGTGGGCAAAGTTCAGGACGTCCACCTCCCCGTCGGTCGCCCGCTCAAGCCCTTTCAGGGTTGGAAGGACGGCCGCCACCATCGCCGACGGGTCGACCGCGAAGCCCAGGCGTTCCAGCCAGATCATGAACGCCGCCGCATCCGCCGGCGCCATGGCCTCGCTCCCGCTGAAGTACCGTTGCGTCTTCCGCCCGGTCAGGCGGTAGGCCATGCGGAACGGCACGCCTGCAATCCGCGCAAGCTCTCCGAGGTCCACGTCGCGCAGCCTCTGGTCGTGGTCCTCGATGAGGTCGGAGACGCATACCCTGTCGATCCAGCGGTCCCGGAGAAGATGGGCGATCCTTGTCCCCTCGGCGCCGGCAAACGACCGCTCCGAGGGAGCCTTGAGAGCCGCCCAGATTGCGTCAAGCACATTGGGCGCGACATCCGCGGTCAATACGGCCTCCCGATCACAGGGGCGCCGCGCGCCCGGCACTGTCGTTGCTATTGCAGCCCAATCTGCCCGTACACGGCAAGCTCGCCAGGGCTTCCCGGCGGCGCCGTGCGCCCCCAGGCCGTCCCCTTCACATGAAGGCCGCCATCGCATCGAATCCTTGTCAACATATTGATTTAGATCACTTTTTTCTCGCCGGCCGGCTTGATCTGCGCCTTGGCCGGCCCCAACCTCAGTGTGTCCCCGCTGTGGGGACAGCGTGAGGAGGAGCGGATGGCGACGGGGGAGATGGACGGCCAGGGCCTGAGGGAAGCGCGGATCCGGTCCGGGCTGCCCGTGCGCGAGTGGGCCCGGCGCCTCGGGGTCGGCAAGTCGAGCATCGGCCGTTGGGAGACCGGGCAGCTGCCCGTGCCGCGCAAGATCGCCCTGGCGGTTGTCGGCCTGCAGGCCGAGCTGGCGGCCGCCCGGAATGCCGAGGGAGGGCGGGTCTGATGGGCAAGCGTTACCTCGACATCGACGTCCTGACCGCCGCCAAGGAGCGCATCGCCTGGACGTTCGACCGCTTCCCGGAACGGCTCTACGTGAGCTTCTCCGGCGGCAAGGACAGTACGGTCCTGATGCACCTGGCCTGCGCCGAGGCCCGCAGGCGCGGCCGCCGGATCGGGCTGCTCTTCATCGACTGGGAAGCCCAAATGGAGATGACGATCGCGCACGTCCGGCACATGCTGGCCGAGTACGCGGATTGTATCGAGCCGCACTGGATCTGCCTCCCGCTGCGGACCACTAATGCGTGCAGCCAGATCGAGCCGGAATGGGCGCCGTGGGATCCGGCCAAGCGCGACATTTGGGTTCGCGAGATGCCGCCCGAAGCGTTCCCGGCCGACCGGTTGCCTTTCTTCAAGCCGCACGACACGTTCGAGGAGTTCGTGCGCGATTTCGCCGTCTGGTATTCCGGCGGCAAGCCGACCGCTTGCCTCCTGGGCATCAGGGGCGACGAGGCGAGCACGCGCTACATGGACGTCGTCGACCGCGGCGGCCGGGACCGCATCGACCCCGACACGGGCGAGGTCGTCCGCATCGGTCACGAGCGCCTGGAAGGTCGGTCCTGGACGGTGAAGCTGAACCTGGGGACGGCGGACGCGCCGATCTACAACTGCTCGCCGATCTACGACTGGCGCACCGAGGATCTGTTCACCTACCTGGGCAAGTTCGGGCTGGCCTACAACCCGCTCTACGACATGATGCACAAGGCGGGCCTCAAGCTTTCGCAGATGCGCATCTGCGAGCCGTATGGCGACGAACAGAGGAAGGGCCTCTGGCTCTACCACATCGTCGAGCCGGAGACCTGGCAGAAGGTGGTCAACCGTGTGGCTGGCGCCAACACCGGGGCGCTCTACAGCCGCGAGCGCGGGAACGTCGCCGGGGTCGGCAAGGTCCGCCTCCCGCCCAACATGCCGACCTGGAAGGCGTACGCCGAGTTCCTGCTCGACACGATGCCGCATGCCACGGCGGAGCACTACCGGAGCAAGATCGCCACGTGGCTGCGCTACTACCAGCAGCACGGCTACCCCGACCTCAATATCCCCGACAGCAAGGACGGCGACACGGGGGTCAAGGACGTCGCCTCCTGGCGCCGCGTCTGCAAGTGCCTCATGCGCAACGATTATTGGTGCAAGACCATTGGATTCTCGCCAACGAAGACCCAGAGCTACGAGCGCTACCAGCGCATCATGGCCAGGCGCCGCGAGGAGTGGGGCATCATGGCCAGCGGGGCTTCCTCCGAGGCAGCGTCAACAACTTTCTCGCATTCGGCGTGCGCATGACGCTTGCCTTATGCGCAATAGTTCCTATATATTAGGAACACAAGCCGACGCGAGGTCGGCACGGAGGGGAAGATGACGAAGCACACCGAGACCGCCCTCACCTACGTGACGCTGACCCAGGCCGACGGCGCCGCCTTCTGGGTGAAGCTGGGCCCGCTCGCGACCGATGCGGCGGCCGTGAAGGAGATCGGCAGCCAGATCGTCAACAACGAGCGCTACACCTGGGTGTTCGCCCTTGACGGCGACGAGGTCGTCGGCTGCGGCGCGTTCGTCGCGCCCAGGAAGTCGGGCGACCCGGCGTGGCTGGACTTCGGCTACGTGAAGCCATCGCACCGCTGGCAGGGGATCTGGAAGGAGCTGTTCGACCGCCGCATCGCGCTGGCGCGGTCGGCGGAGGTCACGCACCTGCGCGTCTGCACCCGCGTCCTGGCGCGCGCCCTCGAAGCCCGCGGGTTCGCCACGTACCAGCAGCGCGGCTCGTGGTCCTACATGGAGCGCGACCTGACCGCAGCCCCAACGGCCAAGGCGGCCTGACATGTCGCTGGACCTCCTCAGGACCGCCGGAGAGGCGGCCTTCGGGGCGGACTGGCAGCGGCCGATGGCGCGCGCCCTGGGGCCGCTGCATCCGTCGGGCGCCAAGAAGGAACTCTCCGACAGGCTGGTGCGGATGTGGGTCGCCGGCGACCGCCCGGTTCCTGCCTGGGTGGCTGCGGCGCTCCCGGCGCTCCTCGAGGCCGAGGCTGCCGAACACGACCGCCAGGCCGCCTCGCTGCGGAAGTTGGCGGGCAAGATAAGGGGGAAGGCATCGTGAGCACACAGGACATCGTCGCCCAGGCCAAGGCGCTCTTCGCCGAACTGGACGCCCTGCCGGACGACGCGCGCATGGACGCGGTCAACGAGATCCGGCTGGCGCTGCACGAACACTCGCCGATGCGGAGCGAGCCGGTAGATTGTGTCATCTGGGTCAGGCAGGACGCCGTTCACGCCAACGACTACAACCCGAACTCGGTCGCCCCGCCCGAGATGCGTCTCCTGCAGCTCTCTATCCAGGCGGACGGCTACACACAGCCAATCGTCGCCATGTCGGAGGAAGACGGCCGCTACGAAATCGTGGACGGCTTCCACCGCAACCGCGTCGGCCGCGAGGTCGGCGCCGTCCGGAAGCGCGTGAAAGGGCGGCTGCCGATCGCCGTCATCAACGCGGGCCGGACGTCGCGCGAGGATCGGATGGCCGCCACGATCAGGCACAACCGGGCACGCGGCAAGCACAGCGTCGACACGATGGCCGACATCGTTGTCGACCTCCATCGGCGCGGCTGGGACCAGGAGAAGATCGGCAAGGAACTCGGCATGGACGCGGACGAGGTCCTGCGCCTCAGACAGACGACCGGGTTGGCGGCGGCGTTCGCCGACAGGGAGTTCTCGAAAGCCTGGGAATAGTCGGCGGCTGAGCAGGGCGACCCGGAAGCGGGGCGGTCCCACGGCCGCCCCGCTTCGCGTCAGGCCGCCGTGCGTTCGGCGGCCGCCGCCATCGCCGCGGCGTTGATGTCCCAGCGCCGCAGCAGGGCCCTGGCGATGTCGGCCGGGTCTTCGGCGTACTCGGACGCCAGGTCGGCGGCGGCGTCCACGCCCTCCCACCAGCTCATGATGGAAGCGGCCGCCTCCGGACGGACGCCGACGGAGGACCGCTCCTCGAACGCCGTGGCGAGGTAGATGAGTCCGTCCGGCGACGGCTGCACCCAGGCCAGGCCGCAGCGGAGCCGGACCTTGGCGCCGACATTGGAGAGGATGGCGGCGATGTGCGTGAGGACCGTGCCCTCGGCCATGTGGTCCCACGCGTTGACGAACTGCCACGCCTCGTTCGCGGCCTCGTCGCACTCTCCGTCCTCGAGCATGGCGGCGATCTCGTCCCCGTCCGGCATCCCACACAGAACGAGCTGCTCGGCGACGGCATCGGTGACCGCCCACTCGGAGATGTGTCCGTGCGGGCCGACGGCGCGCAGCATGTCGGTTCCCGTCCGCTCGATGCCAAACAGGCCAGAGGCGTCCATGACGGTCGTCGACAGCAGCTGTGGGATGATGGTCGTGGTCATGGTTTGGTGTCCTTGGTGATGGTGATGGCGGCCGCGCTGCGGGGGCGGCCATTCCCTGTTGCCGGCGGCGAGCCGGATGGGGTCACGCGTCCGCAGCGAACGACAGCGGCGCGGTTTCGGAGTCCCACCGCGCCAGCGCGGCGCGGGCGACCTGTTCCGACTGGCGGCCGAACTCGGACGCCAGGCTTTCCAGGACATCGCTGGCATCCCAGCGGCATGCGATGGTCACGGCGGTCTCGGGGGTCGTGCCGTTTACCGACATCTCACCTGAGAACGCCGCGAGCCTCACGAACCCGTCGCGGCACGGCTGCAGCCGGAGCAGGTAGTCGGGCCGGGCCCCCTCGCAGGGCGAGGGATGCTCGAGGCCGAACAGGGGGAGCGAGTATCCGGCCAGGGCATCAATGATGCCGCAGACCGAGAATTCGGCCTCCTCGTCCCAGACTTCGTCGAACATGCGCGCGTCGGAATCGGTGAGCCTGCCGATGCAGGTCGCCATGAGGTCGGCGGCGATGTCTCTGTTGACGCTCCACTTGGAGGAACGTCCGGTCGGCCCGACGGCGCAGACCGTTCCTGGTGTCGCGCAGCGCAGCCCGAAACTGCCAGACGCGTCCATTACGGTATCGCCGACAGCTCCGGGCAGTCTGTTGATGGTGGTTTCCACTGGCATCTTCCTTTCTCGGCATGCGGCCGCGCTGCGAGGGCGGCCTGTCCGCTTTCCCGGCGTGCGCCGGGGGAAAGTCACAGTTCCTGGGAAAGGCCGGGGTAGCGCTCGACGAGGGCGTGCCAGAGTTCCGGGTCGCGGAGCTGGATGCGCCTGGCCATACCGCGCGCCCAGACATTCGGCGCGAACCAGGCGTCGTCCGAGCGTTCCCAGACGCGGTCCTCCGCTTCGTCGTAGCGCGCGAGGTAGGGCAGCCCTCGGCCAAGGATTGCTGCCCAGACATCGCGCCCGCTCCAGTCGTGCAGCGGGCAGCATGTCCATCCGGGGCGGCTGGCGACGCGGTAGAGCCAGCCCTTGCGAGAGATGGTGATCGCGCGCGCCATCGATTCCTCGCGGCGCATGCCCATGATGATGCCCGTCCACCCCTGGCGCTCCTGGAACGCCGTGAGCTCGGCCTTGTAGGTCCGCTCCCACCAGCGAGCCGCCTCCGTGACGGCCTCCTGGCCGACAGCGCCAGGCGCGAAGAAGCGGTCAGCGCCCACGCGGTCGATGGCCTCCATCTCGGAGGCGACCTCGACCATGACGAACGGCAGCCCCCAGCGGACGGCGAGCGCGCACGCGTTCGCCGTCGGCTGCGGGTCGTAGTCGCCCCGGTAGGCGAAGTGGAACACCGGGCCCCTCCAGCCCGCCTCGACTGCGACGGCGAGCGCGGCGGTGCTGTCCTTGCCCCCGGAGCAGCCGACCGCCCACGTGCCCGGTGCGGCCGCCAGCGCCTCGCGGACGCGCCCGGCGGCGCGCTCGACCGCCCGCTTGTGGGCGGGCAGCCTGGCATGGAGGCGCGCGGCCTCCATGCTGAAGTCCTGGACGTAGCGCATCGTCAGCCCTCGAAGATGGTGGCGACGGCAGGCATGCCGCCCGGGTGCTCCGAGGGCACCACGAAGGCCCGGAAGCGGAAGGGCGCCCTGGTGCGGACCACCACCGTCACCCCATCGCGCTGCGGCTTCAGGCGCACGTCAGGCGACTCCAAGGACTTGATGATGGCCGCCAGCGCATGGCGCTCCGGGAGCGGCGCGATGCGCTCCCGGAACCGCCGGACGGCATGCGGCGTGACGAAGTAGCCGCCGGCGATGCTCATGCCGCCGCCCTCGCGCTTGCGGCGAGGGCCTCGAACGGGTCGGGCACCACGCACATGACGCTGTTTGCCGCGAGGTGCTTGGGCGGCCGGATAGCGTGCATCGCCCGCCGCCCGCGGATGCCGTGCTCCTCTGCGTAGCCGATGGGAACCGGGCGTACGATCTCGCCCGCGAAGCCATCCCTGATCTCCCAGCGGCTGACCTGCCCCAGTCCGCGCGAATGGCCAGAGCCGACAGACGTCATCTGCGTTACCAAGCGCTCCACCTCCCTCGGGTCGCCGATGCACTTCCACGACACGCTGGCGCACGTGCTGACGAAGTGAGGCTTGCGGAGGTTCTTGTGCGGGCCCGTCGCCGTCTCGACCTTCCGGCCGTTGAACCAGCGCTCGGCGTCCACGCTGTTGAACCGCCGATGGAAGTACTTGTCGCGCTGGCCGAGGATCTCCGACGGCTCCGGCATCCCGGCTGCGTACCACCACAGGTCGCCGTGCATGACGACCTGCAGGGGCAACCCTTCGACGGGCGCGAGGTCTAGGTTCGTGCCGAAGTCGGGGCCCAGGCGCTCCCGCATTGCCGCCCAGGCGAGCATGCCGTCGATGCTGGGGGACCACGCGTCGGCCGAGGCGTAGCCCGCGGGCGTGTAGGCGGTCACCGTCAGGGGGCGGAACGCCCCCTGGGTGACCTCGAGAGAGGTCAGGCTGCGCACCCGAGCACCTCCTTCACCGCGTCGACGCTGGCCGCCAGGTGCGCCTCGTATTCGCCCATCACCTCCCGGGCGAACGGCGACAGGCGAACGCCGTCGTGCGGGCACACGCGCACGAAGCCCTCATGCCGCTTGCCGTCGGCGACGAGCGCGTAGGCGAGCCTGACCAGCCCGTGCCCCTTGTTGTTTTGGCCGCCGATGAAGGGGCTGGCGCCGAAATCGTTCAGGGCGGCGACGAGGCAGCCGAGTTCCACGCGGCTGACATAGGCGCCGTGGATTTCGGTGCGCAGCTTCGCCCCGGGCGCCAGCAGCTCGGAGGTCATCCGCATCTGGTCGGCGACCCTCGTGTTCCTGGGCGCCTCGTCTCGCGCCAACCAGTCGGCGGTCCAGCCCAGCTTGCCGTCGTCCTTGCGCGAGAACTCCTTCTCCCACGTCAGGCTGCCGTAACGGATGACGGACGCCTCGGCGTGGTCCTCCTCCGGCAGGACTGGGATGGCCTCGCGGCACAGCGGGTAGCTGTTGGTCACCCGCAGCCGCCCTTGCAGGATCTCGGAGCCGACGCCGCCGCCCAGGAGCGCCAACATCGGCACGGTCGCCCGGATGCGACGGGCCGCCTCCAGGTCGACTCGCTTCTCGGCCATGTCCAGGCGGCCGCCGCTGAACAGGAGGTGGAACGCATCGCCGGGCAGGCGGCAGTCCAGGGCGGCGCACACGCGGCGCGCCATGATGTCGCGCAGCCCGCCGCGCCAGCCGTTACCCGAGTAGGAGAACACTTCCACCACGCTGCCGTCCGGCTGCACGATGATGTCCTGCGCCAGGTAGGCCGTCGTGCTGACGACCTCGCCGATGTGCGAGACGGGCGACAGGGCGGTGAAGTGGCCGGTCAGCTTGATGGTCTTGAGGACGTTGTTGGGCACGTGTGGTCTCCTTGAAGGATGGGATGTCTGGTGAGAGGTCAGGCGGCCTCGAAGAGCTCCAGCTGGAACTCAGCTCCCTCATCGATGACGCCCTGCTTCCCGGCGGCCTTGGCGGCCTCACGGGCGACGCGCTCGCGCTCGAGGCGCTCCCGGACGAGCAGGACGCACAGCGACGTCTCGCGGTGCAGCACGCGCAGCACGGCATGCGGGTCGGCGGGCGGGGCGTCGAGGATGGAGGTCAGCGATGCGAAGTCGCGCGTCGCCCCCTGTTCCTCTCCGGCTTCCCGGACCGGGCGGAGCACCTCGCACCCAAGGCGGGGCATCAGCCGCTCGATGAACGTGGGCAGGCTGTCGGCGCGCTTCGCGGCGGCCTTCACGAACCGCTCGATGCGCGACCACATGTCGAGGCTGACCTTGAGCCGCGCGACGTCGCGCGAGCGGTAGACGACGTAGATGAGCAAAGCGGCAACAGACGCGTCCGCCCGCTCGGTGTCGAAACCGAGTGTCATAAGGCTCTCCGATGTCGTGGATTGGGTGGTCTAGCGCGCCGGGCTGGCTGCTATTGCGTGGACCAGGCGCAAGAGATGCAGGCTTTGCCTACGAAACTGTCCGATGGCTTCTTCGTGGACCTGCCACGTCGCACGGCCGACCTTGAAGATGGATGCCGCCGAGTAGTCGCCGCTGAGCAGGTCGTCACGGCGCAGGCCGTCGGCGAGGGCCGCCTCGAAGGCGAGCACGATGTCGCCCAGCAGCCGAGGGTTCACCCAAACGGCCCTGTCCTCGACGAGCATCGCGAACAGATCGCCGTCCTCAGCGATGAGGCCGCGGTAGACGAGGTTCTTCATGCCGGTGTTGGTCATCACCGCCATGAAGCGGCCCCCGGGCGGTGATGTCAGGACGCGCCGCCAGTCCTCCCGGCGCGGGATGATGTGCCCCAGGCTCTCCGAGAAGATGTGGGAGTACGAACGCCACGACGCCTGGGGCCAAAGCTTCACCTGCAGGCCGCGCCGCACGATGGTCGCGTGGAAGGTCTTGCCGATTGCGAAGTGCACGCAGGCGCAGCAGACCGCGCGGCTGTGCTGGACGGAAAGGCTCTCGGAGGGGCCGAACGATTCCGAGATGGCCTTTTCACGGCGCCACGCCCGGCCATAAGCGTGCGCATCGCCGCCGCAGACAGCGCAGCGGGCAGGCTCTTCCGGGTACGCTTCGCGGTGGGTGGGCTGCACGGCGTCCTCTCCGAGGCAGGCCAGAGCGAATGAGCAGGGATGCATGTGAGGCAAGTCCTGTCCCGTGGTGGGGACAAGATGGGGCACGCAGGATCGCCGTCCAGTGTAACTAGAGGCGTCTTCTTTGTCGTTGTTACATAATCTACCTAGCCAGCAGCCAGAAATGTTGACAACGCGACCAGAAACCGCCGAAAATTCTGTTCGTGACGCTTCTGTTATTTCAGCAATGCATGAATGCCATGCCGCACGTGCGCATCTCGGCGGTCCGGGCGCCGTCAGTGACGGCGCCCTTTGTGCATCAGACCGCTTGTTCCCCGCCCGGTTCGCGGCCGCGCAGCCAGGCCGTCACGCTTCCGCCCTTGCGGGCCACGGCGTGAGCCGCGGCGTGCGTGATCACGAGGGCAGCCGCCGTCTCGTCGCTGGCGTACGCGGGAATGGACACGCCAGCCGGGATCTCGCCCGCGATCTCGCCGATCTCGCGTTCGACGCGCGCGAGGACCGTCGGGTTGCGCTGCTCAAGCCGCGGTGCGCCGGAACGCTGCCACGCCGCGGCGATGGCGGGCAGCCCGCGCGCCGGGGACTGCAAGGTTTCTCCGACCAGGCTGCGGACGCGGAGGCCGAGGCCTGCCGTCTCGAGGCCATAGGCATAGAGGGCGATCAGCGCGCCGAGGCGCTGGCCGAGGATTGCATCGGGGGTCATATCGTCTCCTGGGGGCCGCCTCGCAGGACGGCCTGTGGGTTTATGGGGGGAAGCGCCGGCTGTGCCGGCGCTCGTCGGTGTGGCCGCCTTACGCGGCGGAACAGACCGCCGCCGCGTGGGCGAAAGCGGTTTCGGCGCGCGGGTAGCGGCGGTGATATGCGGCAACCTCGCCATCCCAGCGAGCACGGGAAACCGATCCCGCTTCGACGGCCTGGGCATGGGCTGCCTCGACGGCGCGGACGAATTGCGTCGACAGCGGCATCCGCATCGCGGACCGGATCACGCCACGGCCGTCCATGACGGAGATGCTGACGGTTGGCGAAACGTACGGGTTGGCCCACGGCAGGGTGTGCAGGCCGTAGGCCACCCGGCAAGGGGAGTAAGGGATGGCGAGCGAGCCGATGCCGGTTCGCAAAAGCCAGATGTAGCCGGCGGTGATGGGGATGATGCCCAGGGTGATGCCGCCGCCACGGAACATGGTGACGGCCTCTTCGCTGCAGGGGCTGA
This sequence comes from Rhodovastum atsumiense, assembly GCF_937425535.1. Taxonomy (NCBI): domain Bacteria; kingdom Pseudomonadati; phylum Pseudomonadota; class Alphaproteobacteria; order Acetobacterales; family Acetobacteraceae; genus Rhodovastum; species Rhodovastum atsumiense. The sequence goes on from NZ_OW485605.1 coordinate 33,735, forward strand.
TGCAGACGCAGATGCCGATGCCGCGGGCCTTGTAGATGACCGAGCTCGTTTCGACGGTCGCCTTTTCGGGGCGAGGCGGCTTCTGGCGAACGGGGGTGGGCGCGACAGGGCGCGCAGGCGCGTTTGCGCCTGCCAGGTCGGCAGTGAGCATTGGAAATCCTTGCGTGAGGGGGGACGACAGCCGGTCAGGCTGCGGTCGTTATTCGCAAGGAGGTCCCAATCTGTCCCATGCTGGGGACTATGATCGCAGGTCGATCCGCCGTCAAGACGACGATGCGTCCATCAGCGTGCCGGATTCCCTTGGTTTCCGCACGCTCCCTGGCCACCCGGCAGCCGCTCGGTCTGCCCCTCAGCGAAGACGGCGACCCACCTGCTGATCAGGCCACCCTCCTCCACGACGGCCGCCGGCGCTTCCCCAGGCCGCACTATTCGGCCGTCAGCCGCCCCGCGCTGCGGCGGGCAGGGTGGCCTCAGGTGCAGGTCGGCGACTTCATGCCGCCCGGTCTCCCCCCATGCACCGGGGCGTCGGCAGCGCCGCGAGCACAGTCGCCACCCGCGCGTCGTAGGCGGCCCAGCGAGCTTGCTCGTCGGCCTGGCGCCTGGCGGCCGCGATGTCCGCAGCACGGCCGCCAAAGGGGCGGGTCTGGCCCTCGCGCCACAGGGCGGCGTTGAACCCGCCCTGGACGGCAACGCGGTGATCAGGCTGCTCGCCAAGCAGGACATCGCGCCCTTCCCGGCGCCACTGCGTACGCGTCAGGTAGCCGGGCGGCACGTCGCGCCAGCGGTCAAAGTCCGCCATCGGTCATCTCAAGGAAGTCCGCGAACTCGACGCTGGCCAGTATCCGGGCCAGCTCGGCATCGACGGCGGCGACGTGTTCGTTCCGGGGCGGCAGACCCGGCTCTATCGGCGGCGAACAGGCTGCAAGGGCGGCGCGTCGGCGCTCGTCAGCGATCGCTGCGGCGGTGGCGAGTTGGCGGCGGAGCGAGGTCATCCCCTCGACGAGGGTCAGCACGGGCGAGCTGGCCGTCGCGTTGGTTTCGAGGTCGTCCTCGAGCATCAGGGCCTCCCTTGCCTTGGCAGCGGACCGCGCGGGAGTGCACCGGAGGTCATGGCGCCCTCCGCAGCTCGGCGGGCACCGTGCCGACGTCCATCCACACCACCGGCTTCCCGGCGGCGGTGAACGCCTCCAACTCGAGCCGCATGCCGTAGGACTGCTCCCAGGACTCGGCTCGCAGCATGATCAGGCCGGAGGCGGCGCGCATTATCGGTTCGTCCACCGGGATCCAGATGTCGTGCGAGTAGGGGTCCAGCCCGCACTCGACGGCGACCGGGTGCGTGTGGGCGATCGGGGAGAAGACGGGCACCCCGGCGCTGACGAGGCGCCCGGTCTCGCGGAGAGCCAGCCGGAACGCTTCCTCGATGCCGCCCGGGTAGCGACTGTATGGCGACGCGAGATACCAGAAGGTCGTGCCGCTCACTGTCCCCTCCCTCGCACAAGTGCCTTGTCGGCGCTCGCCAGCATGGCATCCGCGCGGACACGCACGGCGTCTGCCCAGGTAATGGCTTCCGCCGACCTGCGATTCGCGGACTCAGGCTCGGCAGATTGCTCGCGCAACACCGACAGCAAGCTTGCGAGCCGGGCCCGCAGCTCGGCGTTCTCGGCCGCCAGCCGCGCGAGTTCGCCGCCCTCGACCTGCGGCCGCCCTTCCCGCCCCTCCGTCGCCTCGACGCTCAATGCCGACCTCCCAACACCCGCAGCGCACGCCCGGGCGACGACAGCCAGGATGGCATGCGCGTGGTTCTTCCCTCGTCCGCTGATACGGCCGTCCTTCGTGCCTGCGATGTACCATCCGTTCGGGAACGGGCTCGGCGACTTCGAGGCGCGCACATCCAGCCCGCAGTCGGCGGCGAGACGGAACGCCGCCGACCAGCTGCCATCGGCACCGTCCAGCGCCATCCGCACTCGTGCGCGGACACCGGGGCCGCCTGCGAGCGCAATGGCCAGCTTGTCGGCCAGTGCGTCGAGCCTGCCCGGTGCCGGGCCGTCCTCCAGTTCCTTGAGGATGCCAAGGAAGGCTTCGCCGCCGCCGAGGTCGGTGGCCGGGACTTGCTGCGTCATGCGGCCCTCCCCTGCCCCGCCGCCATCACGACAAGCTGGCCGCCGGCGATCTGCCGCAGCCGCCGTGCGACCGCCCGGCTGCCGTTCAACCCGCCGGCGGACGCCTTGGCGCTTCGCCTGGCGTCCGCCAAGCGCTTCCGGGCTGCCTGCCACGACGCGTCGTCCTCCCGGCGCTGGATCTCCGCCAAGGCAACGGCGGCCGCAGCCGGACCCAGGCGGGCCTGCAGCTTGGCCGCCAGGACGGCGCGAGCCGTCGTGTTCAGGGCGGCCACACGTTCGGCGACCGTCGCCGGGTTGGCGCGGTCCTGCTGCTTCGCGGCCATCCGCTCCCGGTGCGCGGCAGTGCGAGCGGCCAGGGCGGCGGTGGTGCTCAAGGCCGCCACGTGCTGGTCGTGGCGGCGGTGCAGTGCCTTGAGGGCGGCCCGGGCCACAAGCCGGGCGACACGGCAACGATCGGGCGGCACGAGAGCGTCAGCGAGGGTGTCGAAGAACTGATCCAGCTCGGCTTGGCTCTCCGGGGTCAGCTTGAAGGTGCAGGAATACGACGACGGGAGCCATCCGAAGGGACGGCGGGTGCCGCCCTCCGTCGCGAGGGCGACCTGGGCGGGATGGGCCTCGTCGCCGACGATGAGGGTGGCGTCCATGGCTCAGCCCCTCCTCGCCGAAGAGAGCGTCCGGTAGCTGAAGGCATTACGGACGCCGGAGCTGAAGGCGGCCCGTCCGTTCCAGGCTTCGATGGTGCCGCCGACCTCGAATCGAACGATGACCTTGATTGTGCCGTCCTCGGCGACGCCGACGGCAAGGAACTCCGTGTCCGGGATGGATACCCGCAGGAGGGCGCGGATCCACTCCCTGTCCCTGTTCAGCCCAGCGGGCTCGTTGGCGGCCTTCGCGAGCACGGCGCGCAGGAGGTCGAGGCGGGCTTGCGTGATGTCCGCAGGCTCTTTGAGCAGGTGTCCCACATGCCTCTCGCCATCGATCCCGATGAAGACCTCGGCCTCAGGCGCTGCCCCTGATTGCTGCCCAGCGGCTGCCACCTCGCGCGCGGCCAGGACGTCGGCGATGCCAAGGGCGACCGTGCGGAAGACGCTGCCCTTGGTGAAGTCGAGCGGAACCGGGGAGTGCCTCTGAAAGGCGGCGATGAGCTGGTGCGCGATTTCGTCGGCGCGCTCGGACGTGCTGCGTGCGGGCATGGATACCTCCCTGCCAACGGCCGCCCGGAATCTGGCGGCGAAATCGTTGGTGTGGTATCAAGCATGCCGCGTAAGTCAGCATAAGAAGGCAAGCTTTCCATGGCTTTGCAGCCCGCCGGCGGTCTCCTGGGCGCCCGCCTCGACCGCCTCCTCAAGCTCAAGGGTCTCAGCCCTCGCGCGGCGAGCCTGGCGGCGCAATTGTCACCTGATGCCTGCAGGAACCTCATGACCGGCAGGAGCCAAAAGCCGCACCCATCAACTATCGCGGCTCTGGCCCGCGTGCTCGGTGTGCAGCCCGCCGACCTCGACGGTGCAAACGTGCCCTCCGATGCCCCTGCCCGCTCGATGCCCGCCGAGATCCAAGAGGTCGATCTGCGGCGGGTAGACGACGCTGGAGGGGACTTCCTGAAATACCGCCCGCAGTTGGCCCTTTGGAGCGTTCCCGCTGACCTCCTTGCAGCCAGGGGGCTGCAGGCCGACCGGACGGTGGTCCTGCGGGCCCAAGGCGGCCTTGAAGGCGTGGCCGCCGGCGATCGGCTGATCGTCGACCTGACGCAACGCAGTCTCTACCCACCGGGGCTGGCCGTCATTTGGATCGAGGAGTCCGGAGAGTTCGACCTCGTGCGCATTGGCGCGCCGTCACGTGGCGTGAGTGGCCGGGATGCGGGAGGGATGTCCGTTAGCCTGGAGTTCGGATGGGGCAGCGTGTCGTGGGCGCCGTCCGACGTGCACGTGGTTGGCCGGGTGGTCGCGAAGTGGGCTTGGGGGTGATGCGCTCATCCATACGACCATACACGCATGAGCGCATACGCGCTTACCTGGATGGCCACATACCTGTACGCGGACATGCGCGGGTTCGAAGCTGACCTCTCAGCCGTCATACGGACACGCGCGTATATGTGTATGGTCGTATATGAACATAGGCGCAAATCCGTGTTGCAGCATACGTGTATGCCCGTTGACACGTATCATTGTATTGGCGCATAGAACCACGTGCTGATACACGCACACATCAAGACGCGGATGGGAGTATGCGCGGATGAAGGTCGTCTCGGTGGTTCAGCAAAAGGGCGGAGTTTCAAAGACTTCGATTGCGACTGCCCTGGCAGTCGCGGCCTCGATGGAGGGTAAGCAGGCCGCTGTTTTTGACCTCGACCCCCAGGGCTCAGCCGCATTTTGGAAGGACACGCGGAAGGCCGACGAGCCAGCCGTGGTTTCCGTTCAACCCGTCCGCCTCAAGCACATGCTGGCGGCTGCTAAGGAAGCCGGGACCGAACTCGTGGTCATCGACGCGCCCCCAATTGCCAAGGATGTCGCCTACCAGGCGGCGGAGGTCTCCGACTACATCCTGGTGCCTACGAAGCCGAGCGTCCTGGACGTCATGGCGATGACGGAGACCCTCAAGCTCATCAAGCGGGCAACTGAGCCGCCTGTGCCCCATGCTGTCGTCCTGACCCTGTGCCCGCTGCAGGGACGAGAGGTCGTGGACACCGAGGAGGCCGTCAGGAAGCTTGGTGCCGAAGTCGCTCCGGTCCGGCTTCACAACCGGATCGCCTATTCGCGCGCCCAGCAGTCCGGTCTGACTGCCATGGAATACGAGCCGGAAGGGAAGGCGGCTGCTGAGTTGCGCCAGCTATACGAGTTTGTGTGTATGCACGTATGGCCTCATACGGTCACACGGAAGCCAGAGAAAGCCGCTGCAGCATGAGTGCCGCCCGTCCAAACTCGCTCCAGGCCGTTCTTGAACGCGAAGCTCGCGAGGTCGCTGCTGTGCCTGCACCCGAGCCGCCGGCGCAGCCTTCGTCTCCAGCACCCTCAGCGCCGCTTGCCACCACTGCTGCGGTTCCCCGCCTGCCAAAGGCTGCCAAGCAAAAGACCAAGCGGCCGTCGCGTGACGGACGGCGGTTCCTCGGAGGCCACTTCGAGCCAGGCGTCGTCAAGGCAATGCGGATGCTTGCGGCGGAGGAGGACACAACGGTGCAGGCGCTTCTCGAGGAAGCCGTGGATTTGCTGTTCCTCAAGAAGGGGAAAGGTCGCATCGTACGCGCATGACCGTATGTGCGCATACGTGTATGGACGTATTGTGAACTGAACGGCTGGCGAAGGCTCTTTCTAAAGCAACTGAGACGGCAGCGTCAGGACCTTCGGGGATACTGGCGGTTTGGATGGCTTCAGGATCAGGCCATCTTCCGCCACATCCACCCTGGCTTCCGGGTAAGCGGCCATTGCCGCGCTGAAGGAATCGATGAACCGCGGCTTCCAATGGCTCAGTTTCCCGAACCCGGCGCCGAATTGGTCAAATAGGGCCCGCCACGACACGTCAGTTGGCCCTGAGAGAGCATGCAGGCGGTAGGCAAGCCAGACATACACATCCAGTCCCATGCTCCGGTCGCGAAGCGCTTTCACAGCCTCCTCAAGAAGCGGAACGGGATGTTCGCGTAGGGCGGCGTAGAAGTCCTCGTCGAGGACAACAGTGTCTTGCCATGAGTCCTCGGACCTGTGGAAAGACAGGCCGCGCTTGATGATCGCTGCCCGTTGGAAAGCGGTTGCCCGGCCTTCCTCGGCCTTCCAGAAGAATTTCAAATTGCACGCCGAGAGCCGCATGGCCTGATCGCGAACGGCGGCCGCCTGCTCGCCGCCGATCGACATCCCCATCCGTTTCATCCAGCGGTTCATATTGCCGCCCAGGTGAACCTCGCGGCTGCGGGTCTTGATGGCTTCGGACATCAGGAAAATGACGATCAGCCGGGCCCGGGCGCCGTAGGGAACCCCGAATTCCCGGGTTTCGCCATCGATGACCATTCGGCCGGGTTCCACGAGCAGGGTCACCTGATGCCCGTCGCGGCGCCATGCCTGACCTTCGGGAAGAGCCTTGTGGGGAAGCGACGCGAGGCAGAACCCGCTGTAGCTAATACCGAGCCGCCCGCGTTCGTCGGCGAGGACATCGGCGGAGATCCGGACGAGCTTGGCTTCCTTGTGGCGTCCCTGAGCCTTGAGCGTGGCCACGGCCTTTTCTCGCCCCTGTTCCAGGACCAGTCGCGGCACCTCCGATGTGTCACTCGCGCTCATGCCCGCAACGGTGCCGGATCCACATCCCCGACGTCAAGTTGTGGTTAAGCGGCCCGGCTACATAGAAAGATAGTTGATTCTATCTAGTTGTACAGGCCGCTTAACCACAGTTGATAACTGGAGTCGCGGCCGCTTAACCACAAAAAGAGGCCGCTTCTCCACAGTGGACGTTGCGCATCCATTGTGGATGACGATATGGGCCGCGTCCCCTGCAGAGCGAGTTTTCCACAGGGGGGGGAGGTGCCTCAGGTCGATCTTCCTGCCCCCGATTCGGGGGTTGGTTTGTGGTTAAGCGGCCAGAGGCTGCGGCGCAGCGGAGGCCAGAGTCGGTCGGACAGGCGTCGCAAAGACAGCGCCGGCGTCATGCCGTGCGGTGTTCCTAAGGAAGGGCCGAGGGCCGCTTAACCACAAAGCGGCCCCGGCTTAGCTCCCGCACTGCTTGGGGTGAATTGGCAAGCTTGACGTTCCCGTGATCGGCTGGCCAGGGTCGGCAGCGCCCGCTTCCGCTCGGGGTGGCGCGGCGGCGCCACCGCAGAGAGCCTCGACATGCCGATCTCCCCCAGGACCAAGCGTCATCGCATCTCGGCGCGGGCCGCCGAGGAAATCGCCCGCCGCGCCGACGCTGCGCGCAGGGACATCCTGGACGAGACGGGGCGCCTGGTGCAGTTCCGGGGCGGCCTCGACGCGTTGACGGCGCCCCAGGCGGAGGCGGTCACCGAACTGCTCGCCGACACGCCAGCCGCGCCGTCCCTCGCGACCCTGCGGCGCCTGCTGGCCCCCACGGACGCCGAAGCGGCGGCGCTCAGCTTGCGGCGATTGGTGTCAGAGCGGCTGCGGTCAGAGCAGCGACGCCGCGCCGAGGGCGCCAAGCCCGCCGCCGAGGCGCAGGCGGCACGGGCAGCGGCAGCAGAGCGGCCGTGGGTGGCGGCGGGGGTCAGCCGCGCGACGTGGTACCGCCAGCAACGCGCGGTCGCGATGACAGCGGCGCGGGAGGCCGTGCGGCAGGCCGAGATGGAGACCGGGGGAGGGCAGGGGGCCGGTGAGACTCGGGCCGACCCTATACAGAAAGAAGAAAAGGGTAGCGAAGAAGGGAAGGGTCGCCCGCGTAGTAAGGTCGCCCCGAGTCTCACTGCCGCCCCGGCGCCCCCAAGGCTGCCAAGGATGGCCGATTTGGAGACCGCCGAGGCCAGGCGGTACACCGCAACGGCATTGCGGGCCGGATGCCGCTGGTCGGACGGTCTGCAATGGTCTCGGCCGATGACGTGGTTCACGCGTCCGCCGGACCTTCCGGCGGACGCCGCCGCCGTCCTGGACACGATGGCAGCGGTCGCGGAGGCATCCTTGGAGCGCAGGGAGGCAGTTGTCATCGCGCGCGCCCGCCGTACCGGGCCGACGCCCGAACGTGCCGAGCGCCAGATTGACCCCCAGGCATGCCCGCCGACCGTGCGGGCCGACGTCTGGCAAGAGGTGCCCGCCCATCTCTGCCCGCGCGTCAGGCGGCGGGCCGCCCTGGCCTGGGTGAAAGGCGTCGAGGCCAATGCCGCGGTCGTCCAGTCCATCGTGCCAGCTGCGCGCGAGGCGGCGCTCGTGGCGGCCCTGGCCGATGCCGCACCGGAACTCGATGCCGCTGCCTGCGAGCGGTTGGCGCAGCAGTATGCTGGCTGGCCGCTGGCCGACGGTGTTCGGCATGCCCTCGCCGATGTTGCCGACAGGCTCAGCCGCCGTGCTGCCGCCGAGGCCGCCGCTGCAGCGGCGGTCGACGCGGCCGATCCGCCGATTCCGCCTGCCGATCGGGCAGCGGTGATTGCTAGGGCGGCCGCCATGCTCGCGACGGAGAGCTGCCGTCGGGATGCCGCCGATGTCGCGCATGCCGTCGCGCTGGCCCGCCAGGTCGTAGCCACCCGGCGGTAACCAGGCGTGGCCAGAGCCTAGAAGTCCTCCACATCCTTTGTGCGTGAACTGCGCCGCCGCCCGGTTTCGAGTTCCAGGTCCGCCCCGATGGGGTCGGAATCCAGGATGCCGGTCAGACGGTCGGCGTAGCCCAGGATCGACAGCGCCTTCAGCAGGCAGCCGACGCTGACGCCGCTGTCCCCGGCCTCGAGCGCGGCGTACGTCTTCCGGGTCACACCGGACCGCTGGGCCATCTCGGCTTGCGACCAGTTCCGGCGCAGGCGCGCCGCCCGGAGGCGGCGGCCAAAGACGCTCATCGCCATCTCGCTTTCGGGCAGGAGTGCAACGCGCTTTCTCAAGGTGGGCATGGTAGGGCCATCTTGACCCATTTTATAGCCATATTGCCGCCTAATGGCCAAAAAATGGACCAACGCTCGTCGAGCGCAGGCATCCTCTGATGTGCGGCGGCAGCGTGGTTGCGATATGCGCATAAGGGCGTCAGTGGCGTTTGCCTAATCATCTGATTCAAAATCGGTTTTACCAAAAGACGAAAGCAAACATGGTGTGTTGCTTTCGGATGTCCTGCGGGTCCGGGTGGGAGGCTCGCCACAATCGGCGGCTACTTTATCAACAGGCGTGATAACCAACTTCCGTCCGGAATCCGGACATGCTACGGCTGTCCGAGAATCACAATTCTCGGACATACGTGTAGAGGAAAGCAAGCAACGACGGCACCGTGCCAGTGCAGTGAGGGCGCCAGGGGGGGGGGACTGGTGATCGCCTGCTCCACGCCCGGCAGCGCCAAGCCGTCAAAGAGCCCAAGCACCGTTCATCACATGACGCAGGTGCATCGGCACCATCGGCCGAAGTCCTACCAGTCGCGAGTGTATTTGCTTCGGGTGTTTCGGTCCGCGAAGCGTCGCAGTAGCCGCGGGCGGCCTCGATTTCCTCGCGCGAGGACCGGAAGCTTACGACGTCGATCGGCACCAGCGACCCGGCGGCGCCATCCACCTCGTTCTCAGCCACGTGCGGCGATCCGGTCAATCGACAGCCGCAGCCCACCATTCCACCCATCGCGGCGCCCCCGCCTCCCCTCATTTCGCGACGGCGTGGAACAGAACCACGTCGTGTCCTCGCTCATGGTAGTCGGGCCACGTCCTGCCGAATGCGGCGAGTTCCGGCGTGGCGCACACCACGGTCAGCCAACTTCCATCCGGACTACGCTTCAGCCGTGTCAGCGCGGCGTAGACGAGCGCCTTGCTCTCGTCGGTACGGAACTGGCTCACGTAGACCACGAGCAGACGGGATTCCCATCCCTTAAAGCTGTGCAGGGTCGTCGCCTTGATTCGCTCGCTCCCCATGTAGAAGCCCATCTTCTCGCGGCGACGCTCCATGACCGACTGGTTGAAGGTGCTGATCGCCCTGATGTTCCTGTCCGACAGGTGGGCAATCACTTTCTCGCCCACCTTCGTATCGTCCGTAAGATAGGTGATGTCTGCGTTCGCCAGACCCTTCGTTCCGGTCTGTCGCATGAGCAACATGAGCTCACTGACGCAGACTTCGGCTCCTTTCTCTTCGGGGCATTGCACCCACCGGAGACTGCAGTTCTCCAAGGTAAGATCGGTCTGCCCATCGTCGGGTAGATCCGCGGTCAGGGGCGGCAGGAATCGTTCAGCGAAGTTCCTGGCGTAGTTCTTGGCGATGGGGGGGAGGCGATAGCTCGTCTTCAGTTGTGCCCAGCGCCCTCTGCTGAAGCCCATACCGTGCATGGCCTCTTCAGTCCAAGCCTTTCCCGTGCCGTAAACGTCCTGGGTCGCGTCGGCGACGAGGAGCATCTCGCCCCCTTCTTTCAGCGCTTTGCGGATAATGTTCCACCATTTCGGCTCGTGATCCTGGCCCTCATCGACCATGATGGTGTCGAACGGCTCTACATTGCCGGATTCCAATGCCTCTTCAGCCAGACGCGGTATGGCGACGCGGAACAGATAATCTTTCTGCCTCTTGTCCTTCAACTTCAAATAATCTTCAAATAAAGAATCATAGCGTCCATTGAATCCAGCTTCGTAACAGGCACGTTTACAGAAATTGTGAAAATGATCGAAGCGAATTAATTCGATATTGCTAGACTTCTTCAGTCCTCTGACGACCAGGTCCTTCAGGTAGTGCCAAAGCGTGATGTTAAAAGTGACGATCAGGACGGACTTGCCCTGGTTCGCGCGGTGCGCGGCTCGCGCGGCCAGCACGAGGGACTTGCCGGAACCGGCCGGTCCCTTGATGCGCCTGTAGCCGGAAGTGGGCCACGTAATGACAAGGTTCTTTTGATTATGGTCGAGTATCAACGGTTCCCTCTGGGTCGCCGCGAAATCCGGTTCCACGAGCCAGCCGCGCAAATCCTGCGCCAGCGCTTCGGTCATGATGCGCGAGCCCGGACGGAACGCTTCAGGAAAGACCGCCCTGACCTTGGCAGAACGGACTTCTGCCATACCGCTCACGGGATGATATTTGGCGTATTCCTCAACCTCTTCATGTGAAAGGAAATGCTTCATCAAATCCCTGACCCTCTGAGTCGCAGCGTAAGGGAAAATAACACCTGCGGTTATTGCTGCAAAGCCGTTATTCGTCTCAAGACGAGGGCAATACAGCTCGTATATGCTCCGCTTATATAGCCGCACTTTTATGACAGGATTCTCCCGTTGCATGCTGAAATGCTTCCCGTCACGTTGCGCCACAAGAACCGGTATTCCGCCACCGTCATCTTCGACGGAGTATCTCATGACGTCGAGATCCCAATCCTTCACCTCGAAGACGCCGATGCCGACCTTCGGGTTGAGCAGCACGAAGTCAGGGCGCAACCCGTTCATATGGGGTTGTACGTAGATCTCCCATTCGATGGGAAGATTGCGGTCAAACATTTCGAACACGGCCCGCTCTCCCGCCGTGAGGGGCTGGCGCAGCTTGGAGAATGCTTCAACGGGCGGGGAAACGATACGGCGTGACATAAACACCAAAGTAACAAAAATTGTTATAAGTAAGTATTTCTCTCGGCACGCTCATCTACTCGGCTGCATCCGAACTAGAGCAACTGTCTGCGTTACTCGCCGAACCTATTTGCAAGGTGCCGGGGAATTCATGTCCAGCGCCGCCGATCCGGAACTCATTGCTTCCAACAAACGGTGATGATGGTGCCATCCTCGGCAACGACGATGTAGGCGTTGCGGTAGCGCTCAAAGTATTTGGCCTGCACCCCTAAGTATTCAGCGAACTTGCGCCAGCCGCGTTTGGAGAAGGAGTAGGAGGAAGCCCCGCAACCCGCATCCCTGCGGTCGCCCCAGCCGAGCAACCCGTCGTGAATGAACTGCGGTATCGAGCGCTGCTGGGTGCGGACAGCAGCGTGCCTCGTCAACTTCAATGCTTGGCGGTCAGGGGAATGGCATTCGTTCCACATTTAGCGGTTCTCCTCTTGTTCGGGAGACATTGTGTCAACAAATTTAATTTTAGCGAGGAAATTGGCACACGTTTCTCTGAATGCACGTGACCGTTCCTCCCGTTGCGCCCTGGCCTCAGCGGCCCTCGTCTGGAGCCACTGCAGACGCTGCTTGGCCATCTCGCCATCCAGCAGTTCGTGGGGAACTTCGTGGAGACCGACGGTTCCGTCCAGCAGCGCCATTGCCATAGCTTCGTCGCCGCATGCGAAATCCAACGCCAATTCCGAACAGATAGAGAAATGGGGGCCCGCTTCCTCCCAGTGATCGATCCCGCCCGCCTCACCGGTCCGCTCGAACCAGTCCTTGATGTAGGCTTCGAACGGGTTGCACTGACCAACCCAGTCCACGTCCTTGAAGAAGTCCAACGGCTGGATGCTAGGGTCGTTCAATTGGAGGCCAAAGATGTCCTTGGATCGGATGGACCGTTCTTCATCCTGCTCAAAACGCTCAGCCGCGTCGCGATAGATCCACGGCAGCGCTTCGCTATTACCCTGTGCGGAGCGGATCATGGAGAGCCTTTCGACTCGCTTGCGCAGGCTGTCCTCCGCAACCATCACGAACAGCAGAGGGGCGAGCTTCAGAATGGTCGTTTGGTTGATATCGTACCGCCAGCACACGAACGCGAACGCGTTACGAAAGCGGTTCTCCAGCCTGAAAGAGACCTGCGACTTGTCCTGCGTGTTCCGGCGGTGCTGTTCGGCCACCGGCTCTGCTTCGGAGGTAAGTTCCTTCTCTGGCACATTGAGAGCCTTGGCAATCTTGCCGACGACATTAGCGCGGGTTGTCTTCGCCTGACCGCTCTCGATCCGAAAGATCGTGCTCTTGTCCACGGATGACCTGTCCGCCAGGTCCGCCATGCTCATGTTGCGCTTCTCGCGCCAGTGCTTCAGGCGCTGAGGGTTGATGCGAAGCATGCTGCTCTCCTTTTCTGAGAGCACTTTCGCCTACATAACGATATCTGACCATATGCATATTATTGCTTTTTGCACACATCTGGGAGTGTTTCTGCGGCTATTTGGCAGCATGACAGCGCTCAAATGCATATGCGTATGCATTTGAGCGCCCCTGCTTCGAATGCTGAGATAGGAGGTTCTCTGACGTGCGGCACGTCCATCCAGGCTTTGCAGTGCTGGATGCGCAGCCCGCTATGAGGAGATGCCCGGAGACCAGCGCGCCGCGTGGCGCCGCAAGCCGTCTCCCGCAGCCGTAAAGCCCATCGAGCCGGGCCGCCGCGTCCAGCGCGGACCTGTACAGGGGCGTCCGGTATAAGGCGTGTGACTGTGCCCGCAGGAGCACAGCACCGTACAAATCACGTCACTGTCTGCGGCAACCTTCTTCTTCGACGGTGGAACGTGGTTGCGCGGGATCCCGGCGAAAACGTCCAAGACTATGGTGTCGGTCTCCGCCTTCTGCAGCGTGGACTGCCTGCTTGGCGGTAGGAGAAGTCGATAGCTCCGACCTTGCGGTTCACCGTCGGTGGCGCGCCGCGGCGATCAGCTTCATGGCTCATGTGAACGGCGACTACGGCCGGGCTGGCACCAGCGCGCGAAGTAAGTCCAGTCGCGTGCATAGTTTCGGCGCGCGCCTCTTCGCACGCGAGGGGCCGCTATAGGAGCGCGCGCCACGACCTCTTCAGGCCAAAGGCCAGGGTGAACTGCGCTGCCGCCTCAACTTCTTCAGACACCACATCCCCCCAAGGAGAAAAACGGGGTAGAGTCTCTTGAAGTGGGCGGGCGCAGGACAGCAGAGGTGGCAGGCATGGGCGACATCGTGCCGGTGACAGGCGGAGGCGGGAGCCACGCGGGGGAGGTGGTCGGGCTGGACGCCAACGCCGCAGCCGCCCGCGACTACGCCCATGCCAGCCGCGCCGCTTCCACCCGGCGCCTCTACGCCACTGACTGGGCCCGATTCCAGGACTGGTGCGCCGCCCGTGGCGTGCCGCCGCTCCCGGCCGCCCCCGAACTGGTGGCGCTCTTCATCGCCGCCGAGGCAGACACCGGGATCGCGCCGCCGACCATCACCAGGCGGCTGGCCGCCATCGCCTGGGCGCACCAGCTGGCCGGGCAGGTCGCCCCGCAGCGCGCGCCGGGCGGCGAGGTCATCCGGGAAGTCATGTCGGGGATCCGGCGGTCGCGTGGCGCGCCGCCGGCGCGGAAGGCTGCGGCCGACGACGGCGTGCTGCGCGACATGCTGCGCGCCATTGAAGGCGACGGCCTGCGGGAGGTCCGGGCGCGCGCTGTGCTTGCCATCGGCTTCGCTGCGGCGCTCCGGCGCGCCGAACTGGTCGCCATCCGGGCGGAGGATGTCCTGCGGGATGCCGACGGCGTCCGCCTGACGATCCGGCGCTCGAAGACCGACCAGGAGGGCCGGGGGGAGATTGTCGCCATCCCGAACGGCGAGCGCCTGCGCCCCGTGGCCCTCCTCGACGCCTGGCTGGCAGCCGCCACGGTCACCGACGGTTTTCTGTTCCGGCGTCTCGACGCCGCGGAGCGCGTGACGGACTCCCCGATGAGCGACCGTGCCGTCGGCCGCCTCGTGCAGGCATCGGCCGCGGCGGCGGGCTACAACCCCCGGCGGTTCGGCGGCCATTCGCTGCGGGCGGGCTTCATCACCTCGGCTGCCCGGGGCGGGGCATCTATCTTCAAGATCCAGGAGGTCAGCAGGCACCGCAGCGTCCAGGTGCTGGCGGGCTACGTCAGGGACGCGCAGCTCTACAGGGACCATGCCGGGAGCGGGTTCCTGTAGCGAGCGGGCCCGCGATGGAACAAGACGATGGTTGAGGTCACGGCTTCGAACATTCGTGGCAAACCATCAAGCATATGATGATATAGGCCGCCAGCATCACAGGTCAGCCGGAATGTTCCGGCTGACCTTTCGGTATGACGCTCGCTACCTCATCATAATCCACCACTCCATGATGTGGCGAACGAGTTCGGACGCTGAGTCCGAAAGTGCTCTGTCAGCTAACCAGCGGGCGGCGGCAGCGAGCAGTAGACTCGCCAAGGTGTAGCCCAGACTCATTTTACTCTCCCAAACGACTATTTGCTTTCGTGAGATGACGGGAGATGGACGGAGAGTGTGCTCGGACGGCTTCAACGAAGCACCGCATGGGCGCCGCGTGCGTCCGGTCTGATAATGCTGGCGCCCGGAAGTGCGAACGCCGGCTGAAGATGATACGGGTGACCATAGCCGGGGCCACCGTCTGCTGAATTGCAGGCACCTGGAAAACTAGGTGCCGGTAGGAAGCGTGGTGAACGTATCACAGGCCTGTAGGCGATACAATGGCAACGTGTACAGAGCCGACAGCAAACGTCGCCCGCTCACTCGCCACCGCTCGGTGCGCTCCGTTCGCCGACCCGTCAGCGAGGATCTCGCCGAACTTGGCCTTCAACCGCCCATCGCCAGCTGCCGCGGAGGTTCGGCTGGAAGGCGGCGATTGAGGCGATCCGGCGCTACCTGCGCAGCCATCGGCGCGATGGCCGCCGATACGCATCGGCCGCACAAGCTGGCTATCAGACTATCAGAGCCCAGATGTCGGCTAATCCGGGACCGGGGGCGATTCCTCGCCGACATCGCTTCCCATCTTCCAGCTTCTTCCGAAACAGGGATCGGCAGAGCGTGGCTCCGGGTTCGGACGCACGACAGCGATGCGCGTGGCAATGGGAACCGCCCCGCCGAACAGGATGGCTTCGCCCCGTGCAAGGCCAGACATCTGGCGCGCCACGTTCGCCGCAGCCGATTCGGCAGCCGCCGAAACCGAGCGCTGGTCAGCCTCATTGCTGAGGCGGAAAACCGCCCATGTGCCGCATTGGGCAAGGACGGTCGGAGACACTTCGGAAGGTCGCTGTGTGCTCACAAGAAGAGAAACGCCAAACTTGCGGCCTTCCTTGGCCAGCCGTTCGTAGGCAAGCGCGTGCTGGCCGGTTTCTGCGTCACCCGGTAGCTGACGCAGGTAATGGTGAGCTTCCTCCAGCACCAGCAGTGTTGGATGCGTGTTACCCGGACCGCGCTGAAACAGCTCCGCAGCGTAGAGTTCCAGAAATGAGCCAAGGACGAATGGCATCAGATCCTGTGCGAGGCGGCTGAGATCAACCACGTGCACGGACCAGCCGCCCGGGTTGCCTGCTTGGCTGCCGAAGACGGTCTCGACCAATCTTGCCCCTTCCGCAGCCATGGACAACGCCCCCTCGGCAGGCTGGCCGCCTTCCACTCGGACTACCTCCCGGAACCGCTCATCCTCAATAAGACCCCGAATTCGGTTCACAAGCGAATGTATATGCCCGTAATGAAATGAGTCGCGGCGCGCAACGCCCCTATCCTCGCGTGTCGCGTACCACTCTGCGGACAGACAAGAAAGGGCGGACATGTGCGGCCATTTCGCTGCAGGTTTGGCCCCACCTGCTTTCAACTTCCGAATCGCCTGGAAGGCATCTCTCGCGTCGCCCGCTCGACAGTCGTCGAAGAGCACCTTTGCCTCGCCAACCAGACCCGCCCCCTCCTCGTTAGCCTCAACGAAAGCGAGCCGCTCGAGCGCGAACCGCAGGGCAGGCATCTGAGCCCGCTCACTCGGGAGCAGCAGGCGAGAGAGTCCGTGGCGCCCGAGTGCATAGTACGGAATCCGAAGACCCTCCTTACCGAGACGCGTCACCAGCAGGCGAGAACCGAGGTATGCGAAGGCCGGGGCGTATTCTCCGTTGACATCGAACACGACGATGCGCGCGTCGGGAGCGCGGGCGAGGCATTGCAGGAGGGCCGCGACGAAGTGCGTCTTGCCCTGGCCGGTTCCTCCGAGCACCGCAAGGTGCCGTCCAAGAAGGCCGTCTACTCCCACCGAGAAAGGAAGCAGCCCGCTCCGCGCATCCCTGCCCAGCAGAATGCGCTCACCGTCACCTGTTTTCCCTCCAAGCGTCGCGAGCACTTCAAGGTCAGAGAGTGGGAAGGCTGCAGCGCCGAGAACAGGCAGTCGCCATTCGTGCGCCGTGAATTCAAGTCGTTCATTGTGCCGGGAGATGCAGCCGATAACGCAGCCACGGAGTTGTCGAAGCGGGACTGCAGGAGTGGAACGCCCCATCGAGCCCCGTGAATGCACTTCTCGCGGCTCCGCAAAGGCTACGGAGAGAACGCGGACGACGATGACGTTGGAGCCCCCCTCGACCCCAATGAGGTCGCCCGGCTGGCCGACGGTCGATACGCCGTCTGCATGCCCCGCAGCATGTCCACGGGTGCTTTCATGGAGGTTCAGCAGCACCTGCGGGCCATCGACCTCCACCACGTAGCCCAGCGGGTGACGGCCAATAATCATGCCGTCAGCCCGACGGGGGGCGGGGATGGTGCTTCAAGCCTCTGGATCGCGCGCTGCAAGGCGTGAGCGCCCGAAGCGAGATCATCCATAAGGGCGGGTTCCGGGAGATCCCCAACAAACTCCCCGAAGTAAGCCCGGGCACCCGCACCGACAACGGTGACCTGCGGCAACCCGAGCCCTAGTAGGTGGTGAACTGGATGTCCGTTGGGGAAAGGCTTGGTCGGCGGGGGAGCACCAGGCAGCTGCAGCCTGTCCTTCGCCTCAGGCAGGTACACCACAATCTGCGCGGTCGGGTTCTGTAGGACGGAAAGAAGTATCCGATTGAGATGATCGTCGCCGAAGCCGTAGCCGCACACCAGCAAGGCCGTATTGGGGCGCGACGCAAAGTCGGTCAGGCGGCGGATAACCTCGCCGTACACGAAGCCCGTGGTTTGCACGAATTTCGCGGCGCCGGGGAAGATGAGCAGTCCCGGCCAGTCCTCGGTCTTTCCCTCCAGAAAGGCCGACATCAATGGCCACTGGGCACTGGAGGAGTTTTCCACTACCGAACCATCTGCAAGGGCGCGCCACGACAGCGAGCCATGCAGTTTGGCGAGATAGACGTGGTAGGTGCCAAAGCGTGCCTCGCCGCGTGCCGTTGCGTGCGTCAGGGCTAGGTCATAGCTGGCGGCGTTGAAGCGCCGCAGGTGAAGGCCCGAAAATCCGTTCACGACCTGCAAACCCAGAGTCTCGGCAGCCCACTCGATTGCTAGATCGTAGTTCGTGGTGAAAACCCACGGTGCGGCCTGCCCGGGCTGGCGATTGGCCACCAAACGAGCCAGCAGGAGCATGTGGTCCCGCATCCTCGGGTTGGCGGCAGGTGTTTCCGGGGCGGTCCAACTGGCCTCGTCAAGAAGAGCGGCTCGCAGCACGGCCCGTCTCAACTCGGCTCGGTGGATTCGCAGAATGGCGAGTTCGGTATGCCTTCCCGCGCGAGACCACTCCATATCGGCGAGTTCAATTCGATCAAGGAGAAACTCGACGTTCTCCGTATCCCCCGTCGCAGCTGTGAGAAAGCCCTCTCCCCTGAGCCAATTAACCGAGGCAGGAGAGACTGCTGAGAAGTCATCCCACAGGGCTGGCATCGTGCGGCCGCCAACCCCAACCGAGGCGCCTGCGCCGAGAAGCACGGCGATGTTTTCCAGCCTCGTGCATAGGGCCAAGTGAGCCCTGAATTCTTCCTCGCCAAGCTTACGTGTACCGCGAACCGCATAAAAATCCGAACTCAAGTCCACATCTCCGAAGTAGCGAAGAGGCTGCCAACCAGGAGCCAACGCGCGATCTCTCTGCGGACGATGAGTAGACCCCTTATCCTGACCATTGAAAAGACCGAAAACATAGTCATTGATGCTGACAGTGAATCCTTTTTGTGGCCCGCATCCACCATGTGGCCGGTTGGCGCCGGTCAGCAAGATGCCCGTCGAAATGGAAGCCGCCGTCGGCCGGATACCGGCAGCGGCCGGGTAGTGGCGGCTTGCCCTCACATGCGCGAACGCGGCCCATCCTCCGCTGCGGCGCCGTTACCCGGCCCACGGGTTACCTGCCGAAGACCGAATTCGAAGAGGTGGCCGATCAGTTCTTTGCTCGCCCTGAGGAGAGCGTGCGAGGGTGGGAGCGGGCGGCGGATGCCCAGAGGAGGATCGTGGCGGCAGTCGAGCGCATCATGCCGACGGCCGTCAGCAACGGAGACACCGCCGTCATTCCCCATGGCGGTGTCGGCGCGCTGCTGCTGTGCCACCTCAAGCGTATCCCGGTCAGCCGGACGGAAGACCATCCGGGCAATGGAGGCGGCAACGTCTTCTCCTTCGATACCGAGAGCCGTTTCCCGTCGGGATGGCGCCGTATCGAGGACGAGTGGAAGGGGTAGCAGCCTCGGTTTCGCCAGGGCGGCGTTCCGCTGACGACGCTCTGGCGCCAACACTCCTAGCTAGTTGCGCAGCAAAGTGACGTCCTCTGGGGAGACGGGCGTTGAATATACTTCCCCCGTTAGCGGAAATGTTATGGTCATTGCGTGGCCGTCGAAGCCCACACATTTCGTGGTTGCGCTTTCACCAGGCAATCCAAGGCCACAAAAGAGCAGTTGGCCGCCATCTCTCAATTTTCTATCCGCAACCATGAGGGTGCCGGCCGGAAATATTACCGGCCCACGCAGCGGGCCTTGCGACACGCTGACTTCACGATTAAAGCGAAACGCCTGATAACCTTCCGGCGGGCGTGGGAGAATTTCAAAGTTCTTGGCGCAAGAAGCAAGCAAGCTTGCTGCACAGGATAGGGCCAGCACGGTACGATATCGCATTAGATGACCGTCGCACGGCGAGGATCCGCGAGCAAGATACCCGTCGAAATGGAAGCAGCCCCAGGCCCTTCCCAGAGCGACCTCGCGATCGTCGGCGTCCGGTTGCTGGTCAGGCGCCGGGCAGCGCGATGGGGCGGCTGCCCGCTGCCCAGCGGGCCTCGATGCGCGTAGCGCCACGGCTGGCGAGGAACGCGGCGATGGCCGCCTCGTCGCCAGAGCGGTCCGGGCGGGGCCTGCGGGCGACCGTCGGCGGTGCGGGCGGCGCGACATGCACAGGCGGCTTGCTGATCGCCGGCGGCGGGGCGGGGAGGGGCGGCATGACCGCCTTGGGCTTCGGCGCCGCCGTCGGCACCCGGTCCGGCTTCGTCGCGGCTGCCTTGGTCGGCTTGGTGGCCCTGGTCAGCTTCGGCGCCTCTCCGGAGTTCTGCGTCTTCACCCGGGGCGGGGCGGCGTCCTCCGCCTTGGGCGGATGGGTGGGCATCTCCAGGCCATGGGCAGCCGCGTGCCGCCGCATGGCGGCACGGAAGGCGCCGACATCGGCACGGAAACGTGCCGCCGCCTCCGCGAACGACAGGCCGCCTTCGACCATCGCTCTGAACGCCGCCGCATGGTCGTATCGGACCGTCGGCTTCCGCCGAGGCCGCAGCGGGCCGAGGTGGCCGGACAGCTTCCGGAGCGCAAGGTTGACGGTCGAGCGGTCGACCTCGAACCGGGCGGCGATGTCCCTGACCGACATGCCGTCGGCGTAGAGCCTCCATGCCTCCATGTGCCAGGAGGCATCCTGCGCGCCGGGCGGCCGGGCGCCGCCGTTGCGCTCCATCGTTCTCACGGCGTAGCGCACGCTCTCCGCCGCCACACTGAACCGCCGCCCGATCTCGGCGAACGAAAGCCCCTCCTCGACGTGCAGCCTATACGCCTCGGCGTGCCACGATCCGGCAGGCGGCCTGCTGCGCACGGTCCCGTTCTCCCCCATCGTTGACCTCCCATGGCCGCATTCGCGGCTCGTAAAGGAATCATGGAGATCTGGAACTCTCGGAATCAATGCTGTTCCGGATATAAATCGCGTTGACCGCAACGAACACCCAGGCGACTCTCTCGCGCCCGGCCAGCGAACCGGATGCCAGGAGTCCCCACATGACGATGAAGCCTATCCGCAGCGCTGCCCTCGCGCTCGCCGTCGCCTGCACGCTGCCGCATGCCGCGCATGCCGCGCAGCCGAGCGAGACGCGCGATGTCGCGGGCAAGCGCGTCGAGGTCTACGGGACAATGGGCCAGCCTCTGCAGGTGCGGGTCGGCGGCCAGACCGTCATTCCGCCAGCTGTCTTCGATAAGGATTCCGTCTCCATGGCGGGCGTCCAAGGCGTCTACGGCGGCCGCTACGTCGTCATCAAGGGCGACACGATGGGCGAGGCGTGCCCGGCCATGTTCTACGCCATCGACCTGTCCGGTCCCCGCCCCACCGCCTCCGGCGCGCTCGGCACCTGCTCGGATGTCCCCAGGGTGTCGGTCGACGGCAGCGGCGCACTCAAGCTGGCGTTCCCCGCGTTCCGAAAAGCCCCCGCCGAGACGGTGACCTTCGCCAACGGCACCGCGCGGTAGCCGCACGCCGGAGGCCGGCGCCCTCGGACTCTACTGACGCCTTGGAATCAGAAAGGCCGCCCGGGATCCTTCCCGGGCAGCCTCATTTCCTTCAACTGCGGTCGCTCGGCCGAGCCCGGCCTCCATCCCGGTTCCCGGGCGGCAAGCTGCCGGGCGGCCTGCGGCGGCCCACCCGAAGCTCGATCGACATCCGCACCGAAATCCGGTATATAGCCCTGATGCTGTCCATCCATCATTCCATACCCTGATTCCCGAGGCGGCCATCCGGCCGCCGCGAAATGGCCGGTGGTTATGGATACCGGGGCGCACGAACGCCCATGACCAGCGAGACAGCCTTGCAGACCATCCTTCCCGTCGAACTGACCGCCATGTCGGCCCGCACCGTCGTCCTGCGTGCGGCCCGAATAGCTGGCGCCTGACCGCCACCGGCGGTCCGCTCCAGGTATCGGCTCCCGCGTCACATCGCGGGAACTCATCGACGGCAGCGCCCCCCGCGGAACGGGAGCGGCGCCTTGCGGAAGGTCGCTTACATGCAGTGGTTCGAAGTTGACCGCAATGGGCTGGCCAAGATTCTCGAGCGCAAGGGCAAGGAGTTCGTCCTCTACGAACTCGTCCAGAACGCCTGGGACCAGCAGGTCGCCCGGGTCGACGTCCGGCTGACCAAGGAACCCGGGGCACGCGTGGCGGTCCTGCGGGTCGAGGATGACGACCCGGACGGCTTCGCCGACCTGCGGCACGCGTGGACGCTGTTCGCGGAGAGCGGCAAGAAGGGCAACGCTGAGAAGCGCGGGCGCTTCAATCTCGGCGAGAAGCTCGTGCTCGCGCTGTGCGAGGAGGCCGAGATCGTCTCCACCAAAGGGGGTGTCCGCTTTGACGCGGACGGGCGCCACCATCTGCGGCGTTGCCGCGAGCGCGGCTCCGTCTTCGAGGGGCGCCTGCGGCTGACCAACGCCGAGTCCGACGCATGCTGCCGGGCAATGGGGCGCCTGCTCGCACCGGCGGGCGTGGAGACGACGTTCAACGGCACGGCGCTCCGGCCTCGTGAGCCGGTAGCGACGTTCGAGGCGTCGCTGCGCACGGAGGTCTCGGACACCGAGGGCAACCTGCGCCCGGCCACCCGCAAGACGGTCGTTCGCGTCCACCGCCCGGCCCCGGGCGAGACCGGCACGCTGTACGAGATGGGCATTCCCGTCGTGGAGACGGGCGACGGCTACCACGTCGACGTGCAGCAGAAGGTGCCGCTTGGCTTCGAACGCGAGCACGTGCCGCCCGGATATCTGCGGACTCTGCGCGCACTCGTGCTGAACGCTGTCCACGAGCAGCTACCCAAGAAGCAGGCGACGTCCGTGTGGGTGCGCGAGGCGCTGGGCACGTCGGGCATCAGCGCCGACGCGGTCCGCTCGGTCATTCGCCACCGCTTCGGCCGGAAGGCGGTCGTGCATGACCCGTCCGACCTCGAAGCCAACAAGCTCGCCATCGTCAAGGGCTACACGGTCGTGCACGGAGGGCAGCTGTCGGGCGACGAGTGGAAGAATGTCCGGGCTGCGGGCGCGCTGCTTCCCGCTGGCCAGGTGACACCCAGCCCCAAGCCCTTCTCCCCCGGCGGGAGCCCGCTCGTTCTGGTGCAGGAACACGTGTGGAGCGCCGGCGAGCACTCCTTTGCCGCCCTCGCCCGCAGGGTCGCCCTGGCAACCATCGACGCGGACATCGCGGTCAAAATCGCGGACGACCCCGGCTGGCGCTTCGATGGGTGCTACGGCAAGCGGCGCCTGATTGCCAACCGGGCAGCGCTCGGCAGGAGGTTCTTCGAGGAGGGTGCCTCGGAGCGCGTGCTGGATTTCCTGCTGCACGAGCTCGGCCATGAGTGGGCTCCCGACCACCTGAGCGAGGACTACCACCGGGCGCTCACCAAGCTCGGGGCGCGGCTGGCGTTGGCGGCGGCGCGCGAGCCCGGCCTGCTGGAGCATTCCGGGCAGGCGTAACCTTCGCAAAGAGCAGGGCCGCCCTCAAGATCGGGGCGGCCTTCTCGTGTGTGGTGACAGAAGCGGATGGCGAACCCTGCGCGCTGTTGAGTAGGCGCGTCGGAGGTTGTCAACAAATCTCGTAACGGCATCTCCATATCCACAGAAGAATTCCGTTCGCAAACGGAAATCCTCTTGTTCCGCGAAATCGCAGGTACCG
Source organism: Rhodovastum atsumiense (assembly GCF_937425535.1). Classification (NCBI taxonomy): domain Bacteria; kingdom Pseudomonadati; phylum Pseudomonadota; class Alphaproteobacteria; order Acetobacterales; family Acetobacteraceae; genus Rhodovastum; species Rhodovastum atsumiense. The sequence goes on from NZ_OW485605.1 coordinate 56,909, forward strand.
ATTTCTCTTCCATAGAGCCGAATAGCCGCCTGGGAGGCTACGATGCAGGTTGGTTACAACGAGCACCGCGCGCGCTGGGAGGCGACGACCAAGTACGGAACGTCCGAGGGCGACGCCGCGCGGTCGGCCGGGATGGCCTGGGACCGGACGTACAAGGTCTGGTGGACCCGTGATGCCGAGGCCGCCAAGGCGCTCCGCGACGGTGCTGCGGATCCGGTCGCCGAGAGCCGCCCGGTCGTCCTGGTGTTCTCCGAAGCCCGCAACCGCTGGGAGGCCCGGACCAAGTACGGCTGCGGTGACGCCGCGCGGGAGGCAGGGCTGCACTGGGACCGCGAGCGGAAGCTCTGGTTCACCGACGATGCGTCCGTCGCCAACAAGCTGCGCGCCTACGCCGACGAGGCCACGCAGGCCCGCCTCGATGCGGAGACGGCCCAGGTCCGGCACGCCATCGAGGCGAGCCGCGCACAGTCGGCCGACATCGAGCTGCCGATCGCCGAGGGCAGGTCGTATCTCCCTTACCAGCGCGCGGGTATCGCGTTCGCCCTCGCGCGCCAGAACACGCTGTTCGGCGACGACATGGGGCTGGGCAAGACCGCGCAGGCAATCGGCGTCGTGAACGCCGACGAAAGCCTCAAGAGGATCCTGGTCATCTGCCCGGCCTCGCTGACCCGCAACTGGGTCCGCGAGTTCGGGATGTTCGGCAGCCGCACGTTGAGCGTCGGCATCGCCGACATGAAGACGGTTCCGGCGGCTGACGTCGTGGTGGCCACCTATGACGCCTTCAGCCGCAAGACGGCCACCGCCGAGGCCCTGCGCGCGGTGGAGTGGGACGCCCTCATTCTCGACGAGGCGCACTACCTCAAGAGCAAGGACGCCGCGCGCACGGTGGGCATCCTGGGCGGGAAGAAGAAAGGCGCCGATCAGGCCGTCGAGGGCATCCGCGCGCGCCGCCGGCTCTACCTGACGGGCACGCCGCTGACCAACAGGCCCGTCGAGCTCTGGCCGCTGGTGCACAGCTTGGCGCCCGCGACGTTCGGTGATTTCTGGTCGTTCGCGCGGCGCTACTGCGACGCCCGCAACGACGGCTACGGATGGAACTTCAACGGAGCCTCGCACCTGGACGAACTGCAGGACTTGCTCAGGCAGACGGTGATGGTTCGCCGCCTCAAGAAGGACGTGCTGACCGAACTCCCTCCCAAGCGCCGCCAGATCATCGAACTCCCGGCCGACGCACCCGCCCTCAAGGCCGCGCTGACCGCCGAGAGGAAGGCGACCGAGGAGGAGGCGCGCATCAAGGAGCAGCTCGCCGAGTTGCGGGCCAAGGTGGAGCTGGCCAAGGCCAGCGAGGACCCGCGCGACTACGAGCGCGCTGTCGCCGCGCTGCAGGCGGGCCAGTCGGTCCCGCTGCCCGACATGTCGCGCGTCCGCCACGAGACGGCGGTCGCCAAGGCGCCACTGGTCGCCGACCACGTGCGCGAGGCGGTCGAGGCGGGCGGCAAGGTCATCGTGTTCGCCCACCACAAGGACGTGGTGGACCTGCTGAAGAGCGCCCTGGCCGACCTCGGTGTCGTCGTGCTCACGGGCGACACGCCCCCGGCGAAGCGCCAGGACGCCGTGGACGCCTTCCAAAACTGCGACGATATCCGGGTGTTCATCGGCAACATCCAGGCGGCCGGGGTCGGCATCACGCTCACCGCGTCGGCGCATGTGGTGTTCGCCGAGCTTGACTGGGTGCCTGGCAACCTGTCGCAGGCCGAGGACCGCGCGTGGCGCCTCGGGCAGCGGAACGCGGTGCTCGTGCAGCACATCGTGCTCGAGGGCAGCCTGGATGCGACCATGGCGGCCACGGTGACGGGCAAGCAGCGCGTCATCGACGCCGCCCTCGACAAGATCCAAGACCCCGAGGAGCGGGCGCGCCGCATCGCGGAGGAGCAGGCTCGCATCGAAGCCGCCGTGCAGGCCGGGGCGGCCTCCGACACGGATACCGACGATGCAGGGGCGGCCCGCGCGGCCACGGCCGACAGCACTCCCGAGGACGTCGCGGCTGTGGCGGCTGCCCTTTCGCCAGAGGCCGTCGCTGCCATCCACGCGGGCCTGCGGATCCTCGCGGGCCTCGACCGCGACGGCGCGCGGGAAATCAACGGCGTCGGGTTCAACAGGCTGGACACCGTGATCGGCCGGAAGCTGGCCATGCTCGACGTGCTCACGGCCAGGCAGGCGGCTCTCGGTCAGAAGCTGGTCCGCCGCTACCGCCGCCAGCTGCCCGCCGACCTGCTCGCCGTCGCCTTGGGCGAGGCAGTTGCCCCCGCAACGTCGCGCATCGCCAAGGCCGAGCCGCCCGTCGAGACCACGGCCGCCGTCGAGGTCGAAGCCGCCCCGGCGCCGGAGGCGACGAGCGAGCCCGAGGATGTCGGTCCGGCCGAAGCCGCCGTCGAGCGGCCGCAGGGCGTCGGCCCGGATGCGTCCGCTCCCGCCGCGGCGGTGACCGCCGAACCGGGCAAGCCGCCCATCGAGGCATCCCCCGGCATGCCGCTGCCCGCGACCGAGGAGGCCGCCGAGGTCGAGGCAGAGGCCGTTGCCCTACCCGAGCCGTCCGCGGGAGGGGAGGGCGCAGCTCCGGCAAGCGACGCCGCCCGGATGGCCGACGATGCCCCTGAGATTCCGGTTCCCATGCCGTTCCTGGCAGCCCCGCCGGCGACGGATGCCGGGGATCAGCCGGGCAACCCGGAGGGTGGGGAATCCTGCGAGCCCGCCGATGCCGCGCCGCTCGCTGCCGCCCTCGCGCCTACCGATGCCGCCCCGGCCGCGCCACGCCGCCGTGGGCGCCCGCCCAAAGGCGACAAGGCCATGTCGGACGCCGAACGCGCACGCGCCTGGCGGGAAGGCCGGGCAATGGGGACGGCGGCACTGCCCGTTGCGGTCCTCGAGCAGATCAGGGAACTGCAGGCGGAGATGGGCGGCACGACGGGCGACATCATCACAGCGGCCCTGGCCGCCCTGGCACGGGAGCGGGCGGCGGCGCGGGGACAGAGGGCGGCGTGAATTCCGTGACGTAAACGCTGGACGGGGAGGGAACGCCGGGGGAACGAAGGGTGCGCGGTAGCCGTGGCGCGTCCTACCCTTCCAGCCGTCCTGTGCTAGGATGAAACGGAATTCGCCTTATCATCAGACCCGATGGGATTTCCCTGCCGTGCTGAATGATGTGGTTCGTTGACCCAAACGCTGGCTGAGCAAGATGCAAGAAATGGCGGCACCTGGAGCGGATAACCTCCCACACGATTGGACACTTCGACTGACCCTCATGAGGACGCTCAATCAGCCGAAGTATGTTTCCCAGAGGCTGAAACATGATGCTCGCGAGAGAGGGCTTGTGGTATTGCGGCGGAACAAGGGAATCATGGGCAAGGTCGAGTACCGTGTTCGCCCGCCGGAAGGCAACGAGAAGCCTGGCGACCTGATTGACGAGGCGACAGCGTGAGCAGCGCGCCGGGGAATACCAGCCACCTCGTTGCCGGGGGCTTTATCCGGGCTGGAGTATGGAAGCACGATGAGGCATCCGGCTCGATTCGCTTTGAAGGCGCCAAGCCGCTGCCACGAGAACCCGGTGTGTATGCCTACGCAGTCGACGGCATCGTCCATTACGTTGGGTCAGCCCAACGCGGCCTGCGGCAGCGGCTGAGACACTACGAGATTGCCAAGACGCTTCGGACTGCCCACCGGATAAGGCAGGAAATTCTCGCGCTCCTGGCTGCTGGCCGCGAGGTAGAGGTCTTCACGATAGTTCCTCCGCCAATGAACCTGAACGGCAACTTGCCCTTCGACAGCGTGGCGGGGCTAGAAGAAGGCATTATCCGGGCATGGCGGCCAGCCTGGAACCGCCGAGGGGCGGGAGGCGATGACACCAAGTCATCAGTTTGCGACGTCTGAGGGGCGCACCGCCCGGTATTCGTCGTCCAGAAGCACGCGGACCTCGCCCCGGCGGGCAGCTGCACGACATCCCCTTTCCTTGCGCCTGCGCGATGGTATGTAAGGCGTCCGAATCAAAAAAGGCCGCTCTCAGTTTCCCGAGGGCGGCCTTTTTTGACAACCTCTGATTCCTGTACGCGAGAAGACGTGGATATGGCCTACGAGTTTCCGAAAAACCCAGCTCCACTTGCGCCTGACGCCAAAAGGCAGATGCTCAAGGAATACTATACCTATTGCCGAGAGTTGGCCCGGCAAGACCCGGAGGCGTTGAACAGGAAAGTGCCGAGGTCCGCCCTGATGGGCACCATGGACAGGATCGGGACGTTGCTGATTGAGGAGGCAAAGTCCCTTGCCGAGCAAAATGAGGAAGTTCGGGAGTTCCTGGCACAGAACAAGCCGCCTGGCATGATGAGCCACCTGCTACCCGATGACTTCAGGGCGTTCTGCCTCCTCCTCAACGGCCTCAAGCAATGGCTTGCTGCGCAGCAGAACGCTACCGACCGCTACTTGCTGGGCGGTACGGCACGGCCGCTCTGCCGCGAGATGAGCGAAACCTGCCTTGTCACTGGCGAGCGGCTCACGGATGACATGGAACTGCATCACCCGGTCCGCGACGGGCGGCCGCCGATTCCCCTCAGCAAGCAGGGTCACCGGCTTATCGAGAAGCAGACTTCGGCCACCGGATTGTCGGGTGGAGACGAGGGCGACCCGGTGGCACTCGCCGTACAGGAGATTCGAACCAAGGGGCATTTCTCCTGGAACATGCTCCGGCGGGGCTGCCGTCAGATCCTCGGCCTCGCCACCGAGGGAGGAACCGCAGGCAGCAACGCCAGCGCCAGAACTTTCGCTCGCCAGGCCATGCAGAAAGCGAACCTGAACGCAGAGGATCTCCTGGCATGGATGGACGCAAACGGATTGGGCCTGGAACGGGGAAGGTGATGTCGGCGGGCACCCTATGACCGTTCCTGCCACCCGTGAAAGCAGGCTCCTCAGTGCGCAGAGGCCGTCGCTGGCCGCGTCGCCAGCTCGATCAGCCTGCTGTCCATATCCCTGCAGGTGTCCAGCGCCGCGCGCAGCCGCAGCGCGACCGCCAGGACATCCTCATACCCGACGGCGCCCTCGGGCAGCACGGGCGGCGGCGGGCAACGGAACAGCTCGGCCTCTGACGGTGTCAGGGCGGCCTGCGGTCCCTGGGCGGCGGTGATCACCGCCGGCGGCTCACTGGGCGCGCAGGCGGCCAAGCAGAGTATCGGCAGCAGGAGAGGGATTGCAGCCAGTCGAGGGCGCATTGCGGAGGGACTCCAGGTCGGCGGCGAGCGTGGCCTCGCGGTCGCGCTGGGCGATGGCGGACGCGGCGGCGGCACGGGCGGCCGCCTCGTGCTGTTCCTCGGCGGCCTTGAGCGCGGCCGCGTTCGCGTTCGCCGTTTTCACGGCCTCGTCGCGCTCGGCGGTCAACCGCGCCACGGCAGCCGCGTCGGCGCGCGCCTGGGCGGCGAACCGGACACCCAGGAAGCCCAGCCCGAGCGCGGCCGCCACGGCGGTGGCGATGGCGATGCCCTTGAGCGAGATGCCGCCCAGCAGCGACCGGGCGCCGCTCCAGGCCGCAAGGATGGCGGTGATCATGACTGGCCTCCCGGACCGGGGCACGGGCGGTCCGGCCTGCCGCGCTCCTGGATGACGGCAAGCACGATTGAGTCGACCACGCTCAGCAGGAGGCCAAGCGCGTCGAGCTTATCCGGGGCGATCTGGAATCCGGCGAGCAGCGCGACGGCATTGAGCAATGCGATTACGGTGCTCTTCTGCGCCAGCTGCCCGAGCACGATTTCGCGGATAGTGGGGCGCATGGGAATGCCTCCCGTCCAGGCGTTGTGCGGGAATTTGAATGAAGGGCGCCCGGTCAATTCCGGCCGCCGGGCGGCTTTTCAGCCGCCGATCGTGCTGTGCCGCCAAGCAAGTGAGAGCGGCGCCCGGAAGCGCGGTCAGGCGCCTGCAGCGCGGAGACCGTCCTCGAACAGCTGGGCCTCGGCCTCGCGGCGGTCGCGCAGGCCGCGCTCGTTCGCCCCTGGCCACAGTCGCTTCATCGCCCGCACCTGAGCGGGGACGTCCTGGGGGCGCCCGGCGGCGATTGCGGACCGAATGGCGCGCATCTCCGAGCGGCGATCACCCGTCATGCTGGTTCCCCGGTTATAGACGAGGCTGACGAGCACCCCGAAGCAGTCCGCAGGTAGGGCGCCGCAGCCCGGGAAGGCCGCCAGCGTCTGGCGCGTGAACTCCGGCACCGTGCGCTTGCGGAACACGGCCATGGCAGCATCCAGCGGCACAACGGCCGCCGCCACGGACGGCAGCGCCGCCTGCGCGGCCGCGCCGCTCTTGCCGACGACCTTGGCCAGCAGGTCGACCGTCGCGGTGGGCAGCACGTCGGACCAGTCGGCCCGGAACTGCGCGGGAAACACGGTCCCCAGGTCGTAACCGATCCCGACCGTGACGCCCGACGCGCCGCCGGGCCACTTGGGATGCTGGTAATGCGCCTGATAGTAGGCCGGGCTCGTCACCTCGAACCCGATGATGGCCTGGATGGCGCGCTCGCTGGGCGCCGGGCCCCCAGGCGGCTGCGCCGGATCGGCGGCCGTGGTAGGCGGGGCGGCTGCAGGAGCAGCGGTGCCCGACACGCGCGCGAGCTCGCGCGCGTTGAGGTCGTCGGCAGTTGTCATGGATTCCCCCAATGGCCAGGGGTTTCGGGAAGGGGTCAGGCGTCCTCGGAATCCGCGCCGCCGGCGGCGAGCTGGTCGGCCAGGATCTCGACGAGGCCGCGGAACAGCGCCGCGCTGGCGGGCAGCGTGCGGTAGTCCACGGCTCCCTCAGACGTCTCCCAGGCGACGAGGACCGCAACCGGTCCGGCGGCGATGCACTCGCGGGCGGCCTCGTCGATGGCGTCCTCGAGCGGGAAGCGGAATGGCGGCATGTGCGGCACCCCGGACATGGAACCGCCGCCTCGGTGGGACCGGGCGGCGGCTGGTGGGCGGGCGACAGGGAGAGGGAAGGGCGGCTGGTTCAGGTCAGGCGGCGGCAGGGCAGCCCTTCAGTCCGCGCGCCAGCGGTCGCCCTGCATAGTGATGAGCTGTCGCTTGCCGTTCTCGAAGATGACGCAGTGCGTGTGCGACCAGCTGCTCGGTCCCTTGTTGTAGCCCTGGTCGAGCGAGCCGGTGACCCCGACAGTCCACACGCCGTCAACAATCCCGGCAGAGTGCGTGTGACCGGTGACGGCGCGCCGACCGAGCTGCCGGAATGACTTCGGCGAACCCCTGGCGCCGTTCGGCCCGAGGTCGCCGTGCAGGCCACATTCGACGCCCGCAACTTCGAAGGATTCGTCAGGCAGAAGCCATCGCGTCCGTTTGAGGGCGCCCTTGCGCTTGCGCTCCGCCGCCTCGCGGACGGCGACCTCATAGATGTTGATGTTCTCGCCCCGCTCGATGGCCTCGTGAATGCGCCAGGCGAGGTAGTGCCCGATCCTGGCGTTCGCGGGATCCTTGCGGAAGTCCGCCTCGGTAAGCCAGCGGCGCAGGTGGCAGTGATGGTTCGCGTCGGGCACGATGGTTTCGCACCAGGGGCGTTCGATGCCGAGGAAGAAGTCGGCGTCCCCATCCAACTCGTGCTCGACCGAGTTCGAGCCGTCGCGGTAGTACTGGGCCTGCAGGAAGGGGTCTTTCAGCGAGTGGTGCGACGGTCCGGTGAAATGGAGCACGTCGTGCGCGACCTGCCATCGCGGGTGTAGGGTGTCGAGAATGCCGCCGTCGCCCCAGCACGCCCTGAACATACCGCCTTCGAGGTGCTTGCGGTGGATGTCGCCCCAGACAATCCCGGCGACGTTGGCCCTTCGGGCACCATGCGGCGTGTAGACGGTTTCGAGGTCCTGGAAGCGCCCGCCTTCGTCAGCGATGAGCTGCCGGGCGAACCACGCGCCGTCGCTCGCCACCTCAACCGCCAGAGCGCCGAAGACGTGGTGGAACTCTGCCTTCTGGCCGACCTTTCGCTGGATGTAGTTCCTCTGGGTGCAGCACCCTGTCGTGTAGATGAAGCGGGCGCCATGGGACTTCATGCCCGCGAGCGACTTCATGGCGACCTTGGTGTGCGGGAAGATGCCGCTCGCGTCGCGGGTGAAGGATTCCATGCCGCTCAGCGGGTCGGCGGCGGTGATGGGCGTGGCGACCTTGCCGCACCAGAGCAGGCTATCCGCGAGCCACAAGGTCTCGTCGGACATGAAGGGCTCGACCAGCGGGTCGTACCAGAGGCTGTCGTCCTCCTTCGTCAGCCTGTGGGGCTGCTCCCATCCGTCCCTGTTGTAGGGAAGCCCGCTCACCATCAGCCGCGAGCCGTTGAGGTCACAGTAGACGCGCAGGCTCTCAATGAAGTCCCGGTGCGCCCAGGTGTTGTTCTGCGCGCCCACCAGCACGAACCGCCGCCCCCGCGCCCGGCGCTCGCGGGCCTCTGGTGGAACGAGGGTGCCGCCGGCGATCGGCTTCCCCACCTTGGGCGCGGGCGCCTCGGCGGCGATCGGCGCCGATCCCGCCTTGACGCGGACGCGCGGCTTCTCGGCCGCCGTCGCGACGGAAGCCGCCACGGGAGCTGCAGCCGCCCGCGACTGGGACGCCGCCAGTTGCCCGCGCAGGGCGGCCAGCTCCTCCGCCATGGCGCGCGCCTTCGCGGCAGCGCGCTCCCGGGAGACAGCGGACTTCGACATGCCGCGTTGTGCGGCCTCCTTGCGAACGGAGAGCGCTTTGCCGAAAACGGAGGCCCCGGCGCTCGCGGGCGACGCTGATTGTGCGAGCGACGACATCGCCCTTCCCCCCAGCGTTATGTATTGGACTTGCAATCAAGGTGGACGTTGCGAAGTCCGAAAATCAAGGGCGGCAAGGCAGAAAAATTCAGCCTGTCAACATTTTATGGCGTGCGCCCGCCGTTCTGCTGGCGGACGAGCCACTTGATGTCGGCCTCAATGGCCGTCAGCCGCGTGCCGAGGTCGGACAGCGTCCGCGAGATTTGGTCCTCGTGCTTTTCGACGCGCTCTTCGAGTTTCTCGAAGCGGTCCGTCAGCGTTTCGACGTCTCGCTGCAGCCCAGCCGCCCTGGCGGCCAGACGGACGGCATGTACGAACACGCCGCCGATGGCGACGAGCGTGGCGACCGCGTAGTGCACCACGCTGAAGTTGAATCCTGAAGAATCCATTGGGTATCGCGGCCGTTCCGCCGTCCTCATCGTGGATGAACCGCTCGTTAAATCCGGCGGCGGTTCTTATGCCGGAGGCCAGACGTGAACCGTTATGCGTGCGTGGCCGAAGGCTGGGGCGACACGCCCGCCTCAGGAAACCCGCATGATGAAGGCGAGGGCATAGAACGGAGGGCGTGCGTCAGGGATGCTGACGTTGTGCGCGTGCGTGCCGTCCGGCCAGAGGTCGTGTCCGTGCGTCTGGTTGCCGCCTGTCCAGCCGACCGAGACGTTGTGGCCGTGGGCGCCCGCGGTTTCCGTATGCCCCATACCGTGGCCGCTTTGGTCGGCGTTGTTGGAGCCGCCGACGAGGCTGCCGCTGCCGTTGACGGGCCATGTGCCGACAGGGTGGGTGTGGTCGCCCTGCGTGTCAGCGCTCGCCGAGTGCGAGTGGGACGGCATCTCGGCCTCGGTCAGCGCGTGCCCCTTGGTGGCGCCTCCGTGCGCGTGGCCGCCCTGCGCGTCGGTCGTGCCGCCCTGGGCGATGGAGCCCCCGGTCGTCCCGACGCCGTAGCTGCCGCCCGAGCCGACGATGAAGCGGTCGCGGAGGTCGGGCGTGCCGCCGCTGCCGTCGCAGAGGTGGTAGTAGGCCGGAACGGACGTGCCGCTCCACATGATGATGCCGCCAATCGGGACGGAGAAGCCGCCCGAGGTCGCCGAGCCGAGCGTGTCGTGCACGAAGGCGGTCGTTGCAAGGCGGGTGCTGCTGTCCGCGGCCGGAGGCGTCGGCGCGGTCGGGGTTCCCGTCAGCGCCGGGCTTTCGAGCGGCGCGCGCGCGCGCAGCTTGGGGCCGACGAAGGGAGCGCTCGGGTGCATCGCGACGTTCGCGGACGTGAGCGCGGTCGCCCCGTTCGCGACGGAGACGATCCACAAGGGAGCGAAGCCCGAGGTCGGCGCGGGTGTCATCTGCGAGCCGGAGGGCGCGGCCGCACCCGCGAGCACTTGCAGGGAGACCGTGCGGCGGCGGCGCGTCGGCTGCGCCTCGCCCGAGCCGCCCGGGCCAGAGAAGGGCGAATCGGGGTTGTCGGCGTTGTAGTAAGGGAGGACGGTCGCCTCGGTGTCCGATTCCGCGCCGCCAGCTTGGATAAGGAAGTTCTGCGTATAGCCGGGCGTGGTCGGCGGCGTGAAGGCCAGCGTTGCCGCGTCGGCGAGCCAGAAACTCTTGGAAACAGCGTGCGCGGTGTCGGCCGGCATGGAGCCGTATGCCGTGTTGTCCACGGCGGCAAGCTGCCAGAGGACGCCGGGCGCGACGGTCAAGGACAGCGAAGCCGGAGCGGTCGGCGCGCACGCGAAGCCGTCTGCCACGGTGTCGGAGCCGAGGACGGCTTGCGCGAGTAGGCCATCCGAGATCATGCCGGAAACCCACCCGGCGAGGATGTCGCGGTCGTCCGGGATCTCCCCAGGCCAAACGATCGGGCGCTCTGTGGTCGTGCTCATGCGATGCCCTCATGCGGAGGCGCCGACGCGCCTCGCGGCGGCCGGGGAGGTTGGTAGGTCGGCCGCGAGGCCGTCAGGATGTCAGTCGGAGGGAGGCGACCAATGCCAAAGCTCGACGCCGTATGTGCCGTCGCCGTCGAGCGAGTTGGCGCAATGGTCGCCCGGAGTGCCGAGCCGGTTCGCCGCCCACGTCAGGACGGCGCACGCGACGGAGGCCCATCGGTGCCCTGCTGCCCGGGCGCGCGCGGTGCGCTGCGAGAGGGTCTCGTTTGCGCTGCCCATCAGCAGCGCATTCGCGAAGCGGTCGAGGGCGAGCGCCAAGTTCAAGGCGCCCTTGCGGATGAAGGCGCACGCACGGCAGGACATCAGGGCGCCTCCGGCTTCTCGCCCGAAAGGATTCTGGCCTTACGCGCAGCCGTCAGGACGCCGCCCGCGACGAGCGCGTCGAGTCCCTCTTCCGTCAGCGGGTCGTTGAGGTCGATATACTGCGCCCCGCTTGCCCGGAGCAGCCAGCCGAACAGCACGGGATCCGCCATCGCCTCCTCGGTGGCCTTGGCGAACTCCTGCGCGGTGAACAGGCTGAAGAAGTCAAGCGGGGCAAGCCGGATGATGGCCGTCAGGCCGACCGTGCGCGGGTCGGGGAGAAGGCCGTCTTCGCCGCGGCGCGGGTCGAGCGCGAGCCTGGTCGCGTAGGAGACCCGTATGATTTCGTCTCCCGGCTGGACGGAAGGCGGTTGGTAGCCGGCGGTTTCCCACTCGCCCACGACGCGGCCGCCACGGACGGCCAGAAAGAAAAGGTCGCCCATTTGCCTAGCTCGCTATGTTGCGGTTGTAGACGCCAGTCGGGTCTGGGATTGGATCGAACGTGAACACGTCAGCGTCCGCCCACGTGCCGCCACGCCCGTTCAGCAAGCAGAGCCCGTAGCCGACCGGATAGGTGTTGGGGCCGAGGACGTAGCTTGCATCGGATGCCCACATCTGCGCCCAATGAACTCCGTCATATGAGTAGTCGTTAGCCCACGTGTTCGTAGAAACGTGGTAGCTAATGCGGAGCCAGTACACACCGCCAACCCAAGCAGCAGAATTCGGCAGCTTTCCATTGTCCGAATCATTGCCAATACTTCCGCTCGTCTCCGAATTGCCCCCCAGAACGTGGATAATGCCGTTGCTGTTTGCGCCGCAGCCCGAAAAATTCCCGCTTGGCCCGAAAAGGCAGATGCCAATACTCCCACAGTTGGCAGGGATACGCGCACGCACGGATGCGACGAGGTAGAAGTCGCCACCCGGCTTCCAGTAGAAGGCCGATCCGCCGAAGTCCCGAGAGACTTTCAGGAGCCCTGCGAAAAAGCCGCCCGATGACGGCGAGGGATTGATGAGGCGCAGAGGCCCGACGCCCGGAACGCCGTCAGCCAGGACGGAGCCAGCGCGCCACCCGCTCTGCGTGAACGCGGACAGGGGCGGTCGCGGGCTCGTTGCCGGGCCGGAGGCGATGTGCGCCAGGGCCGTCTCCATGTCGGCTTGCTTCACGAGGTCGGGCGGCAACTCAGAGTATGGCACGATACCCGAGGCGTTCAGGTCGGCCTTCTTGGAGAGGTCGATGTTCGCGAGCGCGGTCGCGAGGTCGGTCGCCCGGACGATGTTCGAGGGAAGCTCGCTGTCGGGCACGACGCCGTTCGTGTTGAGGTCGGCCTTCTTCGCGAGCACGGCCGTCGTCGTGGCCGCGTCTGCCTTGGACGCAAGGCCGGTGTTGACGGCTTGCACGTCCGCTTTGGTGGCAAGTCCGGCCGTCAGGTCGCCGCCCGTCGCAAGCCCGGATGTCGCCGCCGCAATTGCAGCGGAGACCTCTGAATCGGTCGCGAGGGTGTCCGGGAGTTGCGCGAGGGGAACCTTGCCCGTCGCGTCCAGGTCAGCCTTCTTCGCAAGCGCCGTGTTGTCGGCCTTCGAGGCGACGAGGCTTGCCATCCAGTTCTTGAGTTCCGCGAAGTTGCCGTTAAGGTCGGCGGCTTTCAAGATTTCCTTTGGCGCCCAGATCTTCATGTCAGCCTGCTCACGTCTAGGATGAAATCTTGGTCGAGGCGCGAGCCGCCAGTCCCTGGTGGCTTGTTGTCGATGCGGAGCCAAACGAGCGTGCCAGCGGCCTTTGTCGCGGCGACCGCCGCCCTGATGTCCGCGTCGGAGACCTCGGCTTTCACGGTCGCCCTGTCCGTCCAGCCCCACCAGCCGCCACGCCAGCTGGCACTGTTCGCGCGCCAGCCGGCGATGCGTCGGGCGCCGCCTACGGGCGAGGGCGGCCGGTAGGCCGTGACGAAGGCTTGGTGGTGCAGGGCCCGCGAGCCCCACGCTCCGGCCCGTCCGTATCCGACGGCAGACGGCATGCGCCAGCCGCCGCAATCCTGAGGGCGCCATGGCTCGACGATGCGCGGCTCGTAGCCCGTCAGGTCGAACAGGGCGCCGGACATCGCCGGGCGGGTCGCCCGGGCACGCAGGATCTCGCGCTTGATGCGTTCACGGAAGCGGCCGTCGCTTTCGCCGTCCTTGCGCAGAAGCCTGTCTCCGAGAAAGTCTGTTGAGATGAACTGCAGCTGGTCAAAGATGGCCCACTCGCTGGTGGCTGTCGCGATACGGGCCTGCCTTCGGACGTAGTCCTGGAGTGAATACACGGAGGCCCATGCCTCCGCGAACGCAGACAACAGTCCGTCGAGGATGGGCGTGTCATCCGCGAACCAGCGCTTGGGCAACACCCGCCTGATACGGGCGAGCATGTCGTCCCGGTCGCCCGTGGCCATGGCGTCAGCTCACTGTGATGGAGGAAGCCCGCACGATGCCGATGGCGCCAGGCACGATGTCGGCCGTGCCGCCTGCGATGGAGACCGCCGACACGTTGGAGACCTGGGAGGACACGCCGTAGGCGATGGCGATGATGCGGCTGTGGCGCAGCGGCTGCCCGATACCCAGGGATGCCACATGCGTCGCGATCGCCCTTTCAACCTGGGCAGCGAGCGTTGCCTTCACGGCCGCCGGCGCTGTGACGGCCAACGCGATGTCCACGTAGGTCGTCGTCGGACGGTGGACGGCCAAAGGGCCGACACCGAACGCGCGCACCTGGTCAACGGCGGCGTAGACAGATGCCAGCAGGCTGTCCGGCGGCGAGCCTGTCCCGTCGTCGATGGTGACGATGATGCGCCCCGGTGAGCTGGCGCCCGCCTCGTCCACGTTCTCGGTAATCGACCACGTCAGCCCTTGCTGGACCCCAGCCACGGCGCTGGCGATGGCGGTCGCGGTGGCTTTGGACAAGCTGCCGATGTAGAGCGGGAACCGCGCCTTCACTGCATCGTCGGACTCGGCATTGATGCCAGTGGTGAAGGCAACGGCGTTCGATGCCGTGTCGAACCCGGAGATGCCACTGCCGATGCGTGTGATGGTGCCAGCGCTGACATTTCCGGTCACCCCGGCATATTGCGCGGCCACTGGCACCGAGATGGACGCCGTGCCGACCGGAGCGAGATAGCCGCCAGGCGGAAGCCCGGTCGTGGCGTCCGGCGTCCCCAGGGCGGCGCTGTAGTTCGGGTGGGCCGTGTCGGCCGTGATGACGAATGCCTGCGAGGCGTCCTCGGTGCGGAGGATTCCGCCGACCAGCACCACGGCTGCGGTCGTCGGGGTGGCGCGCGCCAGCGTCACCGGACCGGACGCCGGGACGGCCGCAATGCGCGGCATGCCGAAATCGGCGACAAAGCTATCGACGTCGCTCCCCTTGGAAGACCCAAGGCGGGTGGCGGCAAGGATGTCGAGAGCCTGCCACTGGAGCCAGAGGGCCACCTTCGCGCTGGCCTCGACCAGCGCGCGGAGCGCGCTGCCAACCGAGAAATCGAGAAGGTTGCGCGCAGCCCCCTGGGCGGCGGCAGCCTGGCGCCGGACGAGGTCCGAGAAGCCGACGGTGGGAAGCGCCATGGGTCAGTCCCCCACACGCACGACCGCTGTCTGTGGCGCCGACGGGTCGTCCGAGAGCCAGTAAGTGATCGTGATGATGAAGGCGGTCGGGTCCGCCTCGGACTGCGCCACGGAAACGGATGGCTCGGGAGATGCGGCGACGGCGGCTTCCGCTGCCATTTGTGCGCGCACCAGGGCGGCGATGGTCCGCTCCGTGGTCGGCGATCCAATGCGCTGGCCGAGGCCCGCGCCATAGGTCACCTGGTCCAGGTAATCTCCCGCCGCGGTGTGTAGCCGCCGTACGATGCGCTGGCGGACGGCGTTGGCGCCGTCCACGAGAGCGAGGTCCCCTGTGGGGCCAACCGTGAGGTCGGCGCCCCATTCCAGCGAGAGGTCCGGCATGGCTACACCTGCTGTTCCGGCTGCGCCGTGCGCTCGCCACCCGCGCGGACGCCGGGATGGTCGTGGATGTTGTAGGTGTCGCGCAGGCGGCCGAACGTGCCGTGGGCCCCGTTCCGGTCGGAGATGTCCTGCTCAACGACGAGGTTCTTCGTAATGCGCACTTCGCTGTCGATGACCGTCTCATCCGCCTTCACGCGGAGATGCGAGGCACTGATGTGGACATTGCCGTTCTCGACGTGGATGACAGCCCCCGACGTGACGAGACCAATCTCTCCTGGCTGGACGGGCTTTCCGGTGGCTGGCGACGTCGGGACCGGGAAGCCGGTCGTCCACGTGCCAGGCAACACGGCGTAGTGCTGCCCGCTGCCCTCCAGGGGCAGGAGGAGCACTTGGTCGCCGGGCGACGGCAGGGCGACGATGCCGACGCCGTTGCCGGCCATCAGCGACGGTATGGGGAGGTCTCCCGACAGGACATCCTCGGGCTTGATGCGCACTCGGGCCGAAGGCCGGTCCGCGTTCACGGTATCGACAATGCCCCATCGGGCTTGCCCGGCGGATCCGTCCATGACGGCCGCGCGCATGAGCATGGCGTGCTGCCACGTCTCCATGTCAGTCCTCCCGGAATGGAAGTCTGCCTACTCCGCGGAATCGCTGTCGGATGAGCCGTCGCCCGGGCTTTCGGCCGTGCCACCGCTCGTCAACGGCACCGCGGATCCGCTGGACTCCGACGGGTCGGAGCTGAGGTCCACCGTCTCGCGCGGACTCGTGTTCTTGGCGCTGACTGTCTGCGTGAAGCCGCCTTCCGGCGAAACGGACCGCTCAATCTTGTCGACGTAGTACTGCTGGTCGAAGGACGACCCTGTCCCCTCGAGCTGGATCATGTGGCGGGGGGCCAGCACGAGGTCGCCTGGCATCCGGCACGAGATAAGGCGCTCGTGCTCGGTCAGCTCCTTGAGCTTGGCTTCGGCGAAGCGGATTGCTTCGTCGTCCGAACGCAGCCCGGGCACCATGTAGGTGTAGCGCGATACCCCAGCGCGCGCCGCCGGCGGTGCCGTCGTGGCGCTCTGGCGGCCTCGGCGGGCACCCGTCTGGTATCCCGGGATGATCGCCAGGGGATCCTCCTCGCCGGAATCGGCGGCACGGGGGATGATGGACAGCGGGTCGTTCGGGTCGAGCGTGCTGCCGCGGCGCCGACCGCTGCGCCCGCCGCTCGCCGACCCGGCGCTGCCCCTCCGCACGGCCCGGTATGTCCGGCCAGTGCGGGGGTCGTGCGACTGCACGAGCACCTCGACATCCTTGGCCAGCCCGTGGTGCCGATCGGTGTCCAGCGTCAGGGCGGTGAAGACCGGAGCCGTGCGGCTGGCGCTCCCCGGCGCCCCCGCCGTCAGAATGCCCGGGATGAAGCGGACCAGGAATGGGTGCTGCCTGTCCGGCTCCTGGTGCGGCCGCGAGTGGAACGTGTAGCCGCTGACCCAGATGTCATGGCCCTCCTTCTGGGCCAGGTAGACCAGGGCATCCCACTTGGTGGTCGAGCGGCTGAACTCGGACAACGCGGTCCCAGTGCCCTGGTGGTCGTAGCGTTGCCCGACGAGCGTCGTGGTCGCCGTCACCTCGGCCGTCAGCCCAGCCTCCGCCGCGTACTTCTCGGCAAGCTGGCTGTAGGTGAGGTTGGGGTTGCTTTCCTGCACGCGGGCGTCGATCAGGCGGGAGGTCAGGTCGCGCCCGTGGACATCGATTTCGCCCGTCAGCCAGTTGATGGAAACGCCATCTGTCCGCCCGACAATCATCGTGGTCCACGAGACCGGGGATGCGTAGGTCGCATCCGAAGCGAACCCGAGCTGGACCTCGAGCGGGATGTCCGCCTGGTCCGCCCACCAGCGCGCGTCGCGCTCGGGGGCGGGCCCGGACACAAGGCGCGCCGACCATGTATCGGCGCCCAGGTAGTTGTTCGTGGTCACCCGGGCCTCAAGGATGCCCATGACGGGCTTGCCGTCGGCCACGATACGAATGCGCGGGTAGCGGACCTCGGATGACGGCGCCGGGTTGTTGATTGGCGACACGCCGCTGCTGCCGTCGGACATGGCATGCCTCCAAGGCTACTGGGGCGGCAGGCCGCCGCCGCTGTAAGAGGGATCCGGATCGGGGATGGTCAGCGTCCTGAGACTTTCATCCCACGGGTCGGAGATCCCGTTCTGTATTGCGAGCCGGATCGCCTGGGTGGCGTCGCCGAGTTCGTCGGCGGCGATCTCCCACAGGGTCTTCCCGGCGACCGTGATGACCTTGGGCATGGTTACGCCCCCGCATTCGCGACGTTGGCCGCCGCGCGCCCGGTGAGCCCGGAGAGCCCGGCGAAGCCCGCCAGGCTCTTGCCCATGTTGGCCAGGGTGGACAGGCCGGACGCCCCGGCAGGAAGCCCCTCCCCGGTGGAGGCGGCTGCCGAAAAGGTGGCGTCGGTCAGCGACAGGCCAGCGCCGACCGCTCCGTTGGCGAGACCGACCGCTGACGAGATGGCACCAAAGGTCGGGCTGCCCGCCGTGATCACGCCGACAACCGGCATGAGGTCCTGGGCCGTGGTGAGCAGCCCCTGGGCGGTGGCCAGCGCCGGGCCGATTGTGTCCGTGATGCCCAGGGCGTCGGTGAGGTCGCGGCCAAGCTGCTGCAGCAGGCTGGGACGGGTCTCTGGCGCGGTCGTTGGCACGACGACGCAGGAGATCCGGTAGGGTATCAGGGCTCCGCCGAGCGTGTAGTCGAACTCGGCTCGCTGGACGACCACCTCCCGGTAGTAGTCGCCCCATACGAGGGGAACCCTTTTCCCGGCGATGCGCATGGCATCCAGGCGGCGGGCCTTCGCGGATGCGCCGCCGCCAACCAATCCGCCGCCATTCTCGAGAGTGCCGGAGAACTCGATCGGCCTGTCGGACGCCCCCATGGCATCGACCACGCGCGCCCCGTTGGCGAACTCGTGGACCGCCAGCTTTTGCTCACCGCCGAACCCGACGGACTCCGGGCTCTCGAACTGCCCCAGGCCGACGCCGCCGATCGTCAGGTCGGCGCCGCCAACGGCGGTCTGCAGGAGCCCGGTGACGCCGAGGCCAATGGCCAGGCCACCAATCATGCCAGCCATCACAGCCTCCTCGCGGTCAGACGCTCATGGGCATCGCGCCTGGCTGCACGGGAACCATGCGCGTGTCAGGCCCGCTGTAGCCCGCGCTCGGCCGCCGGGCGGCCTTGTCGAGCCGTCGCGTGACCGAGCGGTAAACCACGTCGCCGTCCAGGTAGGTGATGTTCTGGACGACGACATCCTGCCGGGATGCGGGCGGCACGTAGCTCTGCGGGATGACTGCGCCGCCACCCCCGGGGACCGGGGTCGAGTTCTGGGGCAACGTCAGCCCCATGCCCTTGAGCATTTCATCGAGAGACGGCGGACGGTCCGGCGCGCCACCCGGTCGACTTGTGCCACCCCAGCGCTTCCGGCGCTCCCGCAAGAGCCTGTCGGCCTCGCGCTGGTATTCGGCAGCACTGTCAGGAACGGCGGGCGTCCTGCCATCGACATCGGAGCGGAACTGCCTGTTGGCATCCTCCAGTTCGGAAGCCGTGTAGCTGGACCGCATCCAGCCCGGCATCTCGGGCAGCCTCTTCCAGACGTCGGCAAGCCGCTGGATTGCCACCTCGATGGCCTTGAAGCCCTTCTCTCCGGTCAGGTACTCCAGTGCCTTCATGGCCGCCTCGCCCACCGCGAAGGGCCAGAAGGCTCTGGCCAGCAGCCCGAGCCTGCTCGTCAGCCCGATGATCGCGGCCAGCCCGGCGGCGCCAAGGAGGTTCTCGGTGATCGCCCGGACATCGTCCTTGTTTTTCGTCACGTAATCGGCGAACCCGCGGACGCTCTCCGTGAGGGCGCGCATGTGCCTGATGGCATCGTCCATCATTGCATCGCCGAGGTTGGCTTTGAGGTCCGTCAGCGCGTTCAGGAGCTGCGTGACGTTGTTCTGCCAGTCCCCCTGCCTGACCTCGGCCGCCCGGTCGGATGGAGTGTGGGTGGCTTTCTCCCGCATCGCGGATTCCGCGAAGCGGCGCATGGCTTCGAAGATGACGACGATTTCCGCGGCGCCGCGCTGCCCGGTCGACGTGCCGAAGGTGCGCTGGGCGACATCAGTCGCCGAGATGCCGCGCCGACCGGAGGCGCTCCGAAGGTGCTCGTCCAGCCATTTGAACTCGTTCTGCCGGAACGCCGCGTAGTCCTTGAACGCCTTTGCCGGGTCGACGTCGAAGCCGCCGCCCTTGTTGCGCGTCACGCCTACCGCGTTGCCGTGCGCGTCCGTGTTGATCCAGCCGTTGCGAATCATCTCGCGCATGGACACCTGCGAGATGCCACGGCCGCTGCCGAGCTGCCGCACGATTGCCTGCAACGACGTGGCGCCGCGACTGCCCTGCCCCCCCGCGCTCATGGCGTTCAGGAACTCGGGCATCCACCCGTAGCGGGCTTCCCAATTCATGTCCTTGAGCGTCGCTGCACCAAGGATGGCACCGCCCATGTTCAGGGTGGTCGCGTTGACCTGCCCGTGCGAGAGGGCCGTGGCGATCTGGATGCCCTGCAGCTCCTCGAGCGCCCCGTGCAGATTGACCGTGTGGTCGGGATTGAACAGGCGCCCGGTCTTGTCGACCCAGCGCATGGCGTTGAGGCTGTATTCGGGGCTCGTGCGGACACCGGACACCTGGGCCGTCGTGGTCAGGTCAAGCAGGCCGGGCGCCAGCGCGCGGGCGGCCGTCAGGTCGCGCGTCGCGCCGAAGGCAGCCGACACCGTCTCCATGGTACCGGCAACGGTGCTGTCGCCCCGGCCGTTGCGGACGATGTCGCGCGCGAGCTGGCGCACGTCTTCAATCTCTGGCTTCGACAGGCTGCCGAGCGACAGGCCAATCATGGCGCGCCGCTGCTCGCCGGCGGCGTGCATGACCTCGGCGGCAGCACTCTGCGCGGCCGCCAGACCGCCCAGGGCGGCAAGGCCGTCGCCCGTTGCCCTGATGGCCGAATGCACGCCCCGGAAGGCGCTGGCAAGCGAGTCGACCGACGAGCGCAGGCGCGTCACCTGCGAGGTTGTCTGGCCCAAGGATGCATTGGCACCCTTGATGTGCATGTTGACGGTTTGGAACCTGTTGATGATCTGGCTTAGGTTCGCCTGCACATTGTTGTTTATCGCGATGTCGACGGCGATTTTGTAGGAGGAGACATCAATCATAACTGCCTGTCCCCGCCAATTTCCTTGGTCGTGGCGTCACCGATTATTTTCGCAACATCCTTCGCCTTGCCGATGGCGGTGCGGCCGAATGTCGGCCTTGGCGGGGTGCGAAACGTCCCGTTTTCAATCCATCTCGCATACTCGAGAGTGCTGCCCACAATGGCACGGCTTGCGTCAGATTGATGCGACACGCTGTCGCGCAATTCGCCCCCGGCCAGGAGGGGCTCGTTGGGTGCATACCCGCGAGCCTTCCGTTCTTCCATCGTCGCCTCAGCCAGCGGCTTCCATGCCAGGAGTTCGCCAATTGATGGCTGGTAGTGCCCGAACTGGCCCTTGATGTCTTTTTCGAGCAAGCGGGCGCAACGATCCAACGCCCTGGCCTGAGCTGTCGTCACCCGCCTGGGCACGCTGGAGAACTGCTTGACGAAGGAATCCATGTCGCGGAAGGTTCGCATTACTTCTTCTCCTTCCAGCGGCCACGCTTCCAGTCAAACTCATTCCCGTCAATGATTCCGAAGCCGATGGCGAAGGCTGTTCGCTCGTCCTCATCGAACGCGTAATCTTCGAACTCGGACCTTGGGACGCCGAATGCCTGATGGGGACCGAATCCGTTCTTGATGAGCCACAGCGCGCGGTAGATGACGGGGTCTTCTACGATGCGCCTGATATGGCCAAAGGGCCTTCTTTGGTCTCCTGAACCGCCTGCTCGGCAGCCTCCCGCGTTTCCAGGATTTTCTGCGCGCGGTAGACCATCACGGCCGCGACACCCGGCGTGTCGAGGGCATCGATCGCGCGCTCAAGCTCGCCCTCGGTGCGCGGGAGCGGGTTGGGCACACCATCGATGTCGGCGACCATCGCGGCGCATTCGGCCATCAGACAGTACTTGGGGTTGTCACTGCCTTCCGGCCCCATGGCCTTGAACAGGCGGAGCTGGGCAAGGGCGTTGATCGGCCGCAGGGTCAGCTTGCGCCCCTTGGCATCCGTGATGACTTCGGCCATGGCCATGCTCCTCAGCGGACCTTGATCTTGTCGCCGGCGAAGAAGTCAATGCGTTGCTCGACCTCGCTGGACGGCTTCCAGCTACCGGACTTGCCCAGGGAGATCGCGGCATTCGGGAACTGGAAGACGGACTCCTTCCCGTCCTCCTCGGTCACGTACTGGAAGATGGATGCCCGGTTGCGCAGCACACCGTTGGCCCACCAGCCAGAGGTGATGAATGCCCACCAGTCGTCGGACGCGGACCCCCGGCGGGAATACGTGATGGTGCCCTCGAAACCCATGGGCACGTGCTTCTCGATGGGGGATCCCTCAAGCCGCTTGACGCGCGGCTTGTCGATCACGGGGTCCGCCGTGAAGTCGGTCACGTTCGGGACCGTGAGGTCGCCCCAATCCCCGCGGATCACCACCCGGCTTTGGTGGCCGAGGTCGAAGCTGTCGTTGTAATCGGCCATGTCATCCTCGTGATGAATGGCGGCGGCCTGTCGCGGCCGCCGTCCGTTGCGTCAGACACCGAACCGGTTCGGGAGCTT
Organism: Rhodovastum atsumiense; assembly: GCF_937425535.1. Classification (NCBI taxonomy): domain Bacteria; kingdom Pseudomonadati; phylum Pseudomonadota; class Alphaproteobacteria; order Acetobacterales; family Acetobacteraceae; genus Rhodovastum; species Rhodovastum atsumiense. Next base: position 78,666 of record NZ_OW485605.1, read on the forward strand.
GGCGACCGAGACCGTCTGGCCGCCCTCGAGGTTCGTGATGAACTTCTCGGCGATGGCCGTGTACCTGGCCGAGACGTCCTGCTGGACGTAGCCAAGCCCGACGCGGTCCTCCGGGTTGTTGCTGGCGTCACAGACCACGGCGAACGGACGGGAGCCGTCCGAGCGGAGGGACAGGATGCCCTGCTGCAGCAGCGCTTCCAGGAACGACAACGTGGTGGAAGCCCAGTTGCGGAAGAGGTCCGGCGTGGCGGGTTCGCCGACATACGCGCCCGCCGCCGCCGCCAGGGTCAGCGCCAGGTAGTTGGTCATCCGCGTGTAGTTGTCGCCGTTGATCGCGGCCGTTGACGACGTGTTGTGGCCTGTCCGGCAGGCCCAGTAGCTGCCGCCCGGGACCGGGTTGCAGATGACATCGATGCCAGCCTGGACCAGCTTCTGGATCTCGGCGTAGCTGTAGGTTGCCCTGCGGGCCGAGTTGGCGGTCCCGGACCGCTGGGAGCCAATGACAGCGGCCAGCGGCTGGTTCAGGGACGAGCGGTTCGGGGCCAGGTTGGCCAGGCGCCCGGCCGCGAATCCTTGCGGGCTGACCAGGCGGACCGTGTTGTTCACGCTGTCCGACCACCAAATGTAGTCGCCAAGCAGCATCTTGGAGTGCACGCTGTCGATGCCGATGGCCGCCTTGGCCGCGATGGCATTCGCGACGGTATCGCCCGCCGGAGTCACCAGGACCATGTAGACCCGCTCGGACTGCCCGAAGGCCACCTGCGACGGCCACTGGGTACTGTCGTCGGCGTCCGCCAGGGTGGCGATGCCGCAGCCCACCCCGCGCAGCGCATACATGCCGGTCCGCGTCTCGCCGTCCTCGCCGACCAGCGTCTGCGACGTCACACCGTCCGCGCCGTCTGTGCCGCCGGACAGGGTGACGCTCGCCGCTGCAGGGGCATCCGTGCCCGGGCCCGCGACGGCCGTCACCAGGTGCGACGGCCCACGCGACAGGTCGGTGCCGTTGTTGATGGCCGCCGCCGCGGCGGCCCAGAAAGCCGCCCCCGTGCCGCTGAGGTTGTCGAAGCGCTCGGTGTCGACGCCAGGCAGGCCGATGACGATCGCCCAGGTGCCAGCCCTGGAGCCCGTGGTCAGCGTCGCGACCGTCTTGTTGCCAGTCGTGCCGGTGTACGCCGCCGTCAGCGTCAAGCCGCCAAGCACGCCTGATGCCGCCTTGTCGGTGCCATCGGTCACGCGGGTGCATACGATGTCATTCGCGCCTTGCTGGGCGGCCGTCGCAACGACGGTTCCGAGGTCGTGCTTGCGGGCGACAAGGCGCCCGAAGACCGCCTCGAAATCGGACAGGGTGGACACCGCCACTGGTTCACCAACCGGGCCATACGACGCGGTGCCCACGATGCCGAGGCGCCCGGTGGGCACGCCGTTGACCGGGGCATTCTGGGGCTTGATGACCTGCACGTAGCTGTCGGCCACGTAGAGCGCGGTCGTGTTCAGCGTGCCGTAGTCGACAACCTGGGGCATGTCGGTTCCTCACTCGCCCAGGGCGGGCGGATGATGCTGATGGCGGTGGCGGATGCGGCTCGGGGTCGCTACGGGATGAGCGGGGGAGCCGAGTTGACGGCGACCTCGGGGAAGAGGGCCTGCTGGAAGCTCTTGGTCTGCACGGAGGGGTAGTCCACCGTCAGCCGGAAGTGCCGGATCCAGAGCGACGCCTTCATCGCCCTGTCATCGGCCGACGTGCCGCCGTAGAGCAGCCGCCCGCTCGTGCCGCCCGGCAGCGGCAGGAAATCCTGGTCGTCGAGATGCCCATCGATGGCTCGCCCGATGGCGTCGCGCGCTTCCGGCGACGGAGCCCATACGGACAGCTGGAACGCCTGCCGCTGCCTGCGCCTCTCGAGCGTGGCGACCTGCGGCATGCCGACGCGCACCGCCAGGTCGTCGGACGACTGGAATGCAATCGTGGCCCCTGTCGCCGTGGCACCCGGCGCCAGTGCGGCCAGCGATGCAGCGAGGGACGCAGGGGTGTCGCCGGCGGCGGCTTTGACCACGTAGGCGGCACCTCGCGCCCGGGCACCGACGAGCAGCCCCGGCGTCGAAGAGCCCAACAGGCTGGCCGTTGAACCCTCGACGACCGCATGGAGCGGTGGCGCTTGCCTGGCCACCGGCTTCCACACGCGCTCGAAGCGCGTGGTCAGCGATGCCATGTCGGGCAGGGGATAAACCGTCACCTCGGCCTTGTCTTCCCGCAGCCCCGGGTTGACCTCCTGAGAAACGGGCCAGCCGCGACCGATGTAGATGTCCTTCCCGGTCACCGACGGCGCGTCCATGCCGTTCGGGTAGACCGCTTCGGTGATCATGGCCGCCAGCGCCATCTCGACGTCGACCAGATCGGCCATGGCTTCCCCCGGCCACCTTCAGGCGGCGGATTGCTCTGCGGTGAGGCGATAGCCCAGGTCGGTGAGTTCGACCGCGGAGATGGTCAACCTGCGGCCTGCGGCGTCCACGAGCAAATCGTTGGTGACAAGGTCGACGCCATCGGGAGCGGGGAGCAGGACCACATACCAGGGCTGGCGGGTCTCCCCCTGGATCCCGCTGGCGGGCCTTTCCCCCTTCGAGCCGAGCAACAGGCTGCATGGCCAAGAGGTCATCAGCAGCTGCTCGTCCGCCTTGGCATCCGTCATGTAGTTGGACTGCAAGCCTGGGCGGCGCTCCTTGGCGGGGCGGACGACCGACACCACGGCGTTGCACTCAACTACCACCGGACTTTCCAAGGGCTGCTTCGCTACCAGAAAGAACGTACCCTGTGATCCAACCAGGTAGTCTCCGACCGCCATTCCCGACGCGTCGCCGAGCAAATACCAGATGGCTTTCCCGTAAAGATTCGGCGCTGAAAATGCATAGGCGGGCTTGGCATCAAACCGCACGTTTACCGTGTCGATCTGGCTCCCTGGCGCTACCGGGTTGGCCACGCCATGGGGCCTGAACAGGGAATAGCCCTCCCCCAGAACATCGGCGGCCGCCCCCAGGCCCTGCCAAATGGCGGACTGGATTTCTTCATAGAGGGTGCCGCTCATTGCTTGGTCCTTGAAGCTTGGCAGACACGCCTCTACCTAACGGCGGTGATTGCACAAGAAAGCAAATAGGTTTGGAATGGCACGAAACGCAGACGGCACCGAGACGCCCCTCATCTTTAACAACCCTACCGAAACCGAGGAAATGAAGCGGCTGCGCAAAATTGTCACTGATGGTCTGGGCGAAAGCGAATGGGAATTGCGCGGTCTCTCGGAGGGACCGAATGAGGAATGGACTGGCGTTTTCAGAAAAAAGAGGCAGCCGTAACTTCAAACGATAAACGCCCCCGGGATGTAAACTTCCAGGAACGGGCCACTCTCGATCCCGAGTGTCCAGCAGAGCTGAAGGCGCTTCTCCCGATAAAGGAAGCGCCTCTCCTCCATCTCTCGTTCGTTTCGTTCCCAAACGGCGGCCTTCTTGGTGCCAACCTTGGTGCGCATGGCGGGCACGTCCGCCTCCAGCTGAGGGAGGACAGCAAGATACACAGACCGCACAACGTCGATGTAATCGCCCGTCAGGCTGGCGAGCGCCGCCGACACAGTGTCGGTCACGCCCTGCCTGGGTGGCCCGTATCCGCAATAGCGCCGGATCGCCACCACCTCGGCGGGCGTGAATGGCGTGCCGCCTGTGGCGGTGGTCGAACCGGACATGTCGGGTCACCCCTGGATTTGCGGTGCGATTGCCGCAACGGCAGAGGCGGCCTGCGTGACCGTCGCCGCCGACTGTGGCGGGGCGGCTACCACCGCCGGTGTGGCGGCGATAGCCTCGGCGACGGCCTGTTCGGACGCTCGTGCACGCCCACGCTTGGTAGGTTCCTGTCCAGGCGCTGGGGCAGCCGCAGGCGCGACCGCCGGAACCTCGGGGTCGAACTCGATCTCGACGTCGCCCGCCTTCACCCAGGCCGCATAGACCGGGTGCTGCGGGTCGGCGAGAACGAAAGTGCGCGTCTCCCCCGGTGCGACGACCACGGACTGGCCGCCGACAACGTTGAAGACGCGCGCCCCTCGCGCCTTGTTGCTGACCGTGGCCATGGTCAGCACACGCCGTCGAGATACCCGATGGCCTTGGGCAGGCGAACGTCCGTGCCGCCGAAGCGGAAGACGCCCGGAATCTCGAACTCCATGGGGCCCACCTGCCAGACGGGCAGGAAGCGGTGCGGCATCGGCATGTGAAGCTTCACCACGTCCGGGGCCTTCCGGTAGGCGACGATCCGCCCCGTGCCGCCCGCGCCCGCCGTGTCCAGCCCGCGCACCTGCCGGATGGTCAGCGGGCGCCCGGTCTCCGCGGTGTAAGGGTTGTGCTTCTGGAACCACTCCAGGATGGTCATCTGGGCGAGTTCCGAAACACGGACCGCGGCGATCATCTGGTATGCCAGCACCGGGAGCAGGCAGGTATCCGGCAGCTCGACGGTCTGCGTCCCCTGGAAGATGCCGACGAACAGATTGCGGAGGTCCGCCATGATCTGGTCGGGCGTCTTGTTCGCCCACAGGATGCTCGCCGCGCTGCCCGCAACCGCCCCGTTCTGCGTGCCGACGGCAGAGGCCGGGCTGGCGGTGACCAGCGGGCAGTTGAGCAGCCCGGTGTAGCCCTTCTCGGCATCGCCGAACAGCGCCGCCTGGTCGATGAACTCCTCGGAAATCCGGCGGGCCACGCTCGCCTTCTCGCTGTTGAGCGAGATTCCAAGCACGGCGGCCTGAGCGATTTCCTCGAGGTTGTACCTGTAGCCGATGCCCGCCATGTTGACGGGAGCCTGGAAGATGTCGCGCTTGAGGTCGGTGTGCGGGATATCGCGCGCCTTCCCGTTGATCCACTGCGCGGTGCCGACGCCGTCGAGGCTGAAGTAGGTGACGCTCGGCGCCCACTCGTTGCCTTCCGTGACCACGGGGATGAGCTCGTGGTAACGGATGTGCGGATAGCGGATCCGGTAGACCTCGCGCTCGATGGTCGCGAGCTGCGGGATCAGGAACGCCAGCGCGCGCTGGCTGTCCTGCATCAGCGAGACCTGGAGGTCCGCGATGTTCTGGTTCATGCCTGAGGACCTCTTTAGTTCAGCCGGACCTTCGCCAAGCCGCCGGCGGCGGCGGAGCTGTCGAAGATGGCATTGGGGATGGCCGTGTCGGATGCCGCCACGTTGGTGAGGGCGCCGGTGGACGAGTAGTAGACGGGCTGCCCGGCGGTGACCGCCGCGGCGACCGTAACCCACACGACGCCCTTGACGAGGACGGCGGCCGTGTCGCCGAGCCCGTAAGCGTCGTTGTTCACCGGGCGCACAAGCGGGTCGACGACGGTGATGCCTCGGAAGGCCCCGGCGTTCACGTCGCCGACGTCAAGGATGCCGTTGTCGGCGACGCCCTGCAGCGCAACAGCGCCGAACTGCATTCCGTTCGGGCTCTCGACGACGCGGGAGATGACGACGGTGCTGCCGGAATCGGCAACGAGGCCCGCGAACGCCGCAGCGTGCTGGCCCTGGTAGGCGGTCTGGACGGCAGGCATTAGTTCGTCTCCTGGGCCTTGTGGGCGCTCTTGAGGTACTCGACGTACTCGCGGTACGCGTCGGCGCGCCCCTGGATGGAGTCGCCCACGGTCACAGGCGCCTGTGTGCGGATGGCATCGCGCACCGGGTCGGGGGGCGCGGCGGCGGCGGATGCAACCAGCGTGTCGAAGGCGGCCACCACATAGTCGTCAGATCGCCCATCGACCGCCTTGTCGCCGAGGCGCTTCGCGACAGCGGCCCGCCGGATGTCGGCCTCGGTCTTGCCCGCGAAGGCGTAGTCGCTCCCGAGCAGCTTCCTGGCGCTGTCGATGAGTGCCGAGCGCGCTGCGATGGCCGCGTCGAACGCGGCGACATCCGGGATGCGGGCCGCCAGGGCAGCGATCTCGCCGTCCTTGGCTTCGATGGCCGCCTTGTGCGCGGCGGCCAGCGCCGCCATTTCGCCATCCTTGGCTTCGATGGCGGAGCCGTGTCTTGCGGCGAGCGCGGCAATGTCGCCCTCGGCCTTGTCGGCCCTGGTCTTGGCGTCGCGGAGCGCCGCCGTGAGCGCCTCGACGGCCTTTGCGCCGTCGGCAGTGGTCTGGATGGACGCGCCGTCCACCAGGATGGTCAGCAGATCCATCTTGGGTTCCTCTTTGTGGTGCTGAAGGACCGCAGTTGGCGAGGCGTCGCCGATGCGGCACTGCGGACCCGCCCGGCCTGCGTCGACGATTGCGACATGGTTGAGCGCGATGTCTGCGAGACGGGCGTCGAACGCCTCGCCCTCAGGCGTCTCGCCAGGTTCGAAGACGATCTTTGCCGTGTAGCCTGCGGAGAGCTCCCGCTTGCCGTCGCGCACATCGGCGATGGCGTCCGCGTCGGCGACGAGCAACGGCACCCGAAGGAAATCGCCGTCACGCGCCACCTCACCACCCGTGAAGCCGACAGTGACGGCCTTCCAGTTCCTTGCGTCGACCATTCCTGGCGGATGTTCGACCGTCACCGGGCGGTAGGCCGCGCTCGCCATGGAGTCAGCCGAGAAAACCTCGTCGGCCGGGCGGAGGACGCGGACCGTGGCGAGTTCGGGGCACCCGACCTCCCTGCCAGCGTAAACCTGGATGCCTCGCCTTGCGACGCGGACATCCGCGACAAGGTAGCCGTCCCTGGTCACGCGGGTTCCCGCGAGTTCCACGCTATCAACAAAGTCCATGTGGTGAACTCCTACGAGCCAGCCGGCTCTTCGCGGACTCTGGCCAGCCAGTCCTCGTTGACCTCCGCGAACCGCTCGGCCCCAAGGACGAGTGGGCCGTCGTATGGCTGCACGGAGGCCGGATCGACGTCGCCGCCTGCGTAGGTGATGGTCACGTGCGGCTGGAAGCCGTCGTGGTCCCACGAGGCCCCGGCGGCGATGATCTGCCGCCAGCGCTCCGTCAGCGCGCCGCTGTCGAACCGAAGAACGACCGCCCCCTTGTCTCCGAGCGCTTTCACCTGGCGCTTGCCGCCCGGTGCCACGGAGACGGTCTCCCAGTCGCTCCCGACCGCCGCCCAATCCAGTGGCTTGCGGGAGAATGCGACCGTTACATGCAGGTCGTCGGCCTCAAGCGTCGAGGCAAACCCATGGGACCGGGCCCATGCGATGATGTCGGCGGCGTTAAGCACGGGGCGGCTGACATAGAGCGTCCTCGGGCGGCCTGCGGCGTCTCCGGCCTCGATCGGCCTTGGAGACGGCCTCGGTTCCGAGGGGGCCTGGGCGCTTGCAGAGGGCATCGTGAAGTCGGGATCGCGACGAGCCTCGGACTGCTGCAGCGCGTCCTCGAGGGCGGGGAATTCCCCTGATTGCACGAGGCGCGAGCGCTCGGCCTGTGCCAGTGCCCGAACGGGGACAAGGCCGGTCTGCCGGACGACCTGCGTGCGCTGCGCGTTCTTGAGCCCGATGTCCGCGCGCTCGGCGTCGGTCATCTGCCACAGCGAATTCCACGTATAGGAGACGGACCGCTTGCCGACCCCCGCGTGCCGCTTGATGGCCTCGTCCAGCCTGCGCAGGCCAGGCGACAGCTCGGTTCGCTGCCTCGCGGATATGGAATCGTAGTAGTGGCGGATGTCGGCTTCGCCCGTGCTGTTCAGGCCGCCAGGAGCGGTTCCGAGCAGGCGGGATACCGGCATGTCGGCCGCGCCAGAAGCGATCTCCAGGAAGGTGGAGATGACCTTGGGCATGTCGGCCAGGGACAGCTTCTTCTGTTCCCATGCTTCCTCGGCATCGAGGAGCATCGCTCCGACCAGGCTCTTGGCCTGGTTCGCAAGGGAGAACCGCGCCAGCGTCCGGCGCCTCCAACCCTCGTCGACCGCGTTCTGCGTCAGTCCCTTGACCTTGATGACGTCGACCTTGGCCTCCTGCACCATGGCCGCGAGACCCTGGTTGGATGCCACGGCGTCGCGAATGGCGTCGTAGAGGCGCTGGAGGACCGGAAGCCCCCAGCCGTCGACCTGCCTGCTCAGCTCAAGGCGGGCCTGACCGAGGAAGCGAACCACCCTCGAGGGATGTATCCGCACGCCCCCTGCGGTCGGTGACGACATCATGTAGTACTCAGGCTCGCCGAAGTACGGGGACACCGGATCGCGGTCGATGTTGCCCGCCCAGAGTTCGTAGCGGCTCAGGACATGCAGATACCTGATGTCTCCGCGCTGGATGGAGGCGACATCGAGCTCCTTGGCCGGATCGGCATCCTCGCCGACGCCGATGTAGATTCCGGCGCCGCCGTAGAGGCGGGCCAGCTTGAGCACGTGGTTGACCCGCTCCCTGACGCGCAAGTCCTCCTCGGCGTCATCGACGGCAGCCACGGCCCTCGCTGGACCGTTCCATGTCCGCCATTCGCGCGTCATGTCGTCGGCAGGGGCGTCGATGATTTTCCCGGCCAGCCAGTCGGACTGATACATCGCGTCCAGCTGGAACTTGTCGAGCCACTCGTTCGCGAAACGCCCGTGGGTGGCCTTGTCGCGTTCCGTGCCGAGTCCGGACACCAGGTTCCGCAGGCTGTCGGACAGAGCCGCGTCCGCCGAGATTGGATCAAGACTGCCTTGGCTGATGTGTGCCAGGCGGCCTGCGGCGGTCGCGTCGATGGCGTCATAGAGTGCGTGTGCCATCGCGCCCTCAAACCCAGTTCATGCTGGTGTCATAGGTCGAATCGCCGAGCATCAGTTCGGTAAGCCCCCAAATGCAGGCGTCCGCGTGGTCGGGGGACCGCTTGCCCTGGTAGCCGGCGGTGCTGAAGTGGCAGAGCTGCTGCTCCAGATCCGGAAAGGCCCCGGCATGGTGCACCTTCTTCTGCTCGTAGAGGGCGGCTATCGGCTCGGCGCGCTGCAGCTTGCCGTGGGATGCGGTCACCAGCTTGACTGGTGCGTTGCGCCTTGCCGTCTGGATCGTGCTTTCGACCATCGCCCCGCCGAAGTTCTTCTCCGCGACAATGCGGTCGGCGCGCCAGGCGTCGAAGGCGTCGAGCGCCCTCTTGGCCCAGCCGTCCGGCGAGAAGCGCCCCGACAGGTCCTCGAGGACGACTGCGATCCCGTCGCGGCCGAGGCCGACCACGACGATCCCGATCTCGTCGGAGCGCTTGTCGTCTGGCCCGGAGCAGCCCGAGGGGTCCACGGCGACCACGATGCGCGCCATGCGTGCGCGCATGGCCTCGCGTGCGGCGATGTCCTCGACGGCTGGCTCCCGGAGGTAGGCCAGCATCTCCTTCGTCCAGAGCGCGCCGACGACGTTCTTGCGGCACTCCCCAAGGTAGACGTTGGCATATGCGTCGAGGTCCGTGGCTTTGAGGTGCTCGACCAGCGGGAGCAGCCTTTTGGGGAACCACGGGTTGTCGTAGTAGTTGACCTGCTGGACGATGGCGCCGGGCGGCGGGGACAGGACGAACTGCTTGTAGGTTTCGTCGGTCTCAAGGTCCGGGTTGAAGGTGATCCATATCTCCGAGCCGTCCCGCCGCATCACGGTCGGCAGGAGTGCCTCCCAGGATTCCTTCGATACGACCTGGGCCTCTTCGACCCAGGTTATGTTGACACCTTCGGTCGACCGTATCTTGTTGCTGTTCAGGTGCATCCCGGCGAAGATGAACTCGGTGCCGTTAGCGCCGAAAATCGTCTTCTCCTGCACCGTGTAGAGATGCCGCAGGCCGAGCATCTCGATTTGGTCGGACAGGAGCTTGTGGACGGACTCCTTGATCGACGTCTGGTACTCGCGGGCGCACAGGATTCGAAGAGGGCGCTGGGCGCCGAGTATCAGCAGAGCGCGCGCCACGCTCCACGATTTTGAGCTGCCGCGCCCTCCGTGCAGAACCTTGAATGGGGCTGGCTCGAACAGGAAATCCAGCTTCGCCGGGAACTCAATCGCTGCTGCCGTTCCCATCAGGCGGCCTCACGAACCGGATCTCCAGCGAAGTCGGGATGGCGCCGCCGCCAGGGCCGCTGTGTTCGAGGTCGACCTTGTCCTTGAGCTGGCCGAGGTGACGGAGCAGCGTCTCGCCGTTCGACGTCTTCGAGGACAGCTTGAGGATGAAGTTGCCCGCCCGGTCGTAGCTCCACCCCTCGATGGGAACCCGCTGCTCAGGGGTGAGCTTGGCGAGGTCGGCCGGGCAGGTGATGTCGGCGTAGTCCAGCGGGTCGTAGCGGGCGCGCCGGAATAGGTCGGCCACCGCGGCGTCGGCGGTTGCCTTCATGCGCGTGAGGCGGTCCGCCATCGCATCTTCGATGGCCGCTTTCACGTCCGGGTAGCGCATGATTTGCCAGGCGCACCGCTCGGCCGTGCTGGGCTCGTATCCGGCGCGGATCGCCGCCTGAACCGCGTTGAGATCCTTGAGATACTCGGCGACGAAGAGGGCGCGCCTGTGGTCGTTTGGCGCGCGGCGGCGGCTGATGTTCTTCGCCATCGGTCACGCTCCCGGGCGGCTGTATGCCCGCCCGGCGGCGGGTAGGGGGATGCGCCGGCCCGCCGCTTCAGGGCGGCTATTACCCGCCGTGTCTGCGCGGGGGAGGACCGCGGTGGCGTGGGCGGCGCAAGCTGGTTGGTGTTGTGTCAGCCCTGCGGAGCTGCGGTCGCCGAAACAGCGACCAGGGGCGCCTCGACCACGACGGCCGGCGCGGACACCGTGGCGGCCGCCGGAGCGGACGCAGCCGCCTGCAACGCCGCGAGGGCGGCCTGCGCGGCGCCCAGCTCGGCGCGCACGGAGGCCAGGGCGCTGCCCACGGCGCCGTTGATGAGCGCCTGCAGCTCGGCGGTCGCCTTGGCCTTCTCGGCGGCGATGCCAGCTTCCGCGGCGGCTGCGCGCTCTTCGGCGACGGCTTTGGCTGCGGCCACCTTCGCGGCCAGCGCCGACCGGGCGCACCGGACGGCAGCGATCAGCGCCGGGGTCGTCGCGGTGACGGCTGCGCCGACGGCGAAGCCAGCGGCGACCGGGATTCCGTTCGCGAACGAAAATGCGGCGATGTCGAGCGGCAGCATGATGTCCATCCCCTATGCAGCGGCCGAGAGCGTGGCGGGCCGCCTGAATTCTCCCGGGCCGGTGCCCCGGGCTCCGTGCTCGTCGCCCCTACAGCGTGGCCCACGGCGGCGCCGCCCGGTCCCCTGGCCGCCCAGGCCCAGGGGCGGCTCAATGGTGCGACCGCGGGGGAGCCGCACGGTCGGCACGGCGGAAAAGGGGAAGGCGGCCGCGCATGCGCTGGCCGCCTGGAGTTTGCGGGCTGCCTGGCCTGGGAGGACCGCGGGCGTCCGTACGCACGAATGAGATGATAGCAAAAACTACCCGATTTCTGTTGCAGCCGTCAAGCACTGTCGTGCGCCGCCTACCAGGAATATTGTAAATCTGTTGACTCCTGGCACAACCGCGCACATATATAAGGTACGCGGCCGTTCGTGCCCTTGGCCGCAGGAGGTGGAAGATGACTCGCGACGAAATGGGTGGGCTGAATCTCGCTGTGGGTGCCGGTGTCGGCCTCGTCGCGGCCGGGCTGTTCGCGGGCATCCAGGCGGTCGCCGAACGGCGGCGCGCGGAGGCGGAGAACCGGGCGGCCTGGGAGGCATGGCACGCTCGCGAGTGCGCGCGGCTGTCGGAAGAGAGTCGGCGGCGCACGAATGCGCACTGGTATCTCGCGCTGTGCGACCGCGCGGACATGATTGCGCGCGGGTGGGACTGACCAAAGAGAAAGCCGCCCCGAGTGGCAGGGCGGCTGTGGTTACGCTTGCGGTGGACCGCGAGCGTCAGGTCGTCTCCCCGATGCGGGCTGCGGCTTCCCACCCTCGGCGCCACTCGGCCTCGGCAGCGGCGTTGGCATCAGCCACGGGACCGCGCCCGGTGCGCCGCTCTTGAGCGAGTTGGCGGATCTCCTGGATGCGGCGCGCCTGCGCCCGTGCCTGCTCAGCAGCCGGAGCGGAGGGGGCGTCGGCGCTTCCGACGGGTGGCACATCGGGCAGCAGTGCGGTGCCGTCGAGATGCCCGGCGATCCTTCCGGCCGTGCATGCCGCCACGCGTGCCAGGGATGGGCGGGAGAGACCGGAGAGCCACTCCTGCACGTCAGGCACGATGCGGCTGACGGCAGCCGGATCCGGTGCCATCCCCTCGGCCAATGCGGCCGCCACACTACGGACAGCGTGCGCGTGCGATATGCGCGATGCCCGTCGCTCGGTGTCAGAGTCCCGAGCTGGGGCAGCCGGTTGCGGCACGGGGGCAACTGGCGCGCCGCCGCGCATGCCGTCCAGCACTGCGCCAGCGGTCCTGCCAACCGCGCCGGCGGTCCCGGTGACTGCCGCCCCGACGAGGCCAGCCGCCCCGACGACCGCGCCGGCGGCTCCCTTGGCGGCCCGGACGGGCAGCCTGCAGCACCACGCGGCTGCCGCGACGGGGCTCTCGACGGCGAACCGTGCCGCCTTCCATGCCGCGCGAGGTGCCTCTGTCACGCCATCAACGAAGCCCTCACCGAGATCGACGGCGGCGTGGCCAACCGGCATCAAGACGTGCTCGTACGCCTGCTCTGCGATCCACTTGCCACCACGCCACACGGTGCGCGTGACGCCCCGGGTGACCGTGCGGAACGCGGCGGCGACCGCCGCGGCCACGCGTGCAATGATTCCGCGCATGCTTTCCTCCCTTATGCTGCGCTCTCCAAACGTTGAGCGCTGGCTTGCAAGAGACCAGATGCCCGTTTCGTTGACGTAGCGGGAAAGTCGATGTATCAAGTCGCCATGGCACATCTCATAGGCAATCGCGCGGCCTTGTAGCCGCCCAAAAGCCTCGGCCGCCCGCAACGGGGCGCGCCGCCCCGCACACCTGCGGAGTGCCTGCTATGCCTTCCGACGAAGACGACGTCGAAGACGTTGATATCGCCACCATCGAAGCTCAGATTGCCGCGGACCTCCGGCTGCCGCCCGACCCGGCGCGTCTGCTCGTCGACGCCCTAACGGCCGCTGCAATCGAGCGCGCGCCCGACTGGGCGAACGCGTCCATCGTAGTCGTACGCTCACCGTCGGACGAATGGACGTCAGCACTCGCTGATGTGGTCGAGACCAAGGCGTGCGCCATCCCCAGCGTCGGGGTATGCAAAGTCCTCAAGCGGCCTGACCGCTTTGGAAGTGACCGGGCACGGGTATCCCCGTCCGAACACACTGACGCCATCAATAACGCCATGCGTCTCGGCAACAAGGACGGCATGCTCGTGCTCGTGTCGGCACGCCTGGACACGGATTTCCCCTCCGTGCTCCTGCGCGCCGCCCAGGCAACGCTCGACTGCTCCGAAATCACGAGCGCCGTCGTCGCCTCTGTCGTCGCCAAGATGACCTCTGGAGACGCTGCAGGCGTGCCCGACGACGTGGCGCGCCACCTGACACCCGTCGTGATGCGGCTGGCATGGCGGCCAAGCATGGCGTCCGCGGACTACGTGCGCCGCCTCGGGGAACTCGTTGAGCGCCCCAAACACGCACGTTCCGAGTGGACCTTGGCCCGCCTGCATGGCTGCGATGAAGCGGTTGCGTGGGGCAATTCTACCTGCCGCGACATCGCCGACTGCCAGGCCGGACGGCTGGCGTGGAAGGACATGGACCGCGGCGCGCTGCTGTGCGGGCCACCCGGCTGCGGCAAGACCACGTTCGCGGCCGCGCTCGCTGCAAGTGCGGGCGTGCCATTGATTCCCGCCAGCTACAGCAAATGGAAAAGCGGCGAGGACGGCAAGGGCAGCTACACCGAGATTATTGGCCGCATGCGCCAGGACTTCGCGCTCGCGCGCTCGCAGGCGCCCTGCATTCTCTTCATCGACGAAATCGACTCGCTCATCGGCCGCGGTCAGGCGGGCCACAACGAAAGCTGGTTCGCCCCGCTGACGAACGCGCTCCTCGCGGAGATGGACGGCCTTGCATCTCGCGAGGGCGTCATCGTGCTCGCGGCCAGCAACTTCCCCGAGCGCGTTGACCCCGCCCTGCGTCGCGCTGGCCGCCTCGACCGCGTGCTGCGCCTGGGCTTGCCGGACGCCCCGGCGCTTGAGCGCATCCTGCAAGAGCACCTCGGCGCCGATGCGGACGGCCTCGATCTTTCCCAGGCCGCCCGCCTTGCCTTGGGCGGCTCCGGCGCTGACTGCGAGCGGTGGTCCCGCGGCGCTCGCCGCCGTGCCCGGCACGCCGGGCGCCGCCTCGTGCTGGCCGACCTGATCGCGGAAATCCGCGACAACGAGGGCGGCAAGCGTTCACCGGAAATCCTGCGGCGGGCGGCTGTCCACGAGGCGGGGCACGCCGTCGTCATGATGCAGCACGGCCGCCGTGTGTGGCACGTGGGCATCCGAGCAACTGGGACGATGGCCGGGGCCATTGAAAGCGACGCCCCCAGGATGGCCACAACCGCCGCCGACGTCCGCGCGGTCCTCGTCGACCTGATGGCCGGGCGCGCCGCCGAGGAAGTCCTGCTCGGCGAACCGGGTGGCGGCGCAGGCGGCTCGGCTAGCTCGGACCTCTCGCAAGCGACAGTGATCGCCGCGTCGGCAGAGGCGGCCTGGGGGCTCGGAGGTCGGCTGACGTGGATTGCGGACCCGACCGCAGAGAATGTCGGCTCGCTGCTCGGGCTAAACCGCGCGCTCGCGGAGCGCGTCGAGGCGCGGCTCGCCGACGCCTATGCCGCCGCCATTGATGTCGTTCGGCGGCGGCGCGCGGAGGTCGAGGCCGTCGCCGAGGCACTGGCGGTCCGTGAGGTATTGACGGGCGACGAGCTGCGCGCGGTCGTCGCCGGGGCGGCGGGAAATGCCTGCGTTCCGAAGGAAGTTCTGCAATGAGCGTGTTCTTCATCGACTTCGAGGCGTCCTCCCTCTCCACCGACAGCTACCCGATCGAGGTCGCCTGGGTCGGCGAGGACGGCAGGGGCGAGAGCTACCTGATTCGCCCTGAGCCGGACTGGTGTGATTGGTCGCCCGCGTCCCAGAGCATCCACGGTATCACGCGCGCCCATCTGCAGCGCGACGGCCACGAGGCGGTCTGGGTAGCGAACCGTCTCATCACCGTCCTCGGAGATCCGGCTGCCCGCGTCTATTCCGACGTGCCAGGCCACGACCAGATGTGGCTCGACGAGCTGCTCGCCGCATCGTCGTCGGCTCCCCGCATCCCTTTGCGAGATGTCTACGAAGCGTACGCCGCCGCGTGCCGCCCGTTGCACGCCGTGCTCGCTGGCGACGACCTTGTAGCGACCGCCAGGCAACTCGTGGCCGCCGCGCAGGTCGAGGAAGAACGCCGACAGCGCGTACATCACCGCGCGCTCGAGGATGCCATGTCGCTCTGGCGGACGTGGGCCGACGTCCGGCGGCGAGCGGAGGAACGGGCAGCCGGAACGAATTGAGGGCGGCAGAGATCGGCGGGTAGCTCAGCGGCAGAGCCGACAGCTCATAACTGTCCATGCGCCGGTTCGAATCCGGCCCCGCCGACCAGTCCTTGTCTCCACGTCAAAAACTTTCCCGGCTTGCGGCCCTTGAACCGAGCCGAGCCGACTGCACAACATTATGTGCACGGGCACGCAGACGGCGAATGCCGCGGTGCCCTTCAAGAGATGGGAGGGCGGCATGAAGATCGTCGACTTCAAGACATTCTGCAGCCTACCGGATGGCACGGTCTTCCAGGAACTCACGCTTGGCAGCACGTGCCTCGGGCCACTGAGCGTTCGCCATCGGGCGCATGGCGGCCAATATCCGAGTTTTGACTACCAGCAAGTCGGAGCTTCCGTGTTCGCGCGCGAAGCGTTCGGCGACGCTCCACAGCCGCCTGGCGAGAGCGAGTTCGCGGCTGTCCACCCGGACTGGGTCGGCGACTGGGGGTATTACGACTACACCCGCTCCTACCTGATCTACGAACCAGAGGACATCCGCCGCATGCTCTGCCTGCTCCGGGGCACCGACGACGGTTGCAAAGACAGGTTCGACGCCATCGCGGTGCCGGACGCGGCCATCTGGCCGGAAAAGGGGAGGGCGGCATGAGGAGCTCGACCGCTTGGCACATCGTCGCCGGCCGTGTGGAGGAGGTAACCATCCCGGCCGAGGGCTTTGAGATCGACCTCGGGCTTGCGTGCAACGGTTATCGCCTGCTCCCGGGCAACGAAGACGACAACTGGCGCGACTTTACGCTTGGGAAGGTCGCCGAGATTGCCACTAGGCTGACCCCGTGGGCCGAGTGGTGGTGCTCACCGAACCTGCCGCTGCACGAAGAGATCGGGGAAGTCGGCGGCGTCGCATACGGGCAGCCGCAAGTTGGATTGGTACGGTCGTGCTGGCGGCCAGAGTTCTCCATCTCGACGGCGTTCCACGAAGCCTGGCACTTGGCCGAACCATGGTTGACCTACGAGGAGGCCATGGCCGTCCAGGCGGCAACGAAGCGCGGCCCGGAATGGCCTACGGACTACCTCAGGCGCGAGTGCGAACGTTCGGCCAGGGCTTTCCAGAACTGGGCGATGTCAACACTGGAGACGGGCGGCGGCCGACCGGGCCGCGGGGCGCCCATGCATTACAAGGCGTTCTGGTCCGTCTATTCCGGCGAGGTCGGGCAGCGCGCGCTGGCCAAGCGCGGCGTCGTCCGCCCGGAGCGCAGGCCGCCGCCCGCGCCCGTCAAGGTCATTCAGTGGTGGCGGGGCGGCGCCATCAACACGGCAACTGTGTGAGGGAGGACATCATGGCACGTTGGGTTGCTCCGAAGGGTATGGATGCCGCATCCCGTTTGGCAGACACCATCCTGTATCCCGCCATGCCCTGGAAGCTGAACGTCATCGCGTACGGATCCGATGGCTTGGTCGCGCGGGTGGATGGCTCCGCTGTCGCGGCCATCATCGAGGGCAAGCTGTCAGACGGTCGCTGGCACCTCTACGAGCTGAACCCCGAAATCACCTTCCACGCCTGGTTCATGGACGGCCCGCTGCCCTTCGACGACGAGGACATCGAAGAGGATCTCGGCATCCATGACTCCCAGGGGGTCGCACGCGTCATGGAAGGCTTCCTGACCGACTGACCACCGAATTCCGTTTGCATCACAAATGGCCCGCCCAAACCGGAGGCGGGCCTTTCTTTTTCCGGGCGGCTGCCTAGACCTTATCGAGCTTTCTCACAGCCAAAGTGTTCGCATTTACGAACGCTTTGGCTGTTGCACCATCTGCGCTGTACCTGGACGCGGGAAGCGGGGGAATGTGTCGCTCGGCCGTCAAAAGTGGAGCATGCTCCACTTTTCAGGCTCGGCACAACGTAGGTAGCCTCGGACAGGAGACAGAGATGATCACTCAGGCAGTGGGTTTGGCCGACATCGCGCGGGGCGATGCGTCGCCTGCCCAGGCTGGGGAGGTTTTGCGTTTCATCTTCAGCGAGCCGACGCCGGACCTCCTCAGGGACGCGTACTTGGCATTGCGTGCCTGGGTGTGGAAAGCGCTGGACCAGCGCCGCCGGGATCCGGAGCTGAGGGACTGGAACGACATCCTGGGGGCCGCCTCGACCTTGATGCGGCGCCACGGGCAGGACGCGCTCGGGTCGCGGATCGACGCGCTCCACGAGCTGGTCGCTGAATCCATCGCCGTCGCCGACACATACGAGTCGGTCGACATCACCCGTCGCCTGCATGTCGCCAGGGTGCTCGAGTTCCTTGCGGAGAGCGGCGGCCAGGCGAGCCAGAGCGCCATCGGCGAGCGCACTGGGCTGGCCGAAGCCAACCTCACCGACGTCCTCAACATGATGTCGGCCGCCGGACTACTGGAGCGCTCGACGCTGGGCAAGGAAGCGGTGTTTGCATTGTCCCGCGCGGGGGAGGCCGCCCAGCAGAACCGGGCCGCCTGACCAACAGCCGGGCCCGCCTCCGTGCACGAGGCGGGCCTCTCATGGGAGGACATCATGTCGTCGACCTGGGGCGCCCCATCACCGCTCACGCCAGCCCAGAAGTTCATGCTTTACGACGCCGCTGTCTCCGCTACGGACGCACGACGGTCTACGCGTGGGATGTCGGCAACGACCGGTTCGCGCGCGATCTCGGGGACTCCCTCGTTGATCTCGGTTTCCTCGAGCGGACCGCCGGCGACGACAACGCCAAGTGGGAAGCCTACGTGCCGAGTGAGGCCGCCCGACGGTTCTTCATCGCCGCCTGACCGTCGGCCGCCGCCGTTCTTTCCCAAAGCCCGCCCCGAAATCCCGAGGCGGGCTTTCTTGTGCCTCGCCAACGGCGGCCAAACCCTCCCTTGAGGCGCAACGAACGCCTGGGGGAGGACATCGCAATGCGCAGGACCATAGCCGACACGCTCAAGGCAACCTTGCTTGCATCCCAGCCGCAGCTCTCGCCGTCGGAGGACATGTCCGTGCGGGCGCTGCTCGTATGGCGGAAGGACGGCATGCGCTGGCAGCTGCACCGCTTCCAAGGCGACCAGCGGCTGACGGGCGGCGCCCAGGTCGAGGGAGAGGTCTGGGGGAGTACGCGGGTGGACATGCCCGATGATGTTGTCAGGCTGGCGGCCGCCGACATCCTGTTTGAGAAGCAGGCCGCCGGCGACGCATCGCCGTGCCTGTCGCAGGACGACTGGCGGGAGGCGGCACAGACCGCGTGGCGGGAATGGGTGGAGACCTACGCCGGGGACTTCGCGGCGGCCGTGAAGAAGGACATCCGGGATTCACAGGGGCTCGCCGACAATCACCGCCCGGAGCCCCGGCGTCGGTTCGGCGGGTGAGCCCTACGAGGACCGCTTCCGGCCTGGAGTAGGCTTTCAGTTTTTCGTTCGCATCACGATAATGCCGCCGCAAGGAGCTCCACGATGACCCGAGCCGTCGAGTTCACCGAGGTAGATGAGGCGACCCTGGCCACGCGGCGCGCCCGCATGAAGGCGGCCGCGGAGAAGACCCGCGCGATGGCCCGCGAACAGGACGACGCCGAGGCGGTCGCGGAGGCGTTGTCCGGCAAGGTGTCCGAGCCGATGACCGTCGCCGAGGTGGCGCGGCGGCTGCCCTGAATTCCCCCGGCCGCCTGATCACCGAGAGGCCCGCTTCCGAACCGGAGGCGGGCGATTTTCTTCCGGGCGGCCCTTGAATTCCGCACCCCCGAATGCCGCACATCCTTTCACACAAGGCCATCAAGGCCCACTGGGAGCACCGCAATGGAATACGTGAGCCTCCAGCACACCGGCGCCTGGGTCGCCGCGCGCGCGACCGCCGCGGGCCTGTCGCCAACCGTCGAGCGGCAGCAGGACGGCCGTACGGAGACGGTCGACGTGCGCCTGGGCTACACCGCCAGCGTGCGGCTGCGCGTCAACGGCGTCGGCGTGCGCCTCGCGACCCGGTACCGCCGAGATGACTTCGGCGAACGGGCCGACCGACCGATCGAGGCTGGCGACGTCGTGGGGTTCCTGCGCATGGTCGATGGCGCCATCGCGGATGCCCTGTCGCCACGTGAGCAGCAGAGGGCCGAGCATGCCGCAAGGGCCGCCAGGGAGGCCGAGAGGGCCGCCGAGGCCGCCATCCGGTTCTGACCGTCGCCCCATCCCCTCACCAAGCCGCCCGGTCGCTGCCGGGCGGCTTTTCCATGTCCGGCCGGCGGTGACGCCCCGAGGTCACCGACAAGCCTATGGCGCCACCCATCAGCAGGTGGGAAGCAGCGTTCATAACGGCATCATCTTGACTTTTCGGAAGACCTTTGATCTACTCTGGCGATCATGCTGCACACAGGTTTCCTGATCGCGATACGCTGACCTGACCGCGCAAGCGGTCGCACCAGCCTTTTGTCGCGACATCAGGAACCCTCCCCTCCAATGACCACCGTCATCGACACGGCCGCAGCCGGGCTGCATGCGCGTCTTCGCGCCAGTCTGCCGCTCCCCGAACGCGCCCGCCCTCAGGCCGCCTGACGCATTCCAGCCCGCCCCGGGTCAGGGGCGGGCTCTCTTTGAACGTGGCGGCCGCGCTGCGCGCCGCCCGGTGTCCAACCCAACCCAAGGAGTCCATCTCCATGCACACCACCGAAGCCGTCGCCGCGTGCGTGTACCCCCACCTGGAACGCCTCGGCATCGGCGAGGCCCAGATCGAGGCCGACACGCACGAGGTCACCGTCGCCTATCGCGGCAACTGGGCGTCCGTGCGGCTGCCGAACCCGCCGCGCAGCATGCCCGCCGAACTCCGGGAAGAGATCCTCGCCGCCTCAGCGCCGTCCTTCGCGTTCGGCGGCGAAGGCAAGAGCACCCTCGGCGCGCTCAACGGCACCGCGTTCCCCGACGCCGACGCGGTCGCCCGCTGCCTGCTGTCGCACCTCGAGGGGCTGCCCAAGCTCACGCTGGCACAGGCGCGCGGCGGCGCGGCCGCAGACCGCGTGCTCGCCGAAGTCACCCGCGCGCTGGCGGAGGCGTGCCCGCGGGCGAACTGGCGCCGTGGCGATAACGACACTGTGTGGGCCGACCTGTTCGACGGCGGGTTCGCAGGGGTGCAGGCCCTGCCGCTCTGGGGCTACGTCGCCCGCGCGCGCAACGCCCGCGGCGAAGACATCAAGCACCCGGGCCGCGTCCACAACGGCCTCCGCAGCGCGGCCGAGGAAGCCCTCCAGCTGCTCGGCATGCCCAACAACACCGCCGCCTGACCACCGCAGGCCCGCCTCTTGCCGGAGGCGGGCCACAGCTTCCCGGGCGGCTGAAGCTGCCCGGTTCCTCATCCTTCGCGGAGATCCCACCATGCTGTCCATCCACTCGCCGGACCTCCTCGCCGCGCTTGCTGCCGAAATGGCGCCGCTCGGCGGCTATGTCGCCAGTGACACCGACATGCTCTCTGTCGCCGTCGGCGGCACGTATGCCGCCCTGGCACCCGACGCCATCCAGCCGATGGCACGCGGCGTCCAGGTAACGCTCTGGCTCGAATCCTTCGGCGGACATCTCCGGTCCGACCTCCGCCGCCTGCATGTGCGCGGCGGGCACCCGGAGGACGTCGCCCGTGCCATCGTCGGCACCATCACGGACGCGCTGCCGAAACAGGACGCAGCCTGAGTCATCCCAGGCACCGAACCCGGGAAGGGCCGCCTCCGACCAGGGGCGGCTCTTCCGCCGTGCCCACGAGCCCAGAACAGCCTCAGGGAATCGGTCAAAGCCCGAGCAAGGCCAAGGCCATGCTGGCCGAAACCGCCGACCAGAGACTCGCCCGCTGTGCGGACCCCGGCCCTCTGCTACCCTCCTGCCTACAGGAGACCCCATGGCCAACGACGGCATCCTCGACCAGAAACGACGCGCCGATGAGAAGCAGGCGTCGCGGGACCGCGACCAGCAGAGGCTGGCGGCAGGCGAAGTCACGGCCGCCGAGCTTGCCAGGGAGAACTCATTCTTCCGGAGCTTCGACCTGGAGAAGTTCGCCATTGAGTCAATCGGCGGTCGGCCGCTCCGGCGCCGGCGGCCCAAGGGCTGAGGGACGGCCGCGGCCCCGGGACGGACATGTCAACACTGCGCGCCGATCCTGCAGTGGCGCGGGCGGCGCTCTGCGCGGGTGCTGGGGCGGTGCCACGCTGCCTGCACCGCAGCGTCAGCCACGACGTGCTGCGCCTCGACGCCTATGCCTTCGGGGAGGCCGTGTAGACCGTCCCTAGCCCGGGTTGGCCGCAGCCCACCGGGCGTTCTGCGTGCGACCGCCGTAGCCGTAGGCGTCACCGTCCACGGCGTGCACGAGGACGTAGCTTTCCTCGTGCAGTGGCCCGAGCAGTGCCGCCATACCATCGAAGGCCGCGCGCACGAAGGCCGCCGTCTCACCCTTGGTGTTCGTGCCGGCGGTGATCTTGATGTCGAGCCAGAACGCGGCCTTGCCGTCCTCCACCGCCGGGCGGCGGCCGGCGACGAACCAGCCTTGCGGGTCCGCTGGCTCGACGAGGACGGCCGTCACGCCCGGGTCCTTGCTGAGGCATTCCCGCCCGAGCCGGGCGGCGAGGGCGGCGATCGCGCCGCGCAGTTCGGGTCGAGGCGCGGGTGTGACGTAGCGGACCTGGATCATCGGCATCGGATGCGTCTCCTCATTGGGATCGGCCGCATCGTGGCCCGCCCCGATGGAACGCGGAACGCTATGAAGATAGCTTCTCATCATAGTAGAATATTATGATGCTCGACCTTGAATCCGTCCGCCTCTTCGTCCTCGCGACCGATTTCGGCAACCTCACCCGCGCGGCCGAGGCGGCCGGCACGGTGCAGCCTGTCGTCAGCCAGCGCCTGAAGGCGTTGGAGGCGGCGCTCGGACGGCGGCTGTTGGAGCGCACGCCGCGCTTCGTGCGCCCCACCCCGGACGGAGCCGCCTTCCTCGAACGCGCCCGTGCGCTCCTCGCCGCCCACGACGCAGCAGTGCGGTTCACGCCGACCCCTGCCGTGCGTTTCGCGATCGGCCTGAGTGAGCACGCCATCGGCGTCGGCCTGGAAAGCGTGCTGCGGCGGGTGCGGGCGGCGCTGCCCTGCGGCGCCACGGTCGAGGTGCGGACCGGGCAGTCGCAGCCGTTGCGGGCCGCTTTCGACGCCGGCGAGATCGACGCCGTGGTGATCCGCCGCGAGGCGGGCGGCAGCGAGGGCGAGGTGTTGGGAACCGACCCGCTTGGCTGGCGCGCGGCGGACGGGTTCAGGCTCTGCCCGGGTGAGCCGGTGCCGCTGGCGACGCTCGCGCCTCCCTGCGGCGTGCGGGCCGCGGCGCTGCGCGCCCTCGAACGGGCGGGGATCGCCTGGCAGGAGGCTTTTCTCGGCGGAGGTTGCGCGGCGCTGCTTGCTGGCGCGCGAGCGGGGCTGGGGGTGGCGCCCATGGGACGTGCCGCTTCCGGCGATGCGCCGGATGCCGGGCCGACGCTGGGACTGCCGCCGTTGCCGGCATCGGAAATCGTGCTGTTCGGCCGGGCGGGCGCGCCGACCAGCGCGGCCGCATTGCGCGCCGTCGCGGCCGGGTTGCGTGCGGCGTTGCTTCCCAGATAGGCGCGGCTTTCCGCTGCCTATCACCCCCGATAACCCGCATTTCCGCAGCCCGGGCACGGTCTTGGGCGGCCCAGGATAAGGCCGCCCTCCCGCTTCCTCAGCTGCGCATGAGGCGACGGAAATGCGTCTTCTGGGCCTGCCGCGTCGTCAGGGTCTTAGCCATGAGGTCATCGAGCGCGCGGACGCGCTTGGTCACCTGGTCGAGCAGCGCCGCAAGGATGGCGTTCCCGTCGCCATAGAGGGCATCTTCCAGACGTTCGAGAAGGCTGTTCGCCTCCCGGCCGTCCGCATGCGTCAGCGTCGCCTGGACGACGTAGCCCTGCGCCCAGGGCGCGCTCGCCTCCATGAACTCCAATGCCTTACGCGGTTCGTAAGCGGCGACGTCCTCGAGGTAGACGCGGAGAACCTCAGGGTCGATCTCGATACGACGCGGCGTGCAGACCACCTCGGCGACCAAGCCGCTCCCAAACTCGCTCTCGCCATCCCCTTCGAGTTCCCTGATGTACTGCTCATACAGGGGACAGGCGAACGCGACATTCGTGCCGGCCATCAAGGAGAACTGGCCCTCGCCCTCTCCGACGCGGATGCCTCCGCCGAACGGCACTCCCTGCTCCCAGCGCCGGGCCGAGCGGTCGAAGAAGCGCGCGGGCGGCTCGCCCGGCCTGTCCTGAACCATTGTCCACGGCTCGGCGACCAGGACAGCGCGGATCTTGTCCCTGTTCCTCACCAGGGCGAGCGAGACCACCTCGTAGACCTGAAACCGAACGCGCCCGATCTCCCGGCTGATATAGACCGGGAAGCCGGAGGGGTTCCGCTCGTGGCGGTAGCACTCGCCCTGACCCGAGGCGACGCGGCGCATGAAAAGCCGCACGGAGGGTTCGTGGCCGAGGTCGACAGGGTCATCAGGCAAGGCGACCATGCCGTTGGTCGCCGGGTCGTAGATCACCCCCATTCGCCCGCTCGCCTCGAAGAACTCCTTGAGGTCGATCAGCTCGCCGCCTGTCCCCTCCCGCGCCCTGCCGAAGTAAGTACCCAGCGCGATGAGGTCAGCCGCGAGTTCGTCATGGGGGGCGGACGTCTCTTCGTTGAACGGGGCGAGGTAGTCTGCCACCGCCACGCCGAGGTCCTCCAGAAGCGGAAGCTCCTCCTTCCCCGCCAGCCGGGCGACCGTCCGGACGATCTGGACGTAGCGCTGGAGCTTCTTCGAGATGTCCCGTCTGGCGGCGGCACCCTGAACCAGTTCGCCGATTGGCGTCATTTCCCTGGCCGTGAGCATGTAGCGAAAAGTGCCGCTCGCTTCCTCCACCAGCCCCGCCTCCTTGCAGACGGTCGAGGGCTGCAGACCGTGGGTCCGCACCATCCTGGTGCAGACGGTCATGGCCGCGAACGCCTGCTCGGACGAGAGTCTCCGCCTGGCGCCCACCGGCATGTCGCCGCCGTGCTCGAGCCTGCGAGCGGCGGAAAGGACGAGTTGGCCGAGCGGGCTGCTGGCGGCGGTGGCTGCGTCGGTACGGAGCATTTCGACGATGTCCTCGATGGTCACGGTGACCTCCTATTGCTGAACGGGGTCATCGTCCGAGACGGGGGCGGAAGAGTCACGCTACGCTACGAAATTTTGTTGGCTTCTAATCCGTAGCGCATTCTGCTGGCAATCCGTAGCGCAGTCCGTAGCGCTGTGTGCGACATCCACCCGCCAGCGGCCACGCCGGACCGAGCGGCCGCCGTGTCGGCAAGGTGGCGGAGGTCCCACAGGATGCCGATCAGGCCCATCGGCGGGCTGCCTGGGCGACGGCGGCGGCCAACGCCTCCTCGGCGGCGCGCATTGCCGCGCCCCGGTCCACGTAGAGGTCCGGCGACCCGCGCGTGTGCGCACGGCAGGGAACGACGTAGTAGCCCCACCACGCCCCGACGTCGAACACCTTGGCGGTGCCGCCCGGCGTCTCCAGCCGCCACTCGCACTCTCCGCCGTCCCCGGAGCCGAGCCGCAGGAGGTCCCAGGTCGGAGGCACCTGCGGATCGGTGACGCCGCCCTCGGCACGCGCGCAGGCCCGCACGGCGCTGGCATCCAGCACGCGAATGATGTCGTGGAACATCGCGGCCACCTTCCCCCTGTCTCGCTGCCTTGCGGCCCTCAAGGAAATCGGGCACCCCGGCGGCAAGCCACAAGAGCGGCTGCCGCCTTACCCCACCTGTCCGGTGCCACGCATGCACCTCGGCGCCGTAAGCCGCTGCTCGGGCCGCTGCGGTCCTCGCGCGGCTTCCACCTCGCGGCGGTCCTGCGCCTCCAGGCAGGCGTCTCGCGGACGGCGGCGCTCCTCCTGGCGCTCCTGCCACGCGGCGAACTCCGCCGCGTAGTCGTACGCGAGCGGCTCCTTGGCCGCCTCCTTGCTCCCGGTCGCCGTCAGCGTCATGTGCCAGATGTCACGGCCCTCCTGGCCATCTGCGGGAGCTATCAGCCCGCGCGCATGCAGAGCGACTACGGTCGCGACAGGAACCCCCGGGATTGCTGGCATGCGGCCAAAGAAAGCGCAGTGCAGCCCTCCAGCCCCGCGCTGCCAGATCAGTGGGTCTGGGCGGTCCCGCAGGAGCGCCAGGAGGAACCGCATGCCATCCGAAAGCTGCTGTTTCATGCAGCCGCCCTCGTCAACCCCCAGCGGGCGCACTCGACATCGACGAGACGCCCCAGCGCATCGCGCCAGCTGGCCGGAGGCGCGCCCTCCGCATGCCGAATGGCCAGCGCCATCTGCCGCGCGGCCACCTCGGGCGGCAGCCGTCCGACCCCCGTGCCCAGGCCCGTGCACGCGATGGTCGTCCCGGCCGGGAGCGGGATCCGTCTCGCGGCACCGATAGCCGCGTGCATCGCAAGGTAGGCGTTGACCGAGCCGCGGATGTCCCGTGGGGACTCCATGGTCGGCGCGTAGAGCAGCCAGCGGCCCGTCACCAGATCGCCATCCGCAGGCACGGCCACTGCCGCCCCGACAGGCAGGAAGCCGCCGTGTTCGGATGCAATCGCCGCCCGCACGCGCCCCTCGACGCCGGGAAGCATCCTGGCGATGGCAAGGTCGACACCGCCGTCCATCATGCCGAACGAATTCCCTGCAGCAATGAGGGCATCCCAGCCGGTTGGCTGCAGGAGGCCAGCCGTCGCGGAGACGCCATCGCGGCCCTCGAGAGCGCGCGTCAGCGCGCCGAGGAATGCGGCATGCGGGTCCACAAAGTTGAACTGATACATTCTCGTTCCCTCCGTTTCTTCTCGAGCCGCCTCACTCGACGTGCGCGCCGCCCACAAGCATCTCGGCCGCCATCTGCGCATCCGCGCGCGAGGCCGCCAGCACGACGCACAGCTGCCCCAGACGCGCCACAACGGCGCTCCAACCCTCGCCGCCCGGCATGCGCTGAACGGATGCAAGCAGGCTCTGCTCACCCTCCGGGCCGGCGGTGAGCACCCAAACGGCAGAGCCGTCGTGGGCCCGAACGACATCCCAGCCACGCTCGGCGTTCCCGGTGACCGGTGCCGCCGCCAAGCCAGCCAGAGCGGCCACCACGTCGCGGAACTCGGATCCGGCGCGCCGGACCTCCGCCGACGGCGCGCGCTCCCCACCGATACGGCGGACAGCCGCCACTGGCACGGACGCGAGCGCGGCAAAGAAGGCCAGCGCCCTGGCCACCCGGCGGCCGAACCCTGCGTCCGGGCGGCGAACCTCGGCAACAGCATGACGGGCGGTCATGGCGGCGTCACCTCGTACTCGAACTCGCCGCGGGGCTGGTCCTCCTGGCTGTCGTCGAGCTTGCTGATGTCGAAGTAAATGACGGTCCACCCGGGCAGCTCGGCCTTGATGGCCTGCGCGATGGCCAGCCCCTCGGCGGCGTAGGCGGTCTCGTCGAATGGCACGGGCGACCCGTCCGGCAAGTGGTCGATGCACGCGCTGTATCCATCCGCCCACGTGGCCAGCCGTTCCCGCAGGGCGCCGCTGATCGGCAGGTCTTCCGGATCCATCATGCAGCCGTCTTTCCACCACAGCCCCGAGCTGCAGTGGTCGGGCATCACGCGCACCCAACGGTCCTCATCGTCAGCCATGTCTGCCTCCAGCATCTCACCGCCCCCCGATTATGCCGGTTGCGGCAACCCGAACAGCCTTGGACGCCTTGCCAACACTGCCGGCGGCCCCGCATCCGACGCCGCCGGCGCGCCGCTGCCGCCCTCTTCCTCCCCGTCGTCCAGCAGGTGGACGCGCCACCTGCACGACTGCCGGACCGCCTCCGCCAGCGCCGCGGCGACGGCCTCCGCGGACGCGCCGTCGTGCAGGCCGGACAGCAGGCGCTGGGCCCGGCCGACGGCGCCCGGCCGGGGCGTGAGGACGACAACGATGGCGGGGGCGTCCTCATCGGTCATGGGGCGGCCTTCGCAGCCTCGGCGGCGTCGCGGATGATGGTGGCGATGCTGTCGCGGATCTCCTCGAGCACGTCGTCGTCCACAAGCCCGAGTTCGTCGCCGATGCCCCGCCGCGTGGACAGCTCGTCGAGGATGTCGGCCGCCGCCGCGTCCGCCCAGTCGCCGTCCTCGGCCTCTTCGGCATCATCGGCAAACGGAGCCACTTCGCGAACCTGGACCGCCGTGCCGTCGGTCAGCCGCACGACGCCATCCGGGTACGCCTCCAGGACGGCCGCGTGAACCTCTGGCGACACGAAGGCGGTGTAGGGGCCGCTCATTTGCCCCCGGCTGCCTTCGACGAGGGCTGCAACGGCATCACGGATGTCGTGAATGTTGACATGGCTCACGATGAACCTCCGTTCGTCCGGGCGTCATGCGCGCCCAGGGCGTTCCTCGGGTCGAAGCTGTAGCCCCGGCGATCAAGCCGGCGGTCCGCGAACGTGCGGGCCGCGTCGGTCCAGTAGGCCGCCCGCCCCTGCCACCACACGGTATCGCTTGGCGCCGGAAGGTCCGCCTCAGCGACGACGTGGATGGCCAGCTCGTCCCAGCCGTCGACGCACCAGACGCGGGCGACCTCGCCCTCGCGGCGGACCTCAATGACCTTGCCGCCAATCATGGCGCGGTCCTCCTGCCCGTCCTCGCCCGGAACGCCGTCAGCGCGTCGTCCGCCGCCGCCCAGGCTTCCAGTGCGCGCGCCTCGGCCCGGTCGGCGGAACGGGCTGCCTTGCAGGCGTCAGCGACAGCGCGGGGGTCCCGCAGGGCGCCAGTCTTCCACTCCCGCTCAACCGCGACTTTGCGGTGCCAGGCCGCATACCTGGCAGACGTCGCCGCATTGAGTGCCGCCAAGGTATCCCTAGCCGCAAAGAACAGCGTGCGCCGTTCCACGTCGTCTGCATCCGGTGCGGGCGACGTGAACCCCTTCAGGATGGCGCGCTCGACATCCCGTCGTGCATCCTCGCGAACGCTGCCTTCGGCGTCCCGAATGGCACGGCCGATGGCGTCCGGGCGCTCGGCCAGCTTGCGCATGGCGGAGATGGCGCCGCGCATCGCGGCTTGGTCGGCACGGCACGAGGTAACGGACTTGGTGCTCATGCCCTGGACGTCCTCTCCGTTACCGAGACTCCAAGCAATTTGGCGATCCGCTCCACCACGGCCTCAACTGCATCCATGCCGTCCCATCCAACCGAATCATGGTCCACGGTGCAGACTCGGCGCGCACCAAACCGGATGTGCAGAGCCTCCCCACGACGTGTGACGGTGAACCCGGGCAAGTCCTGAACGCCCAAGTTGTTGGGTGCACCGTTGCGGATGACGGCGGCCATGTTGTCTCGGAGACCGGCAATGCGTTCAGCACCCGAATCCACCAGCGCCGCGCCGACTGCCGAGCTAGGCAAGCCAAGCAGGTCCGTCATGATGCGCGACGCTGCGATGTCCGCCCAGTCGGCGATGGTGTCGGATCCCATTTCCCCCTCCCCGCAGCCGAACGATGTGCAGCCGCCTCAAATCAATATCGTCCGCCACCCTGCATAACTGGATGGCGCCGCGCTCCCGAGGCGGCCGGGGAATGCGGCCGCCCTGCGCGTGCCTACCGAAAGCGGCGCTCGCGCTGCATCCGGCGCAGGCATTCGGCTGGCGTCTCGCCCCGCTGCATCTCGTAGCTGCAGCCGACCGTGCCGCCCTTCCAGGAGCCGCGCTGCTCGCCGACCCCATCGCTGAAGGACACCTCGATCGTCCGGCTTACGCGCCGGACCCACGGCAGCCACCGGAGCCACGACAGCCGCCACTCGCGCTCCTCGACGGCGATCGTAGCGGTCACCTCCTGCACCTCGCCGCTGTCCGTCACGTAGCGATAGGGGTGCGTCTCGGTCGCGGCCAGCGGGTTATCCATCCGGCCCGCGAAGATTTCCGGGCATGGCACCCAGCCGCCGACGGCCAATACGTCGTGCCGCTCGCAGCGCCAGGCGCGCCACGGGAGGTCGTAGACCTTCCCCGGGTGCCCGTAGCCCCACTGGACGTGCACATTGCCTCCCCCCAGGTCGGCCTGGAAGCCCCAGGCACCCTCGCCCTTCACTTCGCGTCGAGGGAGCGGGAGGGAGACACGGAGCTTCCCGTATCCCGGCTGGACGAAGAGCGACCAACCGCCGCCATAGACTGCCGACCATTTCCTGAGCCTGAGGACCAGCCCCCAGCCGGGCGTCCATTCGCCCCAGGTGAACCGGATGGTCCTGCCGTCGAAGCGGCGGGCACCAAGGGCGCGTAGCAGCGGCCCGGGCGAGCGCTCCGGGATCACCGCCAGTTCGTAGGGAATGCTGTTCGCTGGCATCGTTATCCTCCCCCCGTCGTCCGTCGTTCAGTCCTTGTCCGCCCGGAGCCGGGCGTAAGCACCCGCGCGCCAATCCGGGTCGCGGCTATTCTCGAACTCCTCCCCGCATGCGGCGCACCGACGCAGGGTCTTGGTGACCTCGAGAACAACGCCCCGTACGACCTCGCCCTCGCGGCGCTCGAAGCGGACCACGCCGCCAAGGGCGCCGCATGCGGGGCAGGTCGCGTCGGGAAGCGGCGTCTCATTCATCGCCGGCGCCCTCGCGCACGTAGGCGTCCTCGGGAGTGTCCGCGCCCGGAAGGTCCGCCAGTTCGCCCCCATGTTCGTCCAGATTTCGGCCTTCACCCCGAGCACGCGCTCAAGGGCGCACGCCGTCGTCGGATCAACAGGGCTCTCGCCGGAAATCATCTCGCTGACCATCTGCGGCTGGCATCCGATACGGCGCGCCAAATCGGCCTCACTCCAGCCCCGCACCTCCAGGTGCTCGGCAATCACCGCACCAGGCGGCACCGCGTAGTCCGGGTTCCAGCCGAACTGGGCCTGCTTCACCACGGCACTCCTCCGTTCCTCGCGGACGTCGTGCCCGGGCTGCCGGACATCAGCACGTCGCTGTCGAGCCAGCCCTGGCACCAGGCCATCCAGGCGCGCGTTTCGGTTAGAAACGGATTGGCGGCCAGCGGCATGCCCAGGGCCCGCGCCAAGGAGCCTTGCGCCCTCTCGTCCGGCTCGTAGTCCTCCGGCAGCGCAGCCGCCTTCTTGCGCGCTCTCATGCCGCCTTCCTCCCCCTCGCGGCCGTCGCCCTCGCGGCCGCCGGCGCGCCGACGGTCAGCCGCAGGAGCGCCAAGGCGTCAGCCTCGTTGTCGTCGCCGGGCTCGTGCCCAGCCGCCCGGACAGCGGCGATGACGGCATCCTTGGACGCGTTGCCCGACCCGGCCGCGTGAATCTTGATGGTCTGCACGGGAACCCCGGCGTACGGGATGCCCCGCTCCTCGCACCAGGCCGTCAGCGTGGCGAGAAGCCCTCCGTAGACGTGGGCCGCATCTGTTGACATGTGGCGGCGGACTTCTTCGAAGGCGACCTGCCGCAAGCCGCCCGACAACGCCTCGACTTCCGACAGCCAGGCGCGGAACCGGAGATACCGCATGCCGCCGCCCTCGAAGCGGCCGCCGCGCAGCGACTGGGTGCCCGACGTGATCAGGCCGTCCGGCGTGCGCAGGGCCCAGCCCGTCGAGGTGCCGAGGTCGAGCGCGAGGACGGCGCCGGGCGTGTTCATGCCGCGTCTCCCCGCCCCGCAGCCGCCCGACGGGTGCGCGCGGCCGCGGCATGTTCCCGGTCAACGGCGTCGTAGTGGTCGGCGAGGCGATCAAGGGTTGCCACGAGTGCGCCGACGAGCGCCACGCGGTTCAGCCGCCGGACGCGCGCGGCGACCGCCTGCAGCTCGGGCGGCAGTGCGCCGGCGGCGCCGGTGGAAGGCGTCAGGACAGCCTCCAGGCGCGACAGCGACAGCCCGGCAGCGACCGTGAGCTGCAGCAGGGCATCACCGAGCAGTCCGATGGCCGCACACGCTTCGCGGTAACGCGTCGCGGCGTCCAGCCGCCGCACGATGCCGCCGTCCGTCGCCGTCACCGACGTGTCAACTCTCACGCGGTCCGAAGCCGGAGCGGCCCCCTGCCCGACACACAGCGCGCCTTCGTAGTCGCGCTGCCAGAGCGAGGCCGCGTTGGCGAGCCGGTTGTCGATCGTCCCGTTGGCGAGGAGGGCGTCGATCCCGGATCCAGCGCGTTCGACACGGATGCGGGAACCGGGCGCTGGTTCGGCGACCACGCGCTCGCCGTGGTCCCAGCGCTCGATGGGCGCGACATCCGACGGCGCGCCGCCATTCAGGGGTTGGCGGTCATCGTGGCGAACGTGCCAGGGGACGCGCCTGCCCGTGGACGTCGACTGCTGCTTGGGCTCCCGCTTCCGCTTCGCGGCCATCTCACCCCTCCCCCAAGGATTCCCCGGTTACCGGGGCGGCTATTCCGTGAATCGTAAGCGCGGTTGTTGCATATCTGGCTGATTTTCAGGGGCAGGGCGGCGGTTCGCCTTCCCGCCGCCCCGCCGCGCACAGCCGCCCTCAGTGGACCGTGGCGGCGGTTTCCCGTTCGAGGGCTGCACGGCATCGCTCGAGCGCCCGGACGGACACGCACGCGTCCAGGGGCGCCTGCCATCCGAAATCCGGGTGGGCGCTGTAGAGCCAAGCGTGCGCGTAGCTGAGGTCGCCCCACGCTTCGACGGCCAGCGCCTGCAGGGTCGCCCTGCACCACTCGAGGCGGTCCGCGAGCAACGGCTCGGCGTCTGGCGACCAGTCCAGCCCCTCCTCGTCGTCACCGTCCTCCTGGTCCCCGGCGACGGCCGGGAACCCTGCCAGCACGACCGCCGGCGGGGCAGCGGTGGGCGCCACGACGGCTTCGAGATGCCCGGCGGCCATCGGCATGGGGGCGGCGGAGACGATCACCGGGGCGGCTGAGGTGGACGCGTCAGCGTCCTCGGGCGAGGCGGCAGACCGGATGAGGTCGAGGACGGACACCCGGTGGCGGTCCTGCACAGTCGAAGCCGCCGGGGCTCCTGCGGTCGCCGAGCCAGCGCCAGGACGCCCGGCCCGCCGGATGCCCTTGCGCGGCGCGCTCGCGGGCGCCTGCGGCGCTGCAGGCGCCGGGACGCCCTCCGGCAGCCGGATCTCGCTCCCGGCCGCCTGTGGGTCTTCCTGGGCGGCTGGGAGCGGCGCGGCGGCCGGGGGCTCGGAAGCCGCCGGGGCGGGCGTGGCGGCGAGAGCAATGACATCGGCAGCGCCGTCGGCGAGGGACAGCCGGGAGGCGAACGGCAACGCCTTGCTTGCCCGGCCAAGCACGTCAGCGCACGTATCGCCAGAGCGAACCCGGACAGCGGCGCGGGAACGGCGATGGCGGGTGCCTCCGGGGGTAACCCGGTCGTAGGTCACCTCCACCCAACGGGCAATTCTGTTAACCTCGCCAAATTTGTTGGCAATAAACGTAAGCCAGTCGGTTCTATATATAATAGGAGACTCGCTTACGTTTATCGTCAACAGACTTTCCTCTGCCGTCGAGGCGGTCAACGATTTCTCCCTCGCGGTGGCACGGGCTACCCGCACGGCATCCGGACTCTTCCAAAGGTCGGGATAGGCCGCCGCCATGTCGGTCGCGTTCTCGGGAATGACCCGGCCCTCGACCTCCATCATGCGGAGCTTGCTCGGCACGAGGTCGTTCCAGGTCACCAGCTCGTCGACGATGAGTCCGTCGACAGGGACGCTCGTGGCGAGCACGATTTCGCAGGGCGCGTCCTCGGCGCGGTGGATCGGGCGGCAGCGCGCCAGGGACTGCGTGATCTCGGCGTCGCGGACCTGCAGCAGGACGGCGTCGCACCGCGGGTCGGTGTGCGCAGGAACGGAGACGGGCACCCGCCGACCGTCGCGGAGCTGGATGTATCGGATCGTGGTCGGCCAGTCCTTCTCGTCCGTCCGGTCGCCGCGGCCGTCCCGCGCGAACGGCAGCAGCGCCAGCGGCCGGGGGTCGCGGAAGAAGATGCCGCGGGCAAGGGACTCGATGGCGCCGACGGACGGCTGCAGGCGGCCCGCCACCACGATGCCCGTGGTCTCCTTCCAGCCGTCCAGGCCGCGATTCGCGTTGAAGTGGGCCACGTCGAACGGCAGGGAGTCCGGGGTCGCCAGCGGGAGCTCCGGGGTGCCGAGCCGACCCCGCTTGGCCCAAGCCTGCCGCACGCCGAGGAAGGTGATCAGCAGCGGGCGCCGGGCGCGGGCCTTGGCCGTCGCGCCGGACATGTCGGACGGGTGGCCGTGCCGGTCGGCCATGTCGAGCATCATGTTCCAGAGGTCCTCGCGGCGGGCCTCGGCGCGGTCGGTCTCGGACTTGGAGCCGGGGCGGCCCAGCAGCATGGACTTGCTGACCGGGCGCTCGCCGACCTGCCGCACCCGGCAGCGCGGGGACCACGCGGCCGCGATGACGTGGATGTTGCCCTGCACACGCGGGTAGAAGCGGCAGGCGATCTCCGGGTCGAGGTCGGCGTCGATCAGGATCACAGGCAGCTCGGTCAGGCGCGGGTCCGCCGAGTAGTGAAGTAGGATCCCGTTCTCGAGCTGCTCCGTCTCTTCGTTCCAGCGGCCGTGGACCCGCTCGATGCCGACCAGCTGGTCTCGCTCGAGGGCAAGCTCGGCGCCGAGCACGCGCCAGAAGCGGGCGAAGCCGAACGCCTCCTCGCGGCGTGCCCTTGAGACAATCGCCAGCTGCTCAGCCTCGTCCATGTCTGGCGTGATGTCCGGCGAGCCGAGCCTAGTGTACTCGAAGCCCGCCGCCCACTCGCACTCCTCGGCGTCAAGGCCGGCGGCGCGGAAGTCGGCGAGCGAGATGGTCTTGCGGGGGTTGTCCAGCAGGATGGCGCGGACCTTGTCGAGAAGCCCGGCGTGCCGGACGGTCATGCCGTTGCGGCGCAGCTCGAAGTCGCCGCGGTCCTCCCCCTTGCGGGCATGCAGCTTCTCACCCGGCTCGCGCACGGTCAGGAAGGCCGCCGGGTCGACGGACACCGTCCGGGTCAAGGCTCGCCAGAAGGACTCGTCGACGACCAGGAGGTCGAAGGCTTTCTCGGTGAGCCCCTCCAGCGGGGTCGACAGGTACTGGTGGGCGCAGACCCAGAGGGTCGGCCCGGACTTGCGGTCCTTGAGCGCCTCGATCTGCGCCAGGTAGGGGCAGGTCGCCGCGAAGAGGCACTCCTTGGGCTCGTCGCCCTTCTTGCAGGGCTGGCGGCACAGGGTCGTCTTCACCGGGGCGGAGAGCTGCGCGAGCATCTCGGCGATGTCCGCCTTGGCGCACATCTTGGAGTCCGGGTCGTCCGGGCGCGGCTGTGAGCGGCCCCGTAGCACACGGACGTCGATCCCGAGCTGGCGGGCGGCCTTGGCCACGTCTTCGGCCAGCTTGAGGGTCGGGGCCGCGTAGAGCACCCGCAGCCCCTCGCACTCGGGGGTCGCCAGGGCTTGCAGGATGGCGACGGTCTTGCCGAGGGAGGCCATGCCCTTGATGGCGAGGGCGGGCGGCTCGCCGACGCGCTTGGCGGCGACCCAGGCGGCGGCGGCCGCGACGTGCTCGCGGACCAGCGCGGTCAGGGCGGCCGACGCCTCGGCGGCGCTCATCTGCGCGGGCAGCGCCTGCCCAGGAACGGCGGCCGGGAGCGCCGGGCCGGCGAAGTAGGTCCGCAGATGCCCGCTCGCGACGTTACGCATGGTCCGCGAGACCTTCTCGGCAATGGTCGCCTTGAGGTCGCGCTCGCGGGCCCAGCGGCCGTCGATGACCGCGCCCTCGCGGAAGGACGATTCCACTGCCTCGCAGAACGCCGCGAAGAGCCCCGCGTCGGCGCCATGCTCCTTAGGCTCGCCGGGCCAGTTGGAGGCGTCCGCGACGATGCGCAGCACCAGGTCGCGCATGAACCCGTCGCGCCCTTCGAACACCAGGCCGTCCTCGTTGCGCGGATAGCTGCCGCCACGCATGCGGGCGCCCCGCACGCCGTGCACCGAGGCGTCACCCTGCACCCAGGCGGCGGGGGCTGAGGTGCCATGCCAGAACGGGAACTTATCGGCGACCGCCTCCAGGAAAGTGGCGACCTGCTCGGAGGTCACCAGCGGCAGCGCCTCCGGGCCCGCCGTCAGCGGCTGCGCCGTCGGCGACATCCACTGGAAATACCTGCCCGTCTTGTGGTGGCGGCCGTAGATGGTGATCAGCTTGCCCGACGACAGGATTTCGAGGCCGTCGCCGGATTTCTCTGGCCGCCCGAAGCCGTCCCTAGCCTCGAAGTTGCGCGAGAACGAGGGCGGCATGTCGCCGGGAGTCGTGCGGTAGAGCAGCGCCAGCTTGGGTGCACGGCCCTCGCGCATGAACGTGGTCGGCCCGAGGTGCTCCTCGGCAAGCTCCATGATGGCGTTGGAACGGACCTCGTCCATGCAGTCGATGTCGACCGCGAACGCGTTGCCGCTCGCGGGCCCGAACACGCAGGCGACGTTCAGCGTGGCGCAGTGACCGCACCAGAGGTCAAGGACGTCGGGAGCCGGAAGGCAATCTCGGAGGTGGTGGTCCTCGGCCCACTTGATGGTCTGCTGGAACACCCGGCCCGGCCGGCGGCCGTCGACTTCCTGCGGGAACACCGACCAGCCACGGGCGACCAGCGCCCTGCCGTGGAGCCCGAAGATGCTCTCGCCCTGCTGGTATAGGATTTCGGTGGTCTGGCCGGTCGGCCTGCTTTCCGCGCGTGCGCTGTCTTCGATGCCTACAGCGGCATCATTGACTTTCTCGTTTTCCGAAGACATGATCGACACCGTTGGTAAATGAGGCGCCGGGAGGAGGGGCGGCAACCCCTATGATCCCCGGCGCTTTCATTTTGCCCACGCAGCAGCGCGAAACTCAAGCAAGTCGCCTTGTCAACATTATAGCTGGCGACTTCGCC
>NZ_OW485606.1 GCF_937425535.1 Rhodovastum atsumiense
GTCATACGAGTTTGTGCTAGAGTTGTAAGGGAATATCCCCCATGGCAACCATGCCCGCGGGATACTATTCCCGCTTCGATGCCTCGAAGAACTACGAGCGACACCTGGGCAGGGCCGGGAAGGTCTTGCAGAGCGCCGAGTTCAACGAGATTCAGCAAAGCATTCAGGACCGCCTGAAGCGCATCGCCGACGTTCTTTTCAAGGACGGAGCGATTATTCGCGACTGCGGGATTCTGGTGGATGTGAACACCGGGGCCTGCCAGCTTGAAGGCGGCGCGGTCTACGTGCGGGGCGCGGTGCGCGGCGTGGCGCCTCGCACCCTGACCATCCCCGTCATCGGGACCGTGCAAGTCGGCATCGCCCTCAACGACGTGGTCGTGACCGAGCTTGAAGACCCGACGCTCCGCGACCCTGCCGTTGGCGTGCGCAACAACAACGAGCCGGGCGCGGCCCGCCTCCGGGTGGACACGAGCTGGGCGCGGGCCGGCGACGGCACGCCGGGCGAGTTCTACCCGGTGTATACGATTGTAGATGGCATTCCGCAATCGCAACAGCCGCCGCCGCAAATCGACGCGGTCGCGCTCGCCATCGCCTCGTACGATCGGCAGTCCGCCGGCGGCATGTATGTCTCCTCCGGCCTCCGGGTGACGCAGCTCGCCGATGCGGACACGGGGGAGCAGGTCTATTCCATGGCGGAGGGCGTGGCCCGCGTGGACGGCCGCGAGGTCACGATCCCGCACGCGCGGCGCGTGGTCTATGCGGCGGTGCCGGACCTGAAAACCGTCATCTCCGAACCCCACGTCGCCACCGGCGGCAGCGAACGGGTGACGCTGAACCATGGTCCCGTCGCCGCGGTGGATCAGGTGCTCATCGTCGCGCAGCGGGTGCTGACAAATTTCCAGCACGGCGCATTCACCGGCGCGCAGGACACGCTGCCGGACAGCCCGGTTCTGAGCATTGTCGCGGTCAACCAGGGCGGAACGTGGCAGGCTGGCAGCAGCACGTTCAGCGGCGGCACGACATTCGTGGCCGGAACAGACTATAAATTGACATCGGACAAGGTCGATTGGTCCCTGTCCGGCACCGAGCCCGCCCCGGGCAGCTCCTACACGGTGGTTTACCGCTACGTGGCTCCGGTCACGCCAACCGGTGTGGACGCTGCTGGCTTCACTGTGGCTGGTGCTGTCCCCGGCAGCGTCACGCAGATCACTTATCGCTGGAAGCGCCCCCGCATCGACCGCCTCTGCCTCGATGGCGTCGGCATGGTGCAGTGGGTGCAGGGCATCCCGAACGATAGCTCGCCGGTGGCGCCCATGGTGCCGCCTGGGCTGCTCTCGGTCGCCACCGTGACGCAGACGTGGACAACCGACCGATCGGTGTCCAACGACGGCACCCACATGCTCCCCATGTCGCAGCTCGAAGCGATGCAGCGGCAGATTGACCAGCTCGGGGTGCTGGTCGGGGAACAGGCCCTCAAGACGGAAATCGCCATCAGCGAGCCGACGAACAAGCGGGGCCTGTTCGTTGATCCCCTCCTCGATGACACCAAGCGGGATCAGGGCATCGCGCAGACGGGCGCGGTATTCGACGGCATCCTGACGCTGCCGCTCGTGGATGTGCATGTCGCGACCGTCTCCCTGGCGGGCACGGCAACCCTGCCGATGAACAATGCCGCGACTGCGCCGGTGATCGCGCAGACGCTTCGCACAAGCTGCATGAAGGTGAACCCCTACGACGCCTTCGAGCCGATCCCCGCCTCGGCCGTGCTCGAACCGGCGACCGACTTCTGGACGGAATCGCGCACCGTCTGGACGAGCATGGTGACGCGCATCTTCCAGCAGACGCGCCGGCAGGAATGGGGGCCATCGTGGGGGCTGCTGACCCGGTTCACGGGCACCACCACGCAGGTTGTTGTGGACTGGCAGACCGAAGTCACGCGCCAGTGGCAAGAGGACGCGCAATTCCTGCGGCCCATCAACATCAAGTTCACGCTCTCGGGGTTCGGCCCGGGTGAGTTCTTGGATGTGGTGCAGTTCGACGGCCGCCCCATGACCTTCACCGCCGCCTAACCGGAGCCTGACCGATGGCAATCCAAGCGAATGCACAGGGCCGGGTGGTCGGCCAGTTCACCATCCCGGTCGATGTCCCGGTCGGATCGAAGCTGGTGAAGTTCCAGGGGCGCGGGGGCTCCAAAGCGAGCGCGACATTCGTCGGCCGCGGGAAAATCTCCGTCACGGAGCTGCGGGCGGTGCAGAACATCCGCACCACCACGACGGAATTTTTCGAGCGGTATGATCCCCAGGCGGAGACATTCACGCTCAACTCGCCGGCCTTGATCTCCGGCTGCGATGTCTGGTTCTGCGCCAAGGGCACGACAGGCCGCACCTTCGCCGAGATCCGGACCTGTGAGAACGGCTGGCCCACGTCCGAAGTCGTGGCAAATGCCGTGGTGCAGACGAGCACGCTGCTGACGGATCAGTGGTATCGCTTCTCCTGGCCTCCGGTGCGGCTGGAAGCCGGACGCGAATACGCCCTGGTGATCGGCTGCGACGATGCCACCACGGCCATCTCCGTGGCCGAGCTTGGCAAATTCGACGTGGCGGCGCAGCAGTGGGTGACAAGCCAGCCATATCAGATCGGCGTTCGCCTCTCCTCGTCCAACGGCTCGACATGGACGGCGCACCAAGACTCCGATCTGGCCTTCCGGCTGCTGCGCACCCCGACCGCGTCGAACAACACCCGCATCAACCTGCCGGATGTCACCATCACGCAGGCCGACGAGCTGATGGTGCTGGCTGCGATCGAGCGTCCCACGGCGCTGTGCGATTGCGTGTTCGAGCTGACGCTGCCTGACGCTTCGGTGGTCACGGTGGGCGAGGGCGAAATCGTCCTCCTGCCGTCGCAGATGACCGGCACGGTGAAGTGGGCGGCGGTCTTGTCCGGCGAGCCGGACGCGACGCCCAGGCTGCACAAGGACATCCAGCTCGTCAGCGCGCGCAGGTCCAACACCGGCGACTACGTCTCCCGCGCCATGGTGGCGGGCTCCGGATCGCGCATCGTCGTCACCTTTGAAGCCCTACTACCGGGCACCTCCAATCTGACGATCGAGATCGGCGAAGATGGCGATGGCCCGTGGACGACAGTGCCGTTCATCTCCGCCACGCCGATAGGGGACGGCTGGATGGACCGCACCCACCGCATCACCGGCTATAATCCGGCGACCGCGGTGGTGCGCCTGACCGTCAACGGCGACGCGCGGCAGAGGCCGGAGGTTCGAAAGCTCAAGGCGGTGGTCGCGACCTGATGCCCGTCCTCTCGGCAACGCCCGCGCGTCGGTGGCTCACTGCGGGGGCGCGCCGGGATGGCCGATAGCAGTTTCTTCGGCCTGGGCGGCTTCACGACAGAGGCCATAGCGGGAGGGCTGGGCGTGGGGCTGACGCAGCTCGCCAACTGGCTGCTGCAACGCCGCGCCCAGCGCGCGGCGGAAGCCCAGGCCGCAGTGGCGGCGCGGCAAGTCGATCGCGACGCCGGGTTCCGCGAGCTGCTGGAAGTGGTGAAAACCATCCGCGGCGAGCTGGAAGAAATGCGCGAGGAGGTGGACCGGGAGCGGGACTCCAGGCGGTCTGCGGAAGAACAAGTGCGGACGCTGCGAGACGAGCTGCATGCATTGCGGAATCAAATTCATCTCCGCGGGCTCGGTCCAGTTCCTTCCATACCCGGTTTGATTTCCTGATTGTTAGTCTTTGCAGTTGTAAATACACTGTGACTGAATTGTATCAGTTGCTTGCATCACGTTTTTGTGATGTCGCGTTAAGTTATGCGCAGATAGATATTAGGAAATCTGGTCCGGAATAGGAAGGAGTGGCCTTCTCATCCGGACGGAAGTGGGAGCCTGTTCTGAGATGCTGGTCGCCATTCTCCTTGAACTGCACAAAGACGCTCTTGCCCGAACCGAATCTCTCTGCGCGAAGGAATTGGCTGACCGGACCCCGACCGACGAGGAGGCAAATGCCGCCGCCTTTTCTGTCCTTGACAACATCGAGGAGAAAATCATCGACACCCGGGCGACCATGATTTCCTCGGTCGCGGCGAAGGTGTCTTTGGCTCTGAGCTACGCCCAGCAGAATGCCTCTCCTGCCGGGCTGGATCATGAATGGCGGCTTGTCGAGAGCGCCCGCGCTGACCTGCTCTCCATGATCTCTTCGCCCGTCCACGGGGGGATCCTCTTGGACGAAAGCGCGCTGGCCGCGGTGCTGGGCTGACAGAACAGAAAACCCGCCGTCACCGGGGGGGGCGGCGGGCTCCCAGGGAAGGGGGAGGGCGGCGGTCCTCCCCCTTTTCGCGCTTCAGTCGTCGTTGAGCGGCAGGGTTCCGGTGGTCGGGCGGTTGCTGTTTCGGCTCCGCCCGGAGCTGCGGGGCGACGGGTGGCGCGCCTCATGCTCCCTGGCGGCGCGCTCGACCTCCTGTGCCGCCGGATCGGCCATCATGGCGCGCAGCTCTGCGGCTTCCTCCGGCGTGGCCGGGCGCTCCTGACCGGTCTGCTGGTCGATCACAACGGGCCACTCCTCTCCGCCTCCTCCCTCGGCCTCGGCGCCCAGCACCTCGCCCGTGACGGGGTCGTGCGGCGGCTCTCTCTTGGCATTGGCCGGGGGCTGGGTCTGGGCCTTGGCGGTGGCCTGGGCGTGGCCCTGGCCGTTGCCCGGCGCCTCCTGCCCACCCTGCGGCGTGGGCGCGCCGGTGGGCTGCTCTGGCGCGGCGGCGCTCTCCGCCTGCGGCTGCGGCTCCTCGACGGGCGCCGCCGGCGGCTCCGTGTCGGGGATCGCCCACTCGCCCTGCGCGTCGCGCTCCGCGTCGAGGATCTCGACCGCCTCGTCGGTGCTGGGCAGGCCCATCAGCAGCTCTGGCGAGTAGAGGCGGCAGAAGAAGGTCGCCGCGCGATAGCGGATCATCTGCTCGCGCATCGGGGTCTGCCATTTGCTGCCGGCGCGCTGATACCAGCCCTCGGCCAGCGCCATCTCGATCGAGACTTCCGGGGATTCCAGCAGCTCGCCGGTGGCTTTGTCGTGGGCGTAGGCGACGCACCGCAGGTCGGGCACGCGCGCCTTGCGCTTTTCCTCGTAGCGTTCACGCCGGCCGTTGGCCCCGTCGCGCCAGCCCGTGACGACGTATTCGACCTCGCGCTCCTCTCCGCGTGTCACTCGATACTTGATCGGGGTGAAGCGGCCGCAGCTATTCGCCGCCGCGACCATGAACTGCGCGGACCATGACGGCCGGCCTTCCACGATGTGCAAATTCTGCATCACCATCAGCGGATCGGCATTGAGCCGCTGGGCCATGTTCAACGCAATCACGCAGTTCGGGATGGCCGCCGGATTCTCTACATACTCCTCATCCCGCCCGGTCTTTTTGCGGATCACGGCGCGGTATTGCTCCGGCACAAGGCCGGAATTGGCGAACATCTTGGCGATGCGCTGCGTCAACTCGAAGGCTGCGAGGTTGCCGAACCCGATGGTGATGTTGGGCATGGATGCTTCCGGGGCAGGGGCGGAGGCCGCGGCCGGCCGCCTGACAACCGCCTGGGCCGGGGAAACCTG
Source organism: Rhodovastum atsumiense (assembly GCF_937425535.1). Lineage (NCBI taxonomy): Bacteria > Pseudomonadati > Pseudomonadota > Alphaproteobacteria > Acetobacterales > Acetobacteraceae > Rhodovastum > Rhodovastum atsumiense. The sequence continues at coordinate 5,595 of NZ_OW485606.1, forward strand.
CGGCATCCCCATCGCGGGGTTGCGCGGCGGGGCCATGGTCGGGCGGGTGCCGTTGGTGATGGTCTGAGACATGGTTTTCTCCTCGGGGGAAATGAGATCAGGCGGCGATCAGGCGCACCGTCTCCGGCGCGGCCTCGGGGGAGGGCTCGATGTAGTTGGCAGGGGTGCGGAACCCGATCCGCAGCGTGCCCACGTCGTTGCCCAGGCCCGGGAAGTGGCCTGCGTCGAGGCAGCGCCGGTAATGCGCGCGGGCCTCGCAAACCTCGTCATAGGCGCGATCCACGTCGTCAGGGTGGATCACCCACGGCTTGACGAGGAACGGCGGCTTCTTCTCCACGGCGATGAAGAAGAAGGCTTCAGGCATCCAGCCGCACGAGGCTTCGATGCCTTCCTGATAGTAGGCTTGTTGCCAATCATATAGGTATTTAGTGCAACTTCTCGCAAATCCTTCCGCGCTGGCGTCCTCGGTCGATTTCAGGTCGCCGATCGCCCGCCAGTCCAGCCGGATCGCGTCGGCCCGGCCCCGGCAAAGGATTCCTGTGGCCGGGTCAACCCAATAGAAGGATTGTTCAACGAGGAGGCTGGGGCCTGGGGCAAGGATTCGTCCGGCCTCGGGGTGCGCCATGATCGCGTCGCGGATGCGGCGCGCGTTGTCGTAATCCTGCTGCTTGACGACTTCCTTCCCATCCGCGTCCGCCTTCGCCTTCACCGCCTTGAAGGCGTTGGAATTGCGGTTGTCGTCATTGATGACGAACCGCTTGGCGAAGCTGTCCGGCTCAAGGGCCACGCAATGGATCAGCGTTCCCAGCTTCTGGTCCCGCGTCTCCTCGTCCTGCTCGACCGTCGAGAGGAGCGCCGCTTTTCTGTGTCTCTTCAGGCGGCTGACCGAAAGCCCCTCAGAGGCGTGGTACTCTGCTTCTGGATATCCGCTGTAGCACCCCGGCTGCATAGCCATGGCCTAGCTGTCCTCCTGCCCGTCTGCTGCGGGAGAACAATAGGACGGAATAGGATGGCTGGATAGGGTATTTTACCATCGGTCAATCACTGGGGAGAGAGCGCCTATATCCTACAGGCTGGGATGGCGATCTCCTTCCCCAGCGTAGCGTTAAAAACCTATCCTCTGTATATAATAATATTCCGATATCAAAATTATGCGAACTCAGCGGCTGCGATCTTTAGAAGCTGAACTGACCCACGCTCGAAGACCCTCTTGTCGTCTCCTGTAGCTCTATCTCCCTGAGTGACTGTCGCTTCTTTATTATTTAGGTCCACCATCTCTCCAACCGCGGCGACACGCTTTCCTTCGAGGACGACGACTAGGTCGCCAACGCGAGGAGGCTGCCCGGCCCTCACAAGGACAACGTCGGCTCTTAGGCGCCCTCGGGGTTGAGTGATCCACAAGGCGAAGCTCGCGCCTCCCAAAGCGATCCCTGCTGGACGCACGGGCCAACCTCCCGGCGGAGGAACGATCTCGTCTGCATCGGTAAACTGTGGAACGTCACCAAGGAGCGACCCGCCCATAGGTGCCATTTCGTAGGTCACTTCAGAGGGGAGTGCGTGCATGGGCGGCAAAGAGGACTGCGGCGCTTGAGCGTCTTGAGGGCCTCCCTGAGCGTCTTGAGAGACTTTAGACGGCTCTTGAGCGGCTTGAGAGGCTTTCCCATTTTCCATCAATGTGTTCGTGATGGTGGAGGCCATGTGCGACTTGCCGCTTCCATAGCTTGCAGAGACGACATTACCGTTTTCCTTGCCAGCGTTCGCACTTCTTAGAATGGCCGCTGCTTTTTCAGCCTCTGCTTTTAGGGCCTCTTCGCGCATCAGAGTCCCTAGACGCTCGGCCTCTTCTCTAGACAAAGGTGTATTTGGAACAGGATGCTCCCAAGTTACTCCGTCTTCTGGAATAATTAGGTTCTCAGGTTCCACGCCGAGTAGCCGAGCCATTGCTTCCCTATTTGCCCTATCAAGGAATCTCGGGCTTCCTTTCCAAACGAGCTGCTGCGCATAGCTATCGTTACGGCGCAGTGCTCTTGAAAGTTCTCCCAAGTTGCTGCCGATTTCTTTTACTCTCCGCAAAATAAAGGTTCGAACCGGGCAGGGTGGCGTCCCCTTTTTGCGCGGTTTACTTACCATCGGAATAGGGTCCTCTCCATGGGCATAGGGCGTTTATAAGCATAGGAAGGCGAACGGAAAAGCAAGGCTGTTCGGGTTGGCCCGTGTCAACATTCGGGGGCTCGTTTCGGTTTTCGCTCACGCTGTCGCTATCGCGACACGCCGATAGGTGATGGCGGCCCGCTATCGGACGCATGGATGGGATTGCGTTGAGCGGATAGGATAACGTATGATCCTATCCATGGACGCTTTGATCGAAACAGTCGAGGGCTTCCTGGCCCGAAACCCGGAGATGACGCCCACCCGGCTCGGCCGAGAGGCTGTGCGCGACCCGTCGTTTGTGTTCGCGCTGCGCGGCCAGGGACGAAACAGGCGGCGCCCGCGCATTGTCAAGCCAGAGACGGCGGCTCTTGTGCGCGCCTTCATGGAGTCCTGGGAACTGAAAAAGGCCCAGGGCGAGAATGTCGAACAGCTCTGCGCCTTGGAGTCCGAGGCCAGAGTTGCGGCCATGGCCGCGCAACGTGCGGCGACCGCCGCCGAAGCTGCGTTTCGTGCGGCCGATGCCGCTCGACGCGCGGCGGAAGCTGCGGCCCAGCGCGCGCAAGGACTCCGCGCGCTATGAAAATCCCTCCCCGCAAGCCCGGCATCGAACAGGACACGGCCACCGTCACCACCACGGCGGACGGTCGGACCATGATCCGGATCGAGCTGGCCGGCTACGTCACGCCCAGCCTCAATGTGGCGATGCGCAGGCATTGGGCCACACGGGGGGAGAAGAAGTGTTCGCTCGCCGGGCGCATCGCTCTGCAACTGATAGGAAAGCGACCGGCCAAACCTTTCGCCCGCGCTCGCCTGACCATCGAACGGTACTCCACCGGCTCTCCCGACGAGGAAAACCTGTGGGGCGGCACCAAAGACCTCGTTGACTGCCTTCTTGAGCCCGGCGTTCCATATTTCGCCAACGGAAAACCGATCGTCCGACACCCCAACGGCCTGGGCATCATCGCAGACGATGCGCCCCAGGTTTTGCAGAGGAAGCTCGTCCCCGTCCGCGTGAGGCGCGGCGGAGATCAAAAAACAGTCCTTCTGATCGAGGAGCTGGCGTGATGAAAACCCGAGGCGGGAATCCCGCGGTTGCAGCCTTGCACCACCTTGCACCATCAGTTGAAACCCTGGACACGCACGAGGCCGCAGCCGTCCTGGGCCTGTCCTATTGGACGCTGGTTTCCTGGCGCCGGCCCGGCAACACGTCGGCCCCAACCCGTGACGAGCTGCCATGGTTCTACGACAGGGGCCGGGTTGTCTACCGGGCGAATGACGTGGAGCGCTTCCTTACCATCAGGGCCGCCGAGATCACCCCAGGCGGGCGGGGGGCGTGATGAACCCGGAGGGCGGTTACACCCGGCAGTACCGGCGCATGTGGAGAAATCCCGTGTTCCGGTCGAAAACAGAGGCCGCGATTTTCGCCTGGATGAAGGACGAGGCGCAGTGGCGGCGCGGGCGCATCAGCACGCTGTTCGGTCCGATCCAATTGGAGGTTGGGGAACTGCTGATCTCCGAGCGGTCCCTGGCGAGCGATTGGGACCTCCACCGCAACACCATCCGCAGCCTTCTGCATCGCATGGTCGCTGACGGTATGATCAAGGTATTTTCGGACCGCTGCCCCCACCGCGCCGGGACCATAATCCGCATCGTAAATTACTCAATTTATCAGGGCCTTGCGGCACCACAAGAAACCGGCCAGGACCAAAGCGACGACGAAGCCAGGACCGAAGAAGGACCGAAGAAGGACCGAAGCGGGACCAACACAAAAGAAGAGAAAGAATCTAAGAAAGGGAAGAAGGGAGAGGAGGGGGGACGCGCGCGCGACCCCGATGGCGACGAGGATCTGGGCGAAGAAGACCAGCCTAGCTCGCTCGACCAGCCCGAGCAGGAGGACGAGCAGGAGGCCGCCGCAGCCGCTGCGGACAATCCGCCTCCCGCGCCTCCTGCGCCCCCGGCGCCGGACGCCCCCCACCAATCGGGGCAGATTGTGGCTTTCCCGCGCCCCACCCTCGTCTCCGAGCAGCCCCCAACGTCCCCACCGGCCCGCATCGGCCACTACCGCGCCGAGGCCGTGTGGATGATCGAGGACTTCGACAACGAGCGCGCCCGCGCCTACGGCGAGAACAACCGGCGCTTCTGCCCCACAGCCATGGACGGCACGATCGCCGAGGGCTGGCTGACCGCGGGCGAGCGGAGCGGGTTCGATGCCGCCACCGTCCGCGGAATGGCCGGCGACGTGTTCCGCGAGACGTTTTCCAATCGGGCGGAGGCGAGGGAGGACATCCCCCGCAGCCTGAAGTTCTTCGATGACGCGGTTCTGCGCCTCATCGCCAAGCGCGCTCGCGGCCCCCGCACCGTCGTTGTTGACGATGTTGTTGACGATGCCCAGCCGCTCCGCGCCGCCGCTCGATCCGCAGGCCGGCGCGGCGCCCCCAGGACCGCCGCATCGCTCGCCGCGCGCATTACGTCCGTGCCGGAGTTCTGAACATGCGCTCGATCGCAAGCCTCGTCCCGACCGTCTCCCAGGGTGCCCCTGTCGTTCACCCGCTCGCGGCCGCCAGGACAGCCTCTGGCGCCCTTGTGCCTCTCCGGCCCGCCGAGGCCCAGGCCGTCATCGAGCAGCCGCCCAGCGCCCTCCTGGCGGCCGCCATGCAGGCGATCGACGGACCGCTCGTGCGGATCGAGCGCCCGGCCCCGACGCCCGGTGCGCCCCCCCTCGTGAGCTACGCCGCGCCCAGGATGCCCGCCGACGCCGAGGACGCCCTGCCGGAAGCCCAGGCGCGGCTGGTCGCGCTGCGCATCGTCCTGGCCCCTGCCTCGCTTGAGCTGCGCCTGAAATGGGCCTCCATGTTCGCGGCTGCTGTCGAGCGGTCCCCCGAGGGGGAGGACTTGGACAACGGCGTCAAGCTCCTCGCCGGGCTGCTGGACCTGCCGGCTATCTGCTTCCGCGCCGTGCTCCCGCGCCAAGACGGCGAGGAGGCAAAAGATTGGGTGTTCCGCTGCACGATCGAGCGCGTTCGCGAGGTTGCCCGCAAGCTCCACTGGTGGTCGAGTTTTGCGAAGGTCGAGCCGGCGCTGGCCGAATACGCCGTGGACATGCGCGCCGAGGAGCGGCGGCTTGCCGAGCTGGTGAGGCGGTTGACCAAGCCAGCCCAGGCGGCCCTGCCGGCGCCGCAGGAGCCGGAGGAGGACCCGGCCGCCTACCTCGCCCGCCTGGAAGCCGATGCCGCCGCTGGCAGGCCCCACACGGCCGCCCTGGCGCGCACGTTCCGCCGGTCCCTCGCGCCCGAGCTGGCCGAACGCTTCGCCGATCGGCTCGCGCGCCTCTGCTCTCCGCCTGACGCCAGCACCGATCAGGCCCGCGCCCAGGCCCGGCGGACGCTTAACCCGAACGGCACCATGGCGCGGCTGCTGGCCGAGGAGAACGCCAAGCTCCACGCCGGCGCCGCCGCTGCCCCCAAGGCGCCAGCCTCCTCCATCTCCGATGACGAACTGCGCCGCCTCGTGGCCGAGCGCGCCGCCCTGGTGGACCTGTCCGACGAGCAGGCCAAGCCCTCGCCCCGCCCCGTCTCAGCCTCCTGAGACGCCCCTGAGACGCCACCGCGCATGAGACGGTTTTGAGAAAATGCAGAGCTATCAAGCCGCAACAGACCGCCTACCGTGCCTCTTCCAAGTCCCCGCCGAGGTCTTCCACGTCCCCGCCGAGGATCGGGACGCAATCCTCGCCGCGTTCCACGCCGCCTGGACCGGGCCGAGGCCGGCCCCCGTCCTGATCGCCGAGCCGGATCCGAGCGACGCGGAGCTGCGCCTCGCCTGCGCCGAGGCCCAGGCCGACATGCTGGCCGAACAGCTCGCCATCGCCACCCAGCGCGCGGAAGCAGCCGAGGCGGAGCTGGCGGAGCAGATGGGGCGCCTGTCCACGCTGCTCGCGGTGGAGGGGCGCCGCGCCGACCGGGTGGAACGCCTCCTGGCCGTAGCCCGGATGGAGCTGGAAACGGCTGTGCGCGCGTTCTGGCAGTTGGCGGATCGTTGCCGGCAGGCAGGAATCGCGACCGATCTGCCGAGGGAGGGCTGATCATGCAGCCTCATCCCGAGAGCGGGTTCCCTGCGGCCGACCGCAATTCGCTGGTGGTGCGTCTCGCCCAGGCCGAGGCCCGGGCTGAAAGCCTCGCTGCCCTGGTGCTGGACGCGCACAAGCGGGCGGAGGCGGCAGAGGCCGCGCTTGCCCAGGTGCGCGCGGCCGAGCGCGTCGAGCGGCTGGTGTGCCCCGAATGCGGGCACCCGTCCCTCAACGCGAGGGGCTTCCGGTCGCATTGGGGACAGCGGCATTGGGGCCGGCCGCGCCCGGAGCCGATCAGCGCGACGCTGACGCCGGCGCAGACGGCCGAGCTGACGAACAACGCGCCCCGCTACGCAGGGAGATGAAGCCGATGATCTCCGCCCCTCCCGCGGGCGCCGAGGGGATCGCCCTCCGCAGCTCGCACGCCGGCTTCCTGCTCTACGGCCAGGACGGATGCGACGAATGCACCGCCCTGGGCGCATACTTGATTGAAAACGGCATACCATTCCTCTACGTATCCGTTCCCAGCCACGCGGAGCGCATGGCGCTTTACGAGCTGTGGGGGCTGCCGCAAGGGCGACGCACTATGCCGCAACTCGTGTTCGGTAATATTGCGCTTGGCGGCTTGTATTCCGTGAGTTGCTTTCCTGCCGAGATTCTTCGGGAGCTGGTGCCATGAGCGCGGCCTCGCCCAACCGCCGCGGCCGAGCTGTGGACGGCCTGCCAATGATAGCAGTTCGAGATGTTTTCCGTGACTTGGGATACGAACCCATACCATCGCACACATGGTCCGCCGGCGCCGCTGTTGCAGAATTGTGGCAGCATATGACCGGTACCCGCCCGCGACTAGAGCGTCGGCCAAAGACGAACGGGGAGGGGTCGCACGCACTTGCTGTATATCCCGAGACATGGAGAGAACGGATTGAAAAAATAGTCCGCTCCACTGTTGCCGTTAAATCGACGCCCAAGCTCGTGCAGCCGGGCATATTTGACGCGCAAGCATAGTTGCTTCGTGTGCATGCGGTGGAATGTGCATAGTTATTGTGGGAAATTTTTCCACGATAAATGGAGATTAGGTATTCGGCACTATATTCGTAACTGTACGCAACATAACGGCTCTGTGAAATTTAAACCCCTCTGCGAATAGGATGCGGTTGTGCCAGATAGGTAGATGCCAGCGGTTCATTTGGACCTCGGCGCACTTCGACCGATCTCGGTCCGCGGGGGCATCTCGTCAATGGCGCTTTGCTTGGATAAGAGAACTGTTCATGCAGTGTTGCGCTGGCTTGGCCCATCGCAAACCCCTGCGCAGGAGCTTGGGAAACTCATGCGTCGGTCGTGCATTGTCCCGGCATCGAAACGCGATCATTGGATGCGCACCTTACGTCGCAACGGCCGCAACACGGCAGCAAACCGCCGAAAACTGCGAGGACGTAACACGTTGGAGCACAAGCATAAACCGCCGGCCCCGAGCGAACAATGCTGCGGGGGTGAGCATGCCTAGTCCAATACCCCGCCTACGCATTGGGACCGAGCCTGGATTGGTCATGTTGGCTATTCGGGGCGACCTGAAAAAACATGAGTGGTTCGGCCTCACGCCGGAAGATGCGGACGCCTGGGCAGACGCATTGCGTATCGCCGCCCAGCGAGCCCGCGGGCAAGAGCCGGGCGCCGGATCATGGCTCGCGCTGCTGCACCCTGACGGGCGCGAGGTCAGCGCGGCCGGCTATTACCGCGTCCCCAAGCCAGCCGGCTCCGCGATCGTCCCTTTTCCCGAACCTCGTGAAGATTGGGGCATCATTGCATTTTACGCGGAGTTTGACGCCGAGGAGGGCGGGCGGATGATCGGCCGGGCCATGCCCCTGGTCCTCGCCCAAGCGGCCGAGGCAGTCGAAGCAGCCGGACCGACTGCGGAATCGTGAATGCGTGATAGACGGCGCAGCCGTGGATAGGATAGGAGATGGCCATGCCCCATGGTGGGGCATGGCGTTTCCTCCCCCTCTACAACTTGGCCGGTTTCGCGGATTCCTAAGCGCGGGCCGGCCATTTTTTTGCACAAGTCCCCTCCGAAAAACTGCGCATCCTATCCATTGACCTGAGAGGTTGGATAGGATGAAATAGGAACCTACTCCAACCGGAGAGGGGACTGGCTATGTTTTTCCAAGCCCTGCGCAGCCTGAAATTGGGCGCGCGTCGTTCCAGCCGAAGGGCAGCCGAACCGCCACCCGCAGCCCAGCCGTTCGTCGTTTTGCCTGTAGACGAGCGCGCAATCCGCATCCGCCTCCTCTCTGTTGAGGTGGCCCGGCTGGACGAATTTGTCGAGCACGCCGCTACCTTCGCCGCCTGGGCGCGCACACGCGCCGACGCGCACCGCACCGCCGCCGCTCTCCTCTCCGTCAATGGCACAACCCCATGCCCGGCGGATGCCATCGCCGCCGCGCATCTCGCAACCGCCGCGGTGGAGGCGGAGCACATCGCGCTGGAAGTCTCCGACACCGCGGCCCGGCTAGACACGCTGCGACATCTCCTGGCCGGCGCGCGCGTCGTGCCGCTACCCAAGACCCGTCAGTAAGGAGCGCGCAGCCGTGCTTGCCACCAACGAAGAGACGATCTCGATCAACGGCGGGCCTGATGTGCCCATCAGCAAGGTGCGCGCCGCCCTGGCAGTGGTTAGCGGCCGCAAGCCGCAACGCACCGAAGGGCAGGCCGAGATTGAGGACGTGACCGGCCCGGGCGATCCCGGGCCGGAGGCCCGGCAGTGGGGCAACATCGCCGCGGACCGGCTGCGCAGCATTACCGAGCGCATCGAACGGTTGGAGGAGGAGCGCAAGGCGCTCGCCGGAGACATCAAGGATATCTACACGGAGGCCAAAAGCGCCGGCTTCGACGTGAAGGTGCTGCGCCAGCTCATCCGCATCCGCAAGCAGGAGCCGGCCGAGGTCGAGGAACAGGAAACGCTCCTCGATGTCTACCGCCGTGCCCTTGGAATGTGAGGCGCGCACCGTGAAGGTCACGCAACGCATGCTCGATGACGTGGAGATGTGCGGGTTCCTCGCCGGGTTATACGGCCGTGGCGAGGATGACGATGTGTTCGGCTGCGACGCGGACTGGCCGGAGACGGTGCGCGTCGCCTGGGCGAAGGGGCGCGAGGAGGGGATGCGCGGCGATGCTCCGATCGCCGTCCCGGGCGCTGAGAACCGCATGGCTGCCACGGATGCGGCGCTGCTGGATGTTCGGGCAGAGGTCGCGCGCGCTGTCGCCAAGTATCCGGCGTTCAACAGCGCGCATGAAGGCTTTGCCGTCATCCGCGAGGAGCTGGACGGGCTGTGGGATGATGTGAAGGCCAACCGGACGGAACGCGCCATCGAGGAAGCCGTGCAGGTCGCGGCAATGGCGGTCCGGTTCATCACCGACATGCGGGCCAAGCAGGCGGGAGGCTCGCAGCCATGCCCTCCCACGAGCTGACCCAGCACGCCGCCGAAACTCTGCGCTGCCTGTTCATGAACGGCCCCCTCTTCGACTGGAACATCCCGAGCGAGCAGGGGCGCCATGAACTGGAACGCTGCGGCCTCGCCGTCCGCTTCGCGGGGTGGACCGGACTCACTGAGTCCGGCCTCATCCTGTCCGTGGCGCTGGGCCTGCACATCGAAAAAGACGCCCGCTTCAACACGAGCTGGGGCACCCCATGAACATCGCCACCTTCCCGCTTCCGGTCCGACCGGTTGCTCCTGGCCTGGACATCGTCGCCCGCCTGAACATCGAAGGCTGGCAGGAATACGCCCTGGACGAGCGCGAGGCCGCCCACCGGCTGACCGTGCGCCATTCCATGACCCTGCGGCTGGCCCAGGTTTGCCGGGCGGCCGGCGACACCCGCGGCGCCGAGATGCGGATCGCCGAGGCCACCAAGATCCGCAAAGAGGTGTCCCGGCATCTGTGCCGGGCGCGCCGCTACCTCCTGGCCGTCACGCTCCGCGAAGCTGGCACCAGCCTGCCCGAAACCCTCGATCTGGCCGGGCTGCACAATCCTTGGGGCAGCCGTCTCAAACCGTTGCCGGAGGCAATGCTTGGATGGTGCTGAACCTACGTCCAGTTGAGGGGGCGGATGACCCGCCCCAGGACGGGACGGCCGACGAACTACGCGCGCTGAGAGCACGGGCCGAGGCTGCCGAGGAACAGGTGGCGGAGGCGATGGAGCGCATTGCGCATCTGTCAGATCAGCGGGCGATCCTCATCGTCGGTGTCATCGCGGTCTTCCTGTCGATGTTTTTGACGCCTCTCATCATGATGGTCGCTCTCTGAACCATGGCTGACGCAGCCTCCATGTTGTGCTGGTTAGCGCCCTGCGGCATCGCAGGCGCCTTCCCGCTCTCGGCGGCGCTGGGCCTGATCCGCCCTGGCGTTGCCGAGCTGATGTGGCGCTGCCGCGCGTGGCGGCGGGGAAATCCGCCGTCATGACGTGGCCTTTCGAGGAGCTGCGCCGCCGGGCCTATCGCGTTGTACTCGCCGATCCGCCATGGTCCTGGCGCTCGTGGTCCCCGAAGGGATTGGGGAAATCTCCGCAGCGCCACTATGAATGCATGGACCTGCACGCCATCAAGGCCCTGCCGGTCCGCGAGCTGGCGCACCCTGACGGATGTTGCCTCGTGATGTGGGCAACCGCGCCAATGCTGCCCCAGGCGTTCGAGGCGCTGGCCGCCTGGGGCTTCGCCTACACCACCGCGGCCGCCTGGGGGAAGTTGTCGAAGCGCAGCGCGGGGTTGGGCGATCCGAGCGCAAAGATGGCGTTCGGCCCCGGCTACCGGCTGCGCAGCGCCGCGGAGTTCATCTTGTGGGGCGCGGTCGGCGAGCCGCGCCAGCTCGTGCGCGATGTGCGCAACCTGATCCTTGCTCCGGTGCGCGAGCACTCCCGCAAGCCGGACCGACTGCACGCCGACCTTGAGCGCATGTTCGACGGCCCGCGATGCGAGCTGTTCGCGCGTGCCTCTCGCGAAAATTGGGACACCTGGGGGAATCAGGCGACCCGCTTCGATCAGAAAGAGGACACCCATGGACGAAATGACGACAGCCGCCCCGCAGCAGAATGACGGCGGAGCTGCGGAGGCCGCGGTCAACGCGATCCGCGAGACGATCGCGCGCGAGACTGCCGGGCTGCGGAACGGCGACCGGCTCTTGCTCTGTGGCATCGCCCTGGGCGAGTTCATCGACACGGAAACGCAGGGCGATCCCGGCACCGCGCTGGCCGTGGCGGCTATGCTCAACGGCTACGTCTCCAACACGGTGGCTAGCCTCATGATGGCGCGTCAGCAGAAGGACGAGGTCGAGGCCGAGGGCGTCCGCGTCGCCGCCGAGGCGCAGCAGGCCGCCGCCGCCGCCGAGGCGCATGCGGAGCTGGGCGAGATCCTGGCCGCGCAAGGCCCGTGCGACGCCGTCGCGGTGCCGGAGAAGGCGTAGTCATGGCCGAGGAAAACTTCCCAGGCTACGCCACCCCGGCGGGCACGACGCCCGGGCAGCGCAAGGGCTTCACGCCCGAGCAAATCGACATCATCAAGCACATCCGGGCGTGGCGGCGCGAAGGCGTGCGGCTGCTGCACGCCGCCGGGAACACTGATCCGGCGACGGGGCAGAACGGGCGCCTGGGCAGTGCGGAACTGACCCTGGCGCTGCGCAGCCTGCAAACCGCCGAGTTCTGGGCGATCCGCCACATCACCGGCGGACCGGAGGACTGACCCCATGGGACCGATGATCCTCGTTGACGGCGTCGCCATCGTCATCGTCCGCGGCGGCAACGGCTGGAAGGTTGCTCACGGCAGCCCCAGCCCAGGCGTCCAGGGGCCGCCGTTCCTCGTGGCCGAGTCTGTTGGATCGCTTCTTGCGCTCGTGCGGACGATCGCCGAGGAGCAGCAGGCCCGCGAGGCGGGGCCTGTGCCGGACTTCCCGGTTTAGAGCTGCGGCGGGAGAGAGCTGCCTGGATGTGGTGGCAGGACGGCCCTCTCTCGCCGCTCGCCGGCGCCCCTGGCCGAAGGCCCCGAGCCTGCGGGGGCGCCGGCACCCTACCGGCGTGCGCGCTGCGCGATAAGCGAAATCTCCTATCGCTCCGGCTGCGTGTCGTGACGGCACCGTGCCCCATGGCGGGGATTGTCCCGCCTGGGGAGTCTCGATGGACAAGATCCTCTCTTTCCTCCGCGCACGCCTCGCGGAGCGCAGCTCGCGGATCCAGCTCGTCGTGCTGCTGATGCTGCTGCTGGTCCTGGCGGGCGCTGTGACGCTCGACCAGCTCACGGCGTGGACCGACAAAATCGTGGCGCTCGTGACGGTGCTTGGCCCGCTGGCTGGCATCCTCGTGCCCGACAACAACCGCGCCGTGGATGCGGCCGCCGCCCAGGATGCCGCCGTTGCCGCGGCCCTGAAGATCGCCACCGAGACCGCGGAGAAGGCCGCAGGCCCCGGCGCCCGGCAGGCGTCCCTCGCAATCAGCAGCGCGGTGGAGCGCCTGGGCCTATGAACTGGCTTGCACGCCTTCTCGGCCAGGGCGACGAGCGGCGGGAGGATGCCGGGCCGGCTCCGATCGCACCGCCGCAGGCACCCACCACCGCGCCCGCACCGGCTTCTGTCGGAACGGGGCAGGCTGCCACTGCGCAGCCTGCCTTCCCCTCTCCGCGCGAGCTTGCCGCGGTGCTGCGCGGGATGAACACGGACCGTCCCGAGGCTTGGGCCGCGGTCCTCGCTCCGGCTTGCCAGCGGCACGGGATCAACACCCCTGCCCGGCTCGCCGCTTTCCTTGCCAATGCGGCCCATGAGAGCGGCGGATTCCGGATAATACGGGAGAGCCTGAACTACTCCTGCACGGCGCTGGTCAGTGTGTTCGGCCAGGGCAAGCCCCCGCGCATCACCAAGGAGCAGGCCGACAAGCTGGGGCGCAAGCCGGGCGCGAAGGCGCTCACGCTCGCCCAGCAGGAGGCCATCGCCGCGGTGGTCTACGGCGGATCCTGGGGCAAGGTGAACCTGGGCAACATCCCGGGCACCTCCGACGCCTCCGACCTGATCGGGCGCGGCCTGATGCAACTGACCGGGCGCAGCAACTATGAGCGGCTGTCCCGGGCCACCGGCAAGACGGTCCCGGAGCTGCGGAAGTGGCTCGAAACCATGGAGGGGGCGGCCGAATCAGCAGCGGCCTATTGGAGCTGGGCGGGCTGCAACGAGCCGGCGGACCGGGGGAACATCACCCTGTGCCGCAAGCTGGTGAACGGCGGCACAATCGGGATGGCCGAAGTGCAGGAGCACCACGCCACCGCGCTTGCGCTGCTTTCGAGCGGGTCCGCTCTCGCGTAACAGGCGATGCGGATAGGTTAATAACGAAACCTATCCGCACATCGCGCACAGCTATTGCAGACAAATCAACCGACTGATTATACGCACTCGCGGAAGCGTGATATCCTATCCCGCCCTATCCGCGAGGCCCAACCACATGCAAACGCTTGCCACGTTTCGCTGCGACCGGCAGACGATGACGTTGTCCGTTGCTGGATGCGCGCGACTGTGGAAGGGGGCGAACGGCGATCGCCCCCCGGAAAGTTGGGAGAGCCGGGCGCGCTGCCGCGGCTGCCCGATCGGCGCCATGAATGCCGGTGTATCCCTTGCAGAACAGCAGGCTAAGGCGGCCGCGGATGGCCTTCGCGCCGTCTGCTGCCGGTGCCTACGGATCGCCGAGCGGGGCGACCGCCGGCAACCCCTGGTGAACAACCGGCTATGCGTGAGCTGCGACATGCGCGACCGCGAGGCGGCCCGGGGCCGGAACGCCAAGGGGAATCCGCCGAAGCTCATGGCCCTGCTGCACACCGAATCGGTGACGGCGATTCGGGTGGACGTGCAGCAGCGCGCCACTGTCCAGGCATTCGAGCGCGTCACCAGCCGCACCGAGGCCGCGATCCTGGCGGCGCGGAGGGCCGGCGGCCCGGTGGCGATCGGGCGCCCTGCCCTCGTCCTGCCGGCCCCCGAGGTCGGGCTGTGGGGCGCCGGCCTGCCCGTCATGTGCTCCCGTCGTCCGGTCGAGCGCGGCATGCCCAGGCCATTCTCGCCCCCTCGCCCCGCCCAGGCGATTCAGCTTGAGCTTTTTGCCGCATGAGCGGCGGTATCCCGTGGGTCGATCACGCCTGCCGCTTCTGCGGCTCTCGCCTCGCGGTCGGCACGGCGCCCGGCGGCAAGCCCCTGTATGAGTGCGGGAACTGCGACGTGCGCAGCCTGGGCGAGCCGCACGGCATCTGCGGCTGCGGCGTGGAGTTCGGCACCAACGCCCGACGCCAGCGCGACCGAGACGCCCAGCGCAAGGCCGCGCCCAGCACCCGCCCGCGCTTCCACTGCGCCCCGAACCCGGCCCGGTCCCCGGCCAACCCCAGCGTCATCGTCATCCTCTACGGGGGCGAGCCGGCATGAAGAACGGCGACGGCGACGAGGTCGCAGCAAGCGACTTCTTCGAGATGGCCGATGACGGAGCGGACGGGCCGCAGGAAATCGCCGCCCGGCTGGTCGAGGAATGCGAGGAGTTCGCGCACCTCAAGCTGGGCCAGCCCGCCATCCTGTTCCTCATGCGGACGGTGCCGAAGGTGAAGGGCGGGCGCTGGGTGTTGGGGGAGATGTGCCTGCCGCGCTTCCAGGGCGGGCTTGCGCCGGTGGGCGCGTGGCTGCTGGCGAAGGCATGCGGCGGCACGGCGCCGGATTTCCTCCTGCTGATCGACCGGGAATGGTGGCACGGCGCGGACCTGCATCGCCGGCGCGCCCTTGTCCACCACGAGTTGGGCCACATCGGGCACGCCAAGGACAAGGAAGGCGAGCCGAAATTCGATGACGACGGCAATCCCGTCTGGGCATTGGTTGATCACGATCTCGGCGAGTTCAATGCAACGGTGCGCAGGTTCGGCGCGTGGTCGCCCGACATCCCGGCGTTCGTTGACGCGCTGCGCGAGGGCGGCGGGCTCTCATGAGCGAGCATCACCCCTCGCTCCGCGACGAGGTCGAGGCCGCCGTCCTGGCCGAGCTGGCGCGGGTGGGGCCGGAGGCGTTCAGCAAGGCCGAGATCGCCCGCCGGTTCGCCGACCGCGGCGCGTCGCGCGCGACCCTCTATCGCTACATCGACGGGCCGTTGAAATCTGGCAAGGCCGGGCAGCACGTTGCCCGCGAGGTCAAGGCCGCGGTCGAGGCCCGGGCCAAGCTGCCGGATCCGCCGGCCGCCGCCGCCCAGGCCGCCGCCGCTAAGTTGCCGGCCCTGGTCACGGTCGATGACATCGCCAGCTCCGGCGGCGTGATTCCCGTCATCGAAAAGCTCGTCGGGTGCATCGGCATCGCCGAGCAACTGATCGCGCACGCGCGGACGGAGGACGGGAAGGTTCGGTCGGCCAAGCTGCTGCTGTCCGCCTCCGAGCACATGCGCCGCAACCTCGAAACCGCCGTGCGGCTGCAAGAGGCGATGCGGCAGGCCGAGGAGATGGAGCGGTTCCACCGTCGCATCCTGGGGATGGTGCGCGGGGTGGCGCGCGAGCACCCGGAAGCTGCCCAGGCGATCATCAGCGGCCTGGGCCAGCTTGCCGCGGAATGGGGGGGCTGATGATGCAGGACAACGACAACGATGCGCCGCCGCCGGCGCCCGCGCCGCCGCGCCGGCCGTCGCGGACAACGCCGCTTTGGCCCGGCTTCCCCTTGCCGTGTTTGACCGTGCCCGACGACTGCCCGCCCGAGAAAGAGGCGGCGCTGCTCGCATATCTGCGGGCCGCCGCGGGGGCGCCCCCAGAACCGCGTTAGAGGAGTGGCTGAAGTGCGTATTGCTGGCCTGATCGGGATTGCTCGCGCGCTGGGGGGCGCGGTCGAGCTGGCGCGCAAAGTCGCCGCCTCCATGCCTCCCCGCGCTCCTGCGCCACCCCCGCCGCCTCCGCCCCGCACGCCCCCGACCGGCGAGGAGTTCTCCTCGATCGAGGCGCCGCAACTGGCCTCCGCCGATCCTGTCGTCTCGGCCATCGTATCCGACCTGCTGATGCGCTCCGCGATCGGCATGTCGCATTACAGCGCCGGCCTCGAACGCAAGGATCTCGACGTGCGAGGCTGGCTCGAATTTGCTTACGAGGAGCATCTGGCCGCCGCCAACTACCTCAAGCGGGCGATCATGGAGTTTGACGCCTCGCACCATGGGTAAGGCTGCGCTCTCCCTGGCAGCCGCTTCCGCCGCGGTGCTGCGGCGGGAGCTGGAAGCCTTCGCCGCCGAGGTCGGCTATGACGGCGCTGGCACCATCCCGGAGGGCATGACCTTTCGGGAGTGGTGCGAGGATCTGGGCGCGAAGGGTCTGAAGGTGGACGGCATCCCGTTCACGCTCGCCGATCGCCGGAGCATGTGGTTCGTCTATGACCTGATCCCCACGACGATCGAGGAGGCAAAAAGCCGTCTCGTTGTCATGATGAAATGCGCCCAGGTCGGCTTCACGGTAATGGAGATGCTCGCGTGCATCTACATGGCTTTGAAATTCGAGCCTGCGAAGATCGGCATGTATCTACCGGATGCGAAGCTCGCCGCGGCGAAGTCGAGCGAGCGATTTATGCCGATCGTCCGAACCGTTCCGTCCGCTTACAACCGCCTCACGAGCGAAGGCGCAGACGGCAAGCGCAAGCGGTCCGAGGGCAACGTGATGATCCGGACCATGGGGGCGAGCCGGTTCCACTTCCTCTACACAACCGGGCGCGCGACGACGGAATCCTTTCCGATGGACATCATCACCTATGATGAAGTTCAGGAAATGAAGATTGCGGATATGGAGAAAACGCAGGAGCGTCTTTCGGCCAGCCGCATCAAGTTCCGCCTGATGGGATCGACGGCGAAGTGGCCGGACGCCGACATCCATTGGTTCTACGTCCGCGGCACGCAGCACCGCTTCCACACCCGCTGCCCGAGCTGCGGCACCGCGGCGCCGCTGGACGATCGCTTTCCAGAGTGCATCGCCTGGGACGAGGAGCGCGACGACTACCGATACCGCTGCGCCTGCGGGGCCTGGATTGACGATGCCCAGCAGGGAGAGTGGATCGCGGAACATCCGGAGGCCCGGTATATCAGCGTCCATTATCCGCAGTTCCTAAGCCCCACGATCAGCCCGCGGGAAATCATCGAGGCGTATCACAACGCCGATGACATGATGAATTTCTTCAACCGCAAGCTGGGCAAGCCCTACGCGGATCCGAGTCAGATTCCAGTCAATCTCGGGATGCTCAACGCCTGCGTCGAGGAAGGCCGCAAGGCCGGTGTGGTGTGGAAGGAGCGCGCGCGGAACACGTTCGCCGGCATAGACCAGATGGGCAATTTCAACGTGTTCATCTGCAAAGAACGGCTGCCGGACGGCAGGCAAGCCGTCATCCACTTCGAGCTGATCTACAGCGAGGACCCGTTCAAGCGATGCTCTGAACTGATGGAGCAATACGGGGTGGCGGTCTGCGTGGTGGAAACCCTGCCGAACTACAACGACGCCAAGGCATTCGCGAAGCGCCACCTGGGGCGTGTGTTCCTCGCCGGCTACAGCGACATCGCCGACGAGATGATGCGGTGGGGGGACGCGGACAACTCGAAGGCGGACCGCAAGATCGCGCGTGAGGCGCGGGACCGCTACACCGTCACGCTCGACCAATACAAATGTATGTCCGTCTCCATGGGGCGCATCGCCAAGCGCGTGTGTCTGTTCCCCGATCCCCAGGGCCGGGTTCAGGAGATCATCGAGAAGGGCGAGCGCAGGACGGTGGCCGTCCTCAAGGACGTGGCCTTCGTCCATTTTCAGAAAACAGCGCTGGTGACGGACCGGCCGGACCCAGAGCAGAAGAAGCTGCGCCGGCGCGTGGTCAAGGTCGGCATCGACCCGCACAGCTCATACGCCAATATGCTGTGCGATGTCGCGTGGGCGCGCGCCTACGGTACCGGGACCATGCTGCTGCCGGACATGGGAGGCGACGAGCTGAAAACCGATCGCGCGAAGAAGGTGGCCGAGGCAATGCCGGGGTTGCCGAAAGAAGTGCTGGCGATGATTGACGAGCTGCCGCCGGGGACCTGCGGCCGCTGCCGCTCCTATCCGCCAGACGGAGAGTCCCCGCTGCGTGAGTGCGGCACGCGCGGGTGCCTCGTGGCACCGCGGGATGCCGCTTGCCCGCTCTTTTCCGCCCGCAAGGGATAGCGGCGCCCAAGGTCGTGACGCCATAAGGGGAGGGCCGATCGTGGTCGGCCTTCCGAATGGGCATGGGGGGAGGCGCGGTGGCGGCTACCGGGGCGGGACTCGGCGGCCGCGTCTCTCCCCCGCCCCCCGCCCCAGATATTCCCCGTTCTACCGGAAGTCGTGACGGCACAAGGGACGAATGATCGTCCGTGCAATCACCGTCGCCTGCGTTGCCTTCTGGCTCGCCTCTGCCAAGGGCGATGCTGCCGGCTCATGTCAGCGAGGCGTCGCCTCGTTTTATGGCCGCTGGCATCACGGCAAGCGCACTGCCAGCGGCGCCCCCTTCGACATGAACGCCAGCACGGCGGCATCCATCCGTCTGCCCTTGGGCACGATGGTCCTCGTCACGAACCTCGCAAATGGACGATCTGAAGTGGTGCGCATCAACGATCGCGGCCCCTACGTGCGCGGCCGAATCATCGACCTGTCCCAAGGCACCGCCCGCCGGCTTGGCTTCGAGCAGGCCGGCCTCGCCACAGTGACCGTCTGCGTCATCCGCAAGGCCGCGGCGGAACGGTGAGCCCATGTCCAAGCCGTTCATCAACATGGCTGGCCGGCGGATTGGCAAGCTCGTGGTCGAGCGCCGGAGCTTCAACCCGTGCAAGGGGGACACCCTGTGGCGCTGCCGATGCGACTGTGGGGGGATCCGCGAGGTTCGCGGCGTCACGTTGCGACGCGGGCGCGTCACGCAATGCTTGCCCTGCACCGGGCGGAAATTCCGGCCGAAGTGACGTGGGAAGCGGCGGGGCGCATCTGTTCAGGGTTTGCCCCGCCGCTGTGGCCTGTCAGGCCGCCTTGCCTCGTAATAGGGGTTCCAGCAAAGCCAGTGGCCTCCTTGCTGTCCTCTCCCGAGAGCCGATTCCCCGGGTCGGAAGAGGCTAGGATGCCGATGGGAAGGCCAGCAACCTATCCCTGCCCTGGGCTCTCTCACGATCGCGCTACCCCATGACTGACCTTTGTCGGAGCTGCCCTCGTGGACCTATCGACTGTCGTGTATCTGATCCGCGCTCTGGATGCGTTCGGGGCTTGCGGAGATGGCCGCCCGCTGCCGCCCAGGCGGGAGCTGATGGACCTGACCATCGCCATGCGCGGCGTGCTGCTGCGCCGGCTGAACGCGCTGCATCTTGCGTTCACCGGCGTCCTCGATCTGCGCTCCATGTCGGTGATCGTGCGCGCCCTGGACGAGATCATGCGCAACGGCGACGGGCACCCCGCGCCTCTCAGCGAAGCCGACTTGGACATCGCAGCAGCCTTCCGGGCCGAGCTGGTGGCGCGCATCGCTAGTGCGCACGAGAACGGCGAGGTGATTGCGGAGCTGCACGGCGCCGGCCCGCGCCAGCCTCCGTCCACCCCGGTCGCCGCAACGCCCGATGCCGAAGTCCCTCCGCCGCCTCCGGTCCCGGCCGAGACGCCGGAGGTGGCGCCTCCATCGGTGGCCGAGCTGACCGCGCCTCTGCCCCAGGCTCCCTCTGCTGGGGACGCGCCGAGCCCATCCGCGGCCGCCCCCGCTGGGAGTGCCCAGCCCCAAGCCGCGACCCTCCTTGGCCGCCTGCTGGGCCGCCACAGCGCCCCTGACGCCAGCCCGCCCAAGGAGAGCGATCCGCCGAGGGAAGGCGCCCCGTCGAAGGACGGGCCTATCCCGCTGATCCTCTGGAACAACTGAGCCGGCGCAGGCGGGGGCGCCGGCCGCCTCCTGCCTGACGCCCCCTGCCTGCGCGTGCGGTCGTGACGCGATCCTGGGCGCATGACCGCACGCGATGATGCCCGATCTGTGCTCGCCAGCCCTGATGCGCCGGCATCGGAGCGGTTTGACGCGCAGGCGGAGCTGCAAAAGGCTTATCGGCCTGTTGCCTCCGACCTGATCCCGGCCCCCGATGTGCAGCGGGCGATCCACTTCATCGAGCGCAGCTACCAAGAACAGGCGCTCCTGAAGGCCCAGGCGCGACGGGACAACATCTTGCGGTTCCCTGACCGCGTGACCGCGCCGCCGAAGCGGGGCGTGCAGTCCATGGTGCTGGACGACATGCAGATCCAGCTTCAGGGGGACTATTACGAGCGCAGCGCGGCGATGACGTTCGACCAACTCCGCGCCATGGTCGAGCAAACGCCCGTCCTCAAGTCCGTGGTGCTGACCCGGCAGCGGCAGGTTCAGCGGTTCTGCGCGCCGAGCGAAGATGGCGGGATCGGCTTCGAGATCCGGCATGTCGATCGCAAGCACCAACTCTCGCCGGACGAGGAGCAGGCCACTTCGCTCCTGGGGAAGTTCTTCCAGAACTGTGGCTGGGAGTTCAACCCCAGGAAAAGGAAGGTTCTCAAGCGGGACAACTTCTCGACGTTCTGCGCCAAGTACGTGGCCGACAGCCTGACGATGGACAGCGCGCCCATCGAAACCGAGATGAAGCGCAATAAAGACCTGGGCATCGACGGTTTTTACGCGATCGACGGCAGCACCATCCGCCTTTGCACGGAGGACGGATACCAGGGCGATGATGAAATCTTCGCCTTGCAGGTCGTGCAGGGGCGAATCTGCAACGCCTACACGCACGACACGCTGATTTATGAGGTGCGCAATCCGACCACGGATGTCCGCCGCTACGGGTATGGGCAGGGGGAAACCGAGCTGCTCATCAAAGTGGTGACGGGCTTCCTCAACGCCATGACGCTGAATAACAGCTACTTCGACATGAACAGTTTGCCCAAGGGCTTGCTGCAAATCGTCGGGGACTATGGCGAAGAGGATTTGGAAGGCTTCAAGCGCATCTGGAACTCGTGGGTGCGCGGGATCAACAACGCTTGGTCCCTGCCCGTCCTGGCCGCCAGGGACGGGGACAGCAAGGCGACGTGGACGCCGTTCAACGTCGAGCAGAACGAGATGATGTTCGCTCGGTGGATGACGTTCCTTACCTCGATCATCTGCGCCATCTACGGCATGTCGCCGGACGAGATTAATTTCGAAAGTTTCACCGCAGGTAAAAGCTCGCTCTCTGGCAGCGACACGACAGAAAAACTCGCGGAGAGCAAAGACAAGGGTCTGCGCCCGCTGCTGTCCCACATGGAGAATACGTTCACAGACTACATCGTGAGCGCATTCGGCGAAAAATACTGCTTCCGCTGGGTTGGCCTCGATCCGGAGGATGAGGAAAAGACCTGGGAGGCGAAAAAGCTGGTCATGACGGTTGACGAGCTGCGAGCCGAGCAGGGCTTGCAGCCGCACCCGGATCCGCAGATTGGCGCGCTGCCGATCAACCCGGCCCTCATCGGCCCGGCCATGCAGCTCAACCACCCGCCGCCGCAGCAGCCCGGCCAGGATTTCGGCGGCCAGGGCAGCGGCCAGGACTTCGGCGACGAGGACACGGCAGAGTCCGCGGGCGGGCAGTTCGGGCAGGGGCAGGGCGACGACGGGCAGGATCCGGAAGCCCAGGGCGCCCCGCAGGAGAGAGAGTTCGGCGGGGCGGCCGGCGGCGCCGATTTCGGCAAGGCGCTGTCCGCAAGCGCGGTCTATGGGCTGCGATGAATGGCGCGCTACGTCAAGCGCCGGCCGGAGATCGAGGCCGTGCAGTGGAACGGCTTCTGCTTCAGCGAGCCGGCGCCGTCCTGGCTGACCGACGCCATGAAGCTGCCCGCCTATGCGTTCGGCGGCGTCGAGCGCATCGGGGCGGATCTGGTGGTCTGGACCCTCAAAGGCCCGGTCCGCGCGCACCCGGGCGACTGGCTTGTGCGCTGGGCCGTGGGCGAGCTGTGGGTCATTCCGCCGGTCTTGTTCGCCGCCACCTATGAGCCAGCACCATGACCGCCCCAGGCAAGCCCCCGCCCGGCGCCAATCCGCCGCGCAAGCCAATCGCTCCGGCCAAGCCCGCCAAGCGCCCCAAGGGGGCCGAGGGGATCGACGTGGGCGATTCCGTCTACGTCCGGCACAGCAAGCGCGGCGCCATCGCGGTCAGCGTCTCGGCCGTGGGCAAGGACGGGTTCACGGCGCGATGCGACAAGGGCGAGCGCCACCGCTGCGCCTGGGGCAGCTATCTCGGGCACCGTGCTCGGATGCTGCACCGCTACGAGCTGGTCGAGCAGGGCGCAGACGGCGCGCTCGTGCGCGACGGCTCCGGCCGCCAGCGGTTCGTCGCCGGCCTGGAACTGCCGGAGCCAGAGGAGGAGCGCGCGGCCGCCAACGCCGTGGCGCATGATGATCCCATTCTGGGCGGCCTGGACCGCCTGGGCAAAGCGGAGGTTTCGCCAGTGCTGATGATCCTCAAGGCCCAGCCGGTGCCGCCGCCGGCCGGGGGCAAGCCGAAGCCGCGGCGGGGCCAGGGGCAGCAGGGGGCGGCGCAAGGCCCGGGGCAGGAGGAGCAGGCCCACGACGCGCAGCCCGCGCGCAAGCCGCTGCGGCACGGTGACGTGGTCAAGTTCCGCCACGGCGATGTCGAGGGCCAGGGGAAGATCGTCGCCAGCGGCAAGGATGGGGTGACAGTCCACGATGGCGAGCGCGAGCATCAGGTCCGCCACGACGCGCTGATCCATCCCGACGACGAGAAGCCGGGCGCGCAGCAGCAGGGGGCGCCTGAGAAGGAAGGCGCGGCGCCCGCGGCCGGCCCGCCGGCCAGCACGCCCGGCCAGCAGGGGCATCCGCCGGCTGACAGCATGGAAGCGCGGGCAACCGCCCTCGCCCGGGCGCTGATCGTGTTCCTGAAGCCGGAGCAGGCGCAGCAGCAGCGCCAGCAGCAGCCGTAACCGTGGCGCTTCTCATCGACTTCGGCGACGTTCCCGCCGCCCATTGCGATGACTGCATCGAGGAGCTTTTCAAAAGCCTCGCATCCGACCCGCACGGCGACGCCGAGCGGTCGATGTGGGCGCCGCACCCGAATCCGCTCCTGGCCGGGCATGTCGAGGAAGTCACGCGCCGGTTCCAGCGCGTGCTGGAAGCCCTGCAAGACGCCTTCGCCCGCGCCCTGACCGGCGCGCCGATCGGCACGCTCGCCAAGGCGGAGCCGTGGGAGCGGTGGGACGCGACGCAGTTCAACGCCGCCCGGCTGCACCTCGAAGCGATCGAGCCGGCGCACTACTCGCTGGACGATTGGTTGATGTTGGTCGATTGGCTCGTGCAACGCTACCTGCCGGATGGCGTGGTGTCGGACATGGCCCAATACCTCACCTTCCGCGCCCAGCTCGCCGGCAAGGTGCAGGCCGAGATGGAGCGCCGCGGGGAGCACTGGCCAGCCCCCGACCTGTCCAGCCTCGCGGAGCTGATCCCGCACGAGTTCGGGGAGCTGCCCGCCCGCGCCCTCTCGCCGGTCGAGCAGGCCGTCTTGCGCATCGCCAAGGCCCAGGCTGGCATCCACATCACGGATGTCACGGAGAACGCCCGGGCCGGGATGAAACGCCTTGTGGTCGAGCACACGCAGGCGATGCTGCTGGGGCACAAGGAGGGCACCACCGAACGCCTCCGGCAACGCCTGTTCGACACGTTCGGCAACCTGAACCGTGACTTCCGCCGCATCGCCATTACGGAGACGGGGGAGTGCTGCAACACCGGCTTCGTCGCCGCCCTCAAGCCCGGCCAGCGCGTGCGCCGCGTCGAGGCATACCGCGGGGCCTGCGACTTCTGCCGCAGCATCAACGGCAAGGTGTTCACCGTGGTCGCGCCGGACCACGAGCCGAAGGACGGCGACAAGGAAGTCTGGATCGGAAAGACCAACGTTGGTCGGAGCGCATCGCCGCGGAAGCGCGTCGGTGGCGAGCTGGTGGACCGCGAGCCGGAGGAGATGTGGTGGGTAGCATGCGGGACGCAGCACCCCCATTGCCGCGGCTCCTGGGCCTATGTCGGTGAAGTCAGGCCCGGCGAGGATGCCGAGTTCGGCGCGTGGCTCGATGATCTGTTGGCGAAGCACAAGCGGCCCGCAGCTCGCGAGGCTGACGCGGGGCAGGCCCCGTAAGGCCGGCCCCGGGCCGGATCAGCGCCGCCTCTCGTTCAGCCCCGTCAGCACGATCAGGGGCGGCTCCGTCACATGCGGGCGCAGGCTGTTCGCCGCGGCCCAATGCTCGCTGCGGACCTCGCGCTCGTCCTGCCAGCGGCCCCACTGGATGACGTAGCCGGATGCGCGCAAGGCGACTTCGATGTCGGCCATGACCCGCACCCGGCCGCTACCGGCCTCCCCGGATACCAAGACGGTCACGCGCGGCGGCAACTCCGGCCGGGGATCACTCATTGCCCGCTCTCCAAAATTTCGGGCGCTCGTTCTGCTCGGCCAGAATGACCACCGGGAGCTGCGCCGGGGCCGGGCGGGGACAATTCGCTTCCGTCCAGTGCTCCTTATGAACCTCGCGCTGGTCCTGCCAGCGCGACCACTGCACCTCGTAGCCGCACGCGCGCAGCGCGACCTCGATATTGGCCAGCACCCTGGACTTCCCGGTGCCTGCGGTCCCCGAGACGGTGACGGTCACGCGCGGGTGCGGCGGTTGGGTCTGGCCGGTCATGCCGCGGTTCTCCGGCGAGGAACCGGCTGCACCGGCAGGCCGAGCGCCGCGCGCAGCTCGTTCCATTCATCCCACGTCATGTGAACCACGGCCGCGCCGTCGCCGGTTCGGCCGGGATAGACTTCGTCCACCCAGGCCAGGGCGCGCACGAGGCGATCCGGATCCGCGACGTTGATGCGGTTCGGCCGGTATGCGGCCCGCGGGGAATCTCTCATAGCCCGGCTTCCAGTTCCTCGACGGCCCTTATCAGCAGCATGGCGTCCAGCCTGTGCTGCTCTCGCTCGGCGAGATCGCCGATCGCTCCCGCGACTTCCATTCCCATGTGATGCTCCATCGCGCGGTGCCGCAGTGCTGCGATCAAATCCCGCCCGGTAAGGGCCTGCCTTACCTGTTCCGGATCTGACATTGCCAGCACTTCGTGCAGCCGGCTCCCGCTGGGCGATCTTGGACGATTAGGCATCCGGCACCACGATCGTTTGCCAATCGGCGTTGGCTGCTGCCTCCTGGCCGCGCTGCCACTCGCGCCACGCCTCGCTGTCCACGGGGTGTGGGTTCGCATCGCCGCTTTTCGTGGCGGCAGCGCAGAAGCCGGAGAACCACGGCGAGGAGCTGATCTCGACCAGCACCATTTCGTCGTCCTCCGCCTGCTGCTCGGCCGGATCGGTTGGCGTGCTCATCTTGAAAACCCCTCAAGTTTCCACGACAGCCACAGATCCTCTTCGCACCCAGGGCACAGCTCGATGCCCTCCGGATCCACATACCAGCCGGGGGTGCCTACCGGCGCCATGTCGTGGCACTGCTCGCAGACGAGGTTGCGCTTCTCGGCTCTTGGCCTCTGATTTCTCATCGCGGCACCACCACAATTTCAAAGCCTTCCCAGCGCAACGCTTCGACAATCCTCTCCGCAAGCCGTCGCGATTGCTGGCTCGGGCCGCCGATGTAGACGAACGGAAAGTCGATGCAGGACGCGATGATATGAATTTCGTCAGGTAGGGATTCGGGGAGTCTCGCTTGCTTGGGATCCGTCATCGCAGCGCCTTCCTGGTGCGCGCCTCCCAATCGGCGAGGTCGCGGTCATACTGATCCATGACCCACAGGTGCGGCGTGAGGCAGCGCGCATGGTCGGGCGTCTGGTTGCCGAGACTCCGTCCCTCGGCGGCGAGCGTCAGCTCGTCCAGCCTGCGCGCGCGCACGCACAGATTCAGGCCTTCGGCCAGCAGCTCGCGCAATGCATTCTCTGTTGGCTGCTCGGTCATGGCACTGATCCCCTGACGATGGTTGCCCGCCACCCCTTGCGGCGGAAGTAGTTGCTCAATTCGGTCCGGTGCCGGCCGATGGTCCAGGCTAGAATGGGCGCCGCGATGATCGCTCGCTGGTCGAGGCGGTCGATGATCAGGCCGGCGCAGAAATGCGTGGCGTCCACCCTGACCAGCACGTTGCCGCTATCGGCCTCTGCATTCGTCCCGAGCGGCGTCGGCATGGCGTCCCCCGCAGTATCCAGCTTCAGGCCCGCGCCTCATGGTGCAGTTCAGCGCCCAGACGGGCAGGCTTGCCCCGTGAATGAATCCGGCTTTCGCCCCGGTGCTGCCGCGCGCATGGCAACCGCTTGGCGCTCCGATCCGCCGGCCGCGCCATCCCGGCTTTCACCATCGTCTGGTACGCGCCGAGCAAGATGGCGTCCTCCAACGTTGGAGGCACACCGGCCATCCTGCGTCCCACCGCGGCGCAGGCCCGGTCCCACAGCCCCGGCTCGCCTGTGCGCTGGTCAGGCATGGCCCAGGGCCTCCGCCACGGCATCGTACGCCGCCTGCGCCTCGGCGGCGCCGTCTTGGTCCGACGCGGCGGCCAGATGCCACCCGTTCCGACGCATGGCGGCGTAGGCGACTTCCAGCGCGGCGCGGTAGCCATCCGCCAGGGCGATCGCCGTCTGGGCAAACTGGCGCTCGATCATGTCCGGTCCCCCGCCTGGATGATGATGTCGCTCGACGCGCCGTCGCGCCACGATGCCAGCATCTTTTCCCGGCGCCCCTGCTCCATGGCATGGAGCGACAGCCTGACTTCACCACCGGCCTGCTTCACCAAGCACCAGATCACGGCGTAGGCGTCCGCCAGATCGCGCTCTAGCCGCTCGACCTCGACGCGCAGGTTGTCTACGGCCCTAAGCGCCAACATTGGCTGCCTCCATGGCCTTGAGATCGGCGAGCACGGCTCGCCACTCCCGTTCGTCCTGCGCGTCGCCGAGCGTCGCCCGCGCCCGCCTGCCTTCCGCCCGGTCCGCGTCGATGTCTGCGACCTCGCTCTCAAGGTCGCGGATGATGACGCGCCGCACCCACGGCGACTTGGCTCCCCATTTGCGCGCCCAGCGCGCGCCGTCGCTGACGACGTAGCTGCGCCTGCCGATGGTGTAGCGGATGGCGCAGAGGGCCATAGTTTCCTTGTCGTGCGGATCATCGCTCATCCGGCCGCCTCACCGTCATGGGGGTGATGTCCAGCATGGTCATGCTGCCCTGCTGGTAGACGGTCGGTACCACGCCCTTTTCTGCCGCGTATAGAGTTCCGTTGGGCATTTCCCAGGCGTCGTACGTCGCCGTGTCCAGCTCCGGCCGGCGCAGCCAGCCGTGCGCCGTCGCGGGGCGCTGGATGATGGGCGGGATCTTGCTCATCGTGGGAATCCTCTCGATGAAAGGGCTGCATCCAGCAGCTCGCGCACCGCGGCCGTTTCGGACGGCAGGTCTTGCCGCAACTGGTGGCCAAGCACCCCGGCGACCGTGGCGCTCGGCAGGTTGTAGACTCGCCGCTCTGTGCTCTGGCGCCGGGCCTCCTTCTTCGCGGCCCGGGCCTCGCGGATGGCCCGGCGCAGCTCGGGCAGATCAGCCATCCAGCACCTCCACCTTCTGCCCCGCCGCCGTCGCCGCGATGCAGAACCTGAAGAACCGCCAAAGGCTCATGAACTCCATGCGCCCGTCCGGCGCCGTCACCAGCACTTCGCCCCCACTGCCGGGGCGGGCGGTAAAGACCTGCTCCGTCGTGTCTGGATCACTCATAGCGCACTGCCTGTATGTGTGTGCCGCCGAGGCCGGTTTCGACGCGCCTTTCGTCAACGTCCTGCGCCCGCTCTAATTCGGCCTCGCGCGCGCTGATCCGCCGTGGCCGGCGCCACGGCGGACGGCTGACACAGGCAGGCACATAGCCCTCGTTTGGGTCCAGCTCGGTGGTCGTCTGTGGAGTGGTCATCCATTCAGCGCCTCCCGCGCCACCTTCTGGGGCCACTCGCCCTCGTCGTAATCCGAATAAGCGATGCGTTGGAGTGCCGCGCGCATCCGCTCGATCTCGGCCGCTCCATTATCGAGCGCGCGCACGATGTCGGACGCCAGCAGGTGGCCGATGCCGATACCGGGGCCGGTGACAGCAGCCTCCACGCTGCCGGATCGCTCGCGGCAGGAATCCACCCGGCAGCGCATCCGCCCGGCGAGGATCGCCAGCTCATCCGCGGAGATGGGCCGGGTCGCCTGCGGAGCGTCAGGCATCGCTGCCACCAAGGACAGCGTCCAGGGTGCGCCGGTGCAGATCGCGCTCGCACTGCCGCAAGCCGCGCTCGAAGCATTTGCCGTCCCCCCCGCAGAAATCGGCGCAGATCGTGGCCTCAAGGCGCCAGCGCCAATGCATCGCCAGCGCCCGCGGCAGGACGACGTTGTCGCTCGGCACGCACCCCTCCCAGCCCGGCATCGGGGTTGCCTTGCCCTCGATCTCCGCGGCTGCCGCCCGGCAGAGCATCGCCGGGCCGTTGGGCGCATCCCCGTCCGGCGGGAGCCCGGCGGCGCGCAGGCTTGCCGTCGTGCGCGCCTCGTAGCGGTCCGCGAAGCGCCGCAGCGCACCCGGCAGGTCGGCGAAGTCAGCCATTCTGGGAGCCCTCCCTGCGCAGGAGCGCCGCCCGGTGCTGCCGGGCCTTGATCCCGGCCTCGGTCGTGATCGACCCGTACGGCTCTCCCTGGCCGCACAGGTATCGGCTCTCGTCGGAGGCGTAGAGCGCCAGCACTTTCTGCATCCGCTCCCACTCGGCCGCTACGTGCGGCCAGCCAATGCGCCGCAGTGCGGCCGGAACGGTGTCAATGTCCCCTGGCTCGACTGCGCGGGCGCCTATCCTGGGCATCGTTACTCCTCCCTCTCGCCTGCCCGCGCCGCGTCCTCGCCGGCGGTCGGCTTCTGATCGTTCAGATAACATTTCTCCAAAGCCCATGCGGTCAGGATAGAATCGACCACACACGATAAAGTGCGTTTGTTGTCATCTGCCGCTTTTGTGAGTACATTTACAGTATCTGGCAAGACTCTTGCGGCTATCTGTACTTTCTTTGGCATGCCATAATGTCCGTTTTCACCGTTGATATCTTATGACATTGAGATTTATGCTGTCAAGAAATAGAGCATGGGGCGACAATGACTTACAGAATAGAGGCCGGCACCGCTCTCCCCGCATACAATATTGACCGCAGCGAGGCCGACGCGTGCCGCGAGTTCCGGCAGCTTGTCAGCGCGCTCCGCCGCGCCGGCCACAGCGTCCTCGTGGCCCTGCGCGATAACTCTGGCTTCGCCATCGCCGCCGAATGGACCGACTGACCGCGGGGCCGGGGCTCCGGCCCTGGCTCCCCCAACCCCGCCCGACCGCGGAGGCGCAGATGCCGCCAAGGAAAGAGCAGCCAGGAACGGCCGCAGTGCAGATCAGGCTTATGGGGGACGACGAAACGGCGGTGCGCGCCGCCGCCGCGGTGCTGGCCGAGCATGTGCCGGGGTTCGGCGTGACCGGCGAGGCTCCGCTGCGTCGCGCCCCCGGCCTGCGCATATACGGCGCCATCGTCTTGGAACTCGAACGGCCGAACGACGAGCGGCCGTGGCGGCGCGCTCGCAAGATTCCCTGAATGCAAGGTGAAGCGATGGAAAAGGTGCCAGTAAAGTGGGTGATTGATTACGATGCCCTTGGCCTGTCGGATGTCGCCGGCGTGCCGTTGGTGGCTTACGTCGGCGGCATCCGATTGTGGGCAGACGAGGCTTTCTGGTCCGCGACAGACGAGCGCGGGCTCGGTGAAGAAATCGCCTGGGGCAACGGCGGCATGATCGCGGCCGAGGCGTGGCTGCAATCGCAACACTCGACAAGGATCCTGCAATGAGCATTCCCGCGGGTTTCGGCGAGGTCGCCGTGAGCGACCTGCAAATCGCGGTCGGCAAACTGCCCAACGGCCGGGTGCCGGTGGACTTCCGCGCTGTGCTGGGCGTCGAGGAAATCTGCGAACGCCTCCCGGAGCGACTAGGAACCAAGGGGTGGATCGTCGCCTGCGAGGGGCTGTTCTTCTGGCTCCGCAGGGTGCGGCTTGTCGAAGGCGGGGGCCGCATCTTCGTGGCCTCCACGACATGACGCGGAACCCCTCGCCGGGGCGCGCGGTTTCAGCCGCGGTTTCGCGGATTGCCGCAGATTTCCGCATGTTACCGCAGATTTCAGCGGATTTCCGCGGCGGGCATAGAGCGGGCGGCATGCGCGAGCACAAGAAAGGCCCCTGGCGCCTCGAACGATGCGCGATGTGCCAGGGGGACGGCGAGGATCCGGCAGGGCCGCTGTGCTTCGACCCGTGGAAGGAATACGACGAGGAGCTGGCCGCGCTCTACAACCGGCCCGGCTCTTGCCCAGACTGCGCCGGAACTGGTCAGGTTTGGCGGAAGAAAGAAAGCAAATGACGGCAAACGCACAGCAGCAGATCGGGCGCCTCGCCCTCCGTGTCGAAGGCGAGTTCTGGAACGCCTACTATGCGAGGCCAAACACGATGGACGGGGCCATCCTGCTCGGCTCGATCCGGATGGCAATCGTGACCGCCAGCCAAGCGCGCAAGCTCGCCTTCACGGAAATCATGAAGGGCGCCGTCGCGGCGCACATCGAAGAAATCTCCGGCGTGCGGCCGACGTGGCGCGATCCGATGCCGGGGCCGGAGAGCGAGCGATCAGGGCACGCGTAGGGAGGGTGAGGCCAGCATGCCCGAACAGATGACCGTCGAAGTGTTCCTCGCCCGCCTGAAGGCGCAAGGCGTGTCCAACTCCAACCACTTCGCATTGGTGTGCCCGATGTGCGGCACGCCCCAGAGCATAGCGTCGCTGGTGCGAGCTGGCGCCACGCCGGAGTGGGCGGAGGACATGATCGGCTTCGCGTGCGAGGGGCGGCTGACGGATGCCGGCCCCTGGCCCAGCAGCAGCGACAGGAGCACGAAGGCCCGCGCGCGCCGGCGGATCCGCGGCTGCGACTGGACGCTCGGGGGGCTATTCAAGATCCACGAGCTGGAAGTGCTGACGCCGGATGGCAAAGAGCATCCCCGCTTCCGCATCGCCACGCCGAGGCAGGCGCGGGCGCTCGAACGCGATTCCGGGGCGCCAGCCCAGGCGGCGGCCGAATGAGCGACGCGGGCGAGGAGCTGAACGAGATCGCGACGGAGCTTGAGCATCTTGCGCTGCGCCTGCCGCACGCGCTGGCGACGCTGGTGCTCTCAGTGGCGGCAGCCCGGATCGCCAGCGAAGCGCCGGACCACGCGCGCGCCGCCGCCGTCCGGAATTTCCACCGCGGCTGGCGCAGCGCCCG
Organism: Rhodovastum atsumiense; assembly: GCF_937425535.1. Taxonomy (NCBI): domain Bacteria; kingdom Pseudomonadati; phylum Pseudomonadota; class Alphaproteobacteria; order Acetobacterales; family Acetobacteraceae; genus Rhodovastum; species Rhodovastum atsumiense. The sequence goes on from NZ_OW485606.1 coordinate 37,120, forward strand.
TGCCGAATATGCCGAGCGCGCCGCTGCCGAGGTGGAGGGACAATGAGCGGGGAACAGGATCAGGCAGCCGCAGAGCGCAGCGCCAGCATCGTCCGTGGCGATGCGCCGGCTACGCCGGAGGCCGCGGCGGAAACCCGGCCGGCCTATGTGATGGAGATCCTTGGGCCTGACGGCGCGGTAGCCCGGCGCTGGCAGTGCTGGCTTGAGCTGCCGCAGGAGAGCTATAGCATTCGCCTCCGGCCGCTCTGACCGCGCCCGCCCGCGCCGCCGCCGCATCGGCAATCTCGCGGCGGCGCGGCTCGCTGGCAGCCGACCACTCTGCGATCTCGCCCAAGGTCCGCCCGCAGCTCAGGCAATGCCCGGCTGGGCCGAGCCCGCAACCCCTCGTGCATGATGGGGCCACCACACGATTTCCAACGCCTTGCTCCCGGCACGTCCGGGAATCTTTCTTGCTTGCTTGAATTCAATTTCGCGTCTAACATCTTTCGATGACGTAACCGAGGAAATTGATGATGGCAACAATTCAGATTGATTTCGACGTCGAGAAGGCGCTATTCGCCCTCCGCGAAACCGAGGAAATGACATTCAATGACGTGCTCCGGAAAAAATTGGGGCTGCCACCCAAACAGCAGCCGATAGATCCAAAACCTCTCCTGCCTTGGAATTATGATAAAATCAGTCTGCCGCACGGAACGGAACTGAGGCTTAATCATCAGGGGCGTGAACATCGTGCGGAGATTGTCGATGGCCTTTGGATACTTAATGGTAAACCGCAGAATAGCCCAACTGCAGCCGCCAGAACTATTATCGACACGAAGGCAGCTTTGAACGGCTGGTGGAAATGGGAGGCGAAGCGACCGGGGGATGTTGAATGGGAATGGCTGGGCAATCTGCGTAAGGAAGCAGAACAGATGAAGGCGATTGCCCCCTAAAGCGAGAGTTCGGCTAATTACTAACGGCCTCCTGCCTTCATTGGCTCCGGCGTGCTGGCTTTTCGAGGACAGAGCGTCGGATGTCAGCCAGACAACGCCAATGCAGAACGAAGATTTGGACGGTGCTTGGAGCAATCCTGGGCCTGAGCAAACCGGGCCGCGCCGGGTTAGCGGGCAGTTTTGTACAAATCGTGTGGTGACCCCTGCATGGGCTTGACGTGCTGCTGTCAGGCATTGAAGCGCACCCGCCCCGCGGCCACGCTGGCGGCCCACAGGCGGGCGGCCAGGGCGATGGCGTCCACGCCGATGCTCTCCCACCATGCCCGCTCGTCTCCGCGGTGGTGGACGCCAGTCCGGCCAAGATGGTGTTCGACGCAGAGGGGAACAGTCGCGGCATCCGATGCCTTCAGCCCCCGGGCCTTGGGCTCCGCATGCGTGAGGTGATGCACGGTGATGTCGCAGGACCGGCACCACGGCACTGCGCACGGCAGCGAAGCGACATAGGCCAGATGGGGGCAGGACCGGACGCGACGCTGGCGCGGCGCGCGCCGGCGGCTGCGTGTCTTGGCGAGGGGAAAGCATTCCATCCCCTCACGGTCACGTCACGACTCCATATCGTCCGCCGGGTGCCTGCTCTCTCGCCACCAAGGCAGCGGTCGCAGGCCAATGCGCCTGCACAGGTCGAGATAGGCCAGGATCAGGACTTTCTCGTCGGCGTCCGGTGCGTCGGGCGGCGGCTCGTCAGGCATTTTCATAATCCACAAGATAGAGAAAGCGATTCAGCATTCACGAGCAGTCGTGACGTGAACATGCGTCCATCAAAACAAATGGTGGCGGCATGTTCGAGACGTTCTCGACTGGCGTGGGGCAGCTCAACCACACCTGGGGAACCATAGACTCGTCGGTGCCTGGGCAGATCACGCTCCGGGGCGATTCCGGAGTGATGGAATGGCCCCTCGGTCGCTCGACGGGCCACGGCTACGGCACCTACACGGTCACGGCGAAGATCACGAGCAACGGGGAACCGGGCGCGGCGATCGTCCTGTGGCCAGCGGATGACGTGTGGCCGGGCGGCGAGCTGGATATGGCAGAGACGGCCGCGGACGGCTCCTCGCGCCTCTACGGCACAGTGCATTGGCGCAAGGACGACGGCGGCAACGGGTTCCAATCCACGTTCTACGATGGGATCGACCCGAACGCGGTCCACACGTTCGTCCTGACCTGGGCGCCCGGACGCGTCAGCTATTCGGTCGATGGAAAGGACATGGGCAGCGTCACCACCCGCATCGGGGCGGATGCCGCGAACGGCGGAGTGAACGTCACCATCGGGGCGCTCAACAACAACCCGAACACCAGCATCACGCTTTACGATGTGAGCTACACGCCGCTTGCCTCGGTCCCTGCCCCACCTCCAACGCCTCCCCCGGCGACGGGCGGCATCGTGCCGGATGCCACCGGCACGGCGCGCGGCACGGCCGGCGCCGACGTGTTCGTGGCCACTGGCAAGCTGACGCTCATCAACGGGTTCGACCCGGCCCGGGACGTGCTCGCCGTGCCGGTCAACCCGACCACGGTGCGCGCCTATGCCGATTGGGACTTCGCCTCGCCCGAAGGGGCGTCGTGGGGGATGCGCGTGACCTGGGACGGCGGATCGGCGTTCCTGCGCTGGGGCAGCCGCTTCGACCCGGCCAAGAACGCCGTGCGGGCCGGCACCGCGCCGCCGCCGGCGCCTGTCCCTGCCCCAGCTCCTGGCCGCATCACACCGGACGCGACGGGGACTGCCCGCGGCACGGCCGGCGCCGATGTGTTCGCGACGCTGCCCCGTGCCGTGACGCTCATCAACGGCTTCGACACCTCGAAGGACATGCTCGCCTTGCCTCCTGGCGTGGCCTCGTCGGCGGCCCGCATCTTCGCCGATTGGGACCGCAGCTCGCCGGAGGGCGCAGCCTGGGGAGTGCGCGTCGCCTGGGGTGATGGCTCGGCCTTCCTGCGCTGGGGGTATGGGCTCGACGCTCGCAGCCTGATCTCCGGCTAAAACAGCGAGTGCTGCTCCTCCGGCTCCGGCGCCGGAGGGGCTTCTTCGTCCGGCGTGGCCTCGAACAGCGGCGCCGCTTCCTCCTGCTTCCCTGCCCGCGCCCGGTTTAGAAATCCGGCGATTCCCCGATCGTCCAATCCTTCCAGGGGATCGGACATGATCGCCCGCAGCTCGTATTTGTCCGCCAGCCGCTTGCGGGCCTTCTCCTCCTCCGGATGGTCGGCGATCAGGTCCAGCAGCTCGATATCGTTCTTCTGGCCGATGCGGTTGATCCGGCCCTGCCGCTGGTTATGGACCATCGCTGTCTGCGGCGTGTCGAACTGCGCCAGCCATTGCCCGCGTTGCAGATTCGCCCCGACCGCGCCGGCGTCCGAACAGATGATGATGTCCGCCTTGCCGCTCTGGAAAGCCTGCTTCTTGGCGTCCTTCTCCTTGCTGGTGTCCGTGCCGGTCAGGGTGACAACCCGGTGCCCCTCGCGTGTCAGGCGTTCCGCGATCTCCTTCACGCGGGCGAGGCTGTGAGCGAACACCACGCCCGGCTTCCCTGCCCGCTCCCGCGCCAGCTCGGACAGCTTGTCCACCTTGGCGCTTCCGTCGATCGCGTGCCGGGCCGCAGTGGCGCGCAGGATGCCGATGGACTGATTCAGCTCCCGCGCCACGTCCTCGTGCTGGGCCTCGGGCACGTCCTCGAACGCCCCGGGCGCCAGGGTCCGGAGCGCGGGCAGATCCACCTCGCCCTTCATGCGGGCGATGCGCGCCGCCGCCGCGGCCTTGTCGATCGCGGCGAGCTGCGCCCGGTCGCGCTCGCCCAGCGCCACCTTCACGTCCTGCTTCCGGACCTGCACCTCCGGCTTGATGTGCCCGGCGTAGAGGTGCCGGGCCAGCTCCCGGCGAAGCTCCTCGCGCGCCGCCGGCGTGTTCGCACCGTAGCGCCGCATGAAGGCATCCCGATCTGAGTAGCGAGCGCGGTCCATCTTCGCGAGCACGTCGAACGCCTCGGAAGCGTCGTTCTTCACGCTATCCGCGGTGAGATTTACGTAATAGCTTCGAGAGTCTGAGATACCGTCTATGACGTTTGCCATCCGCGAGTTTTCTTTGCCCTCGCGGTTCAAGAGCTGGTGCCCCTCGTCCACGGCCAGATAGTCGTGGTCGATGCCCTCGGCGGCCAGCAGGTCGCGCATGTAGGCGGCACGCCCCTCCGGCGTCATGCCGTCCAGCTTCTCGGCAACGATGTCCGGCGTGCTGCCTTCGCGCGCGGCCGCGAGGTGCAGCATGTCATCCCTGAAGGCGGCGTGCGTGACCACGTTGAAGTCGATGCTCGGGTCTTTGTAGGCTGCGATGCGCTCCTCCCGGCTCGCACCCGGCTCCGCGTGCCAGCGGTAGCGCCCCGGCTCAAGCACGTTCAGGGCCTCGCCGTGGAACTGCCCCTGGGCGATCGAGGGGACGATGAACAGGCCCCGCTTGGCCTTCCCCTTCGCCTTGAGGTGCGTAAAAGCCGATAGCGCGATACTCGTCTTGCCTGACCCAACCCCTAGTCCAAGAGCCACTCTTTTCGAGTGCTCGATCAGCTTCACCGCCCGCTGCCGGCCGACGAATTTCCCGCTCATGTCGGGCCGCCACAGGTTCACCGGCGCGGTGCCGGGGCGGAAGTTCGCGCCGATCCGCCCCATCATGCGCTGCAACTGCTGCTCGGCCTGATGCCCGATCGTCAGCCGCTCGCCCTGGCGCAGCTCCGGCAGGAGCGGCCCGGCCTCGCCCTCCTCCGCCTTCGGCGCCGGCTCCTCGAACCCGAACAGGCCCATCTGGCTCTGCGCGATGGCTGCCTGGGCCTCGCGCTCCCGCAGGATCTTCCCCTTCACGTCGTCCGACGCGAATTTGCCCCCGACGCGCGCCTGCATGGCGCCGGCGAGCTTCTTCCGCTCGGTTTCCCGGCGCTCGCGCTCCTCCGGATTGAGGGCGCCCAGGTGGTCGATGTCCCCGCGGATGGTGGTCTTGCCCACCTTCACGGCCTCGGCCGGGCGGAGCCGATTCAGCTCCTCGGCGAAGCGCCCGACCACCTTCGACCGGACCACGTCCTGCATGGCGGCATAGCCGGCCGCCGGACTGCCCATGACCGCGAGGTATTTCCCCCAGGTCATGGTGTCGCGGTTCAGCTCCTCGGCGAGCCCGTCGCGCTCGGCCTTCCATTCGCGCCAGAGCGGGTTCTCGCCCCGCCCGAACATGTCCTCAACCTCGCGCTCCGGCTCGTTGGTGCCCAGCTCGGCAAGCCGCTGCTGCTTGGCCTGCGCCTCCGGCCCGGCCGACTTGGCGAACTCGGCAGCGAACACGCCGCGGAGCATGCCCTGCTCCTGCGGCGTCAGGTCCCCCACCGGCTTGAATGCCGCCACGCCTTCGGGGTGCGCCGCCAGCGCCCGGTGCAGCGCATCGGCCGCGGCATCGTCCTCGGCGAACTTCTGCCGGTGCAGGGGCGGCAGCTTCCCGCCCAGCCCCCGCGAGGTGTAGTCGTCCGCCAGCTCCGCGAAGCGGTCCGCGTGGGCCTCGGCCCGGATCTGCTTGCCCTCGGCATCCTTCGACGGGGCCACCTCCTCGACCGCGCGGAAATAGGCGTCACGGTCGCCGGCGCGCTGGATCGTCTCCTCGTTCAGCAGGCCGGCGAGGATGTCGGCCGGCGTGTCCCCGTCCGCCGCCCTGGCGCCGATGTAGTCGCGCACCGCTTGCCGCACGTCCGCCGGCTTGTCGGGGAATGGCTGCGCGAGGCTGGGGGCCACGCCCGGCTTCATGTCGTCACGCCCCAGGTCCAGGCGCTTCGCCACGCCCTCCGGCAACCATCCATCCTCGTCCCTGCGCCCCTCGATGATGTCCAGCGCGCCCCGGGTGCGCGCGAGGTCGGACCGGCTGACCGGCTTCGCCAGCCGATCCATGCCGGCCGCCTCGACCGTCAGCATGGTCGAGGCCCCCACGCGCTCGATCCGGTACTCGCCCCGCTGCAACCCGATCGCGCGCGCCTGGGCGATCGCCTGCTCGGGCGCCAGCTTGCCCATGCTGACCGTCAGGCTGGCCTCCGGCTTCTTCCGGCCCAGGGCCGCCACCAGCGCGGCGTTCGCCTCCATCTCGCCCAGGGCCACGCCCAAGACCTGCTGGGCTTTCCCGACGTATTCCCGCCGGCGGGCGTTCAGCTCCTGGGCGGCCATCAGGTCATGCCCGGTGCTCGCGGCGCCCAGCTCGATCTCCTGGGCCATCTCGTGCCACGTCCGCGCGTCCCGCAGCGCCCCATCGGTCGCCTGCACCCGCATGTAGTGGTCGATGTGGTACCGCTCCATTGCCCCCCGCAGCTCGTCCATCTCCTGCGGGGAGAGGTCGGCTTGCAGCCGCCGGGCCAGGACGCGCGCGGCGCCGTCCGTGCCCAGCACATCCACCGTTGACCGATCGAGGAGGGCCGAACCGCCGGCGGCGAGCGCCAGGGCGTTGATGCTGTTGAAGGCGCCGGCGGCAATGTGCCCGCCGACGCTCTCCCGCTCCCCGATCATCTTCCCGACTTCCGACACGAAAGCCCGGGTCCGGACCGTCTTCAGGTCGTTTTCGAGGTCTTTCAGGGCCTCGTCATCGCTCGCCTGCCGCGTCTCGATGACGAAGGCCCGCGGCTCGACCGTGGTGCGGGCGACGTCGATCTGCTTGTTCGCGTCCCGGGCGGCGCGCTCGGCCTGCTGCAACGCCTTCCGCGCCTTGACCATGGCGAGGGCGGCGCGATCGTCCACGACGCGCTTCGGGTCCACCTGGGGAAGCGGATCGCGGACCGTCGCCAGCTCGCCGGCGATCTTCTGCGCCGTCACCTTGCGCTCTGCCGCGGCCGCCTGCCGCTCCGGATCCTGCGGCTTGGTGGCCTCGGCCTCCTGCCGCTTTTCCTCCGCGGTCAGGCCCGCCGCGGCGGCGCGCTTGCCGTATTCCGGGTCGAAGCCCAGGCCCCGGCCGTTCGGCGGCGCCACCGGCGCCAAGTCCTCCGCCGTGATCTCGTCCGGCTTCGAGCTGGTGAGCTTGACTTCGCCCAGGCCCGCAGCGCCCCGCGCCTCGGCGTCGGCGACAAGGCGCTGCTGCTGCATGTCCACAGCTTCGCGCGCCCGCTTCATCAGGCCGTTGGCGTGCCGCTGCTGCGCCCGCCGCAGGGCCGCGTCGCTGAGGTTCTGGTATTTCTCGGCCGGGAACCGGGTGTCCCAGCCCATGGCCTGCGCGACCGTCTCCACGAATTTCGCCCGGTGGTCGCCCAGGCTGGCCTGCAATACCTCCCGCGCCCGCTTCTTGCTGTCAGCGAGGCCGTCTCGCCGATCGCGCTCCTGCTGCCGCTTCCTGGCGTCGCGGTGCAGCTCCGCGCGCTTTGCCGCCTCCTGCTTGTATTCGGCCTCGTCGCGCACAGCGGTCAGGCGCAGATGGTTCAACGCCCCGCCGGCGCCCCCAACCACCCTTGCGGAGCCGTCGCTCTCCTGCCGGATCAGCACGGGCTGGCCGGGCGCGTCCGGCCCGTGGCTGTGGACCGTTATCCAGCGTTCGCCGGGCTGTAACGCCTTCAAAAAAAGGACAATTGGGGCTCGTGCGGTCATGCCCCCATGCTGGCGTCACGACGCCGGGCCGGGCCTGATTCTCACCATGGCTTGCGCGAGATGCCGCCGGCTTTAGCCGGCGGAGGGATAGCGCAGCCGGCGAAGTCGGCTATGCGGTGTTGACTTTGCATTGAGCGATTCCTATATAGATTTTTATGAAGCTGACGATGCAGGTGAAGCTGTTGCCTACCGCCGAACAGGCGGCGTCTCTGTTGAAGACGATGGAGCAGTTCAATGCTGCCTGCGACACGCTTGCTGCCATTGCCTTCAGCAACAAATGTGCCAACAAGGTTGAGCTTCAGAAGATCGCCTACCACGGTATCCGCGCTGACTTTGGTCTGTCCGCGCAGATGACCGTTCGCGCCATCGCCAAGGTGGTCGAGGTCTACAAGCGAGACAAATCCATCCAACCGTCGTTCCGGCCGCACGGCGCCATTGTCTATGACGAGCGCATCCTGTCGTGGAAAGGATCGGACCGGGTTTCGGTCCTGACGGTGGATGGGCGCGAGATCATGCCGTGGGTGGCCGGCGCCTACCAGCACGCCCGGCTTGATCGAGTGCGCGGGCAGGCAGACCTGATCTACCGCGACGGGCAGTTCTTCCTCTATGTGACCATCGACGTTGGCGATGTGCCGCCGGGCGACCCGACCGAATACCTCGGCGTCGATCTCGGCCGGAAGAACATCGCCGCCGACAACGATGGGGAGACGTTCAGCGGCGCGCACATCGCCAATCTGCGCAACCGACATGCACGCCTCCGCCGCAAGCTTCAGAAGAAGGGAACCAAGTCGGCCAAGCGCCTGCTGAAGCGGCGCCGGGCCAAGGAGTCGCGGTTTGCCCGCGACGTGAACCACCGGATCAGCAAAGCCATCGTGCGGAAGGCCAAAGACACCGGACGCGGCATTGCCCTGGAAGACCTCAAGGGCATCCGCGCGCGGACAACGGTCAGACGGTCCCAGCGCCGCGCGCACCACAGTTGGAGCTTCCACCAACTCCGGGCCTTCCTGACCTACAAGGCCGCGATGGAAGGCGTGCCACTTGTCTGCGTAGATCCGCGCAACACGAGCCGTGAGTGCCCGTGCTGCGGGATGATAGACAAGCGCAACCGCCCAGATCGCGACACCTTCCGGTGCATCCAATGCGGGCACGCTGGCCCCGCCGACACCACAGCCGCCGTGAACATCTCGCGGCGGGGCAGCCGTCATGCTGCCGAACGTAGGGCCGCGTAGCCTCATCTTGGGCACCTACAAGCTCGGGCCTTCAGGCCCGAGTTCATGACGACGCCGGATCGGACGCCCGATTCATCGCGATTCGTCACGCTGTCGATGGCGGTGCCATCGAGGCAATTTCGGACCATTGCTCGCGCCACGCCAGGACCATAGCGCGCATGGCAAATTGCTATGCATTCCAATGCTTTGTAGGCAAATCAGAAGCAACGCAGGACCAAAGCGGAACCGAAGCCAGGACCGAAGAAGGACCGAAGAGGGACCGAAGAGGGACCAACTACAAAAGAAGAAAAGAAGGGAAGAAAGAAAGAAGGGAGAGGAGGTGGGACGCGCGCGCGTGCGAGCTGAACTTCACGGCTCGATGACGATGGGGCAGAGGCCGCGGCCTTCGCTGCCACGGCGGCCGTCCTGGCGGCCCAGGAAGGCCCCAGGAAGCGCCCGTGCCCGGTTTCCGCGTTCCGCGCCCGATACCGGCCTCTGCGCCTTCCAGAACGGCCGCACGGCCTATGTCGTCGCGCCTCCTCGCCCGAAGGGAACGACACGTCGCCGTCGAGCTGCGCCAGCGCGGGCGAGGCGGCGCCGTTCGAGCCGATGCGGATGGGGCATGGTGGCGGGAGTTGAGCGTTCGGACAAATTTGTCCGATACTGAGCCGGCAAAGCTGATCCGGAGGACGGGCCGATGCGCTTCGCCTATCCAGCGACACTGGAATCCGATGACGGCAGCATTGCCGTCTCGTTCGATCGCCTGCCGGGCTCGACCTGGGGCGCGACTGAGGGCGAGGCCCTGACCCGGGCGGAAGACTTGCTGGTCACGGCGTTGAGCACGTTCGTTGAGGCGGGCAAGCCGATCCCCGCCCCGCCTGCTGCCAAGGGGCGTCCTGTCGTCGGTGTGCCGTCCTTGGTCGCTGCCAAGCTGGCGCTGCACGGCGCGATGCTCGCCGCCGGCATCTCCAACGTCGAGCTGGGGCACCAGATCGGCCTGGACGAAAGGGCCGTGCGACGGCTGCGCGACCCACTGCACCGCAGCCACATCGGCAGCGTGGAAACCGCGCTGCGGGCGCTGGGAAGGCGCCTCGAAGTGCAGGCGTTCCCGGCATGACCGGCAGCAGCATCGCCTGGAATCGCGCTCGACCGTCCTATCCAGGCCCGGGCTTTCTGTCGTGATTTCGGCAACTTGCCGGCGATTGTGGCCGGGAGTCCTATTACGCGATAAGAACAGTTATCGCGTCTAATCAGCTCAGACGACCCTAGCGCTGGCTGCACAACCTATTGATAAATATGATGACCGTGTCCTAGTGACCACTTTTTACACGTATGTTCAACTTACCCCAGCTCTGCCCATCGCCGTGATCGCGGAAATCCAGGGATCCAACACCACCTTGCTGTTCGACATTGCCGCCGAGCTGGCGGCCCGGTCGATCCCGACGCCAAGCGGCCGGGGTGGGTGGCACGCGGCAACGGTGCAGCGGATCCTGGCGCGGCTGGTCGGGTGACCGGCGCCGGATTCTGCCAGCGCTTTCGTCAGGAGGAGCGGAATGAGCGAGGAAGCGTTATGCCTAGGCGGCGCAATTCCTCTTCATGTTCGTGCCGTTGTCTCTCAGCCCTAGCCTCTCGGATGCGTTGGTAGCGTTCTCTGGTGGCTGCGCTCAGCAGGCGAAGGCGGATGGCACGCTCCCGCTCGGCAGCAGCATCCAACCGAACGCGTTCGGAATGCTCCCGATTGGCCGCCGCTTCCAATTGCAGGCGCCTGGACCGCTCAATCTCGAGCTCAAGGCATTCGAGCAATTCACGAATGAGGAACGGCTTGCAGAGTGGCAGCGAGTCCCCGAATGCAAACCACTCCACCTTGCGGTAATCGGCAGTCGTGAACACGGCCGGAATGGACAGGTCGGCGGCGCGCTGCGCCATGCCGAGGGCATGCTCGCGCGGAAAGCTGAGATCGATGACAGCGCAATCGACGCGGGGCACGCGCTCCAGGCCGGCAAAGCCGGAGGCAATGTCATGCGCTTCAATGATTTCGCGGATACCAGCATATTTCAGAGCAGTGCAGAGCGCAGATGCGACGGCTGGGTTGGGTTCGATGATCAGCGCAGTCGCTGTATCAAGCATTTCCGACTCCAGTATTCTATTTTTGGTTAATTTCCTATGTCGATACTTATGGATTTAAGGTTGATAATGTACAAATGTAGGAAGAATCTTTAACAGATTCTTTAACATTGTTAATCGTTATTTTCTGTAATTCTGTCCGGGTTATTCCGGACAAATGTCCGGGTTATTCCGGACAAACAGGTCGCCCCGCGTGCCGGTGCCCAGGCTGGCAGCCTGGTCCTCCAGCGCCGTCAGCGGGTCCGGCGGTGCCAGGGAAACGACGGTGGCCACCCAGCTCTGCCCCATCGGCGTGATCGCGGGGATCCAGGGATCCGACACCACCTCGCTCGCTGACATCGCCGTCGCCTTGAGCGGCAGGGAGCGGCTGGCATGCCACCAGTGCAGCGGGCACTGGCGTCGCTGGTCACGCTGGACGTCGCCGAGTAGGCGGCCGGCGCGGGCGAGGGTGCGAACCGCGCCGGCCGCGCTGCCGGAACCCTGACGTCCGTCCTGCGAAGGGACTCCGGACAGCTCCGCTCCTACGCTTGGTCGCAGGCCTCGTTCCGGGACCGCGGGCAATTATTTGCCGGATCGATCCTTTCCACGTCGCGCCCGGGTTGCTTTCGCGGATGGCGGAAGTGCCCGGAGCGACCAGATCGCGATGGCGCGGGCGCAGCACAGCGCGATCTCCATGTCGGAAATATCGGGGAACAGCCGCTGGATCTCAACGGCGGCGGCCAACTCGCCGGACTGCTCAAAGGCTTCCCGGATGGCGGCAGCTTCGGCTTCGGCTCCCATGAACATGCTTGGCAGCATGGCAGGCGCAAGTTGAACATACGTGTAAAAAGATGTCACAAGGCTAGCGTCACCGGTAGCTATCGAGTCAACTGCGTGAGACAGGCGAGCGCGCGGGGATGGTTTAGTAGCCCGGCTCGCAGCCGCCCGCCCAGGTTGGGCAAGACGGGCATTCCCGCGCCGTGTCTTCGTAGTCTTGAGCCAATTTAAGCAGCAAATTTCGAGTCCCTGCGTCCCTGGCACCATTAGCAAGGGACCGAAAACGGTCGGCTTCCTGAGACAAAAAGGAAGGGTTCGACATACTTGCGGCTGAGTGCATCGTGTACTACTTATATTTTGTTATTTTTCTTCCCTGATCTGCAAATCATGAGCACGCTAATAAAGGGATTTCTATCAAGAGATACGCGAGATGACGACAAACCCCCGTGTCTATTGCCGTGCTTTCGATCAATCCGATGAGCTTGAAGCTTCCGCCCAAGGTGTGGGCCGGGTGCGGTCCACCTTGGCTGCGGCGCGATCCGGGGGCAGTGTTGTCTGCCTCGGCCGCAGCCTCAGGGGATCATGGAGGCAGGATCGGCAGATGGCCTGGGCATTTGACGCTATTTAGCCACATCAGCATAGCTGCAACCGATTTTCGGCGGTCAGCATGTATGCTCCGATAAATTTTCTTAAAAACACGACAATGAACGTAATATCTCCATGCACCAAGCCCGTATTGATCGACTAATCCACAAGGGTCAAAGCCAGTAATACTATACTCTGCCTCCATTCCAGAGATATATTTGTATTCAGCATTTGGGCACGTGCTGGCGAGATCGTAAGCACTGTCTGGAGTGTTATTTACGGCACGGGCGGCGTTCATTTCGAATAATCTCCAATTTCCAGATGTAAGTTATTATACGTATATAATAGCATATGTAAATAAATCGCCACCCCTTACCGCACGGCCGCGGGATCGCGGTGTTATCGCGTCTGACAGGGGCGCAACCAATCCGTCGATTCCAGGTGCAGGCTGTGAACCGTGCAATCCTGCCCGCTCTATGGCGCGCCCCCTCGCCATTGAAAAGGCTTCGAGGCGGGCACTTGCACGTGTTATGCAGGCAATCGATTCTATCTTAGGTTGTAAACGAGGCCGACCATGACGGACGAACGGTGGGACTGTGGGCGGTGTCGCGACGAGGTGCTGCTGTTCCCCTTCACAATGGCTTTCCAGCCCATCGTCGATCTTGCAGAGATGCGCATCGATGGGCACGAGGCTCTGGTGCGCGGCCCCTCCGGCGAGAGCGCGGGATCGATCCTGGCGCAAATCGACGACGGGAACCGCTATGCCTTCGATCAAGCCTGCCGCGTCAAGGCGATCGAGATGGCGGCCCGGCTCGGCCTTGATGGTCGGCTCAACATCAACTTCTTGCCCAACGCCGTCTACGAGCCGCGCGCCTGCATCCGCCGCACCCTCGCCGCCGCCGCCGCGAACGGCTTCTCGCTCGGACGCCTGACTTTCGAGTTTACGGAAAACGAGAGCATCGCCGATGCTGCGCACACGCGCGCCATCCTCGAAGAGTACCACCGCCACGGCTTCAAGGTCGCACTCGACGATTTCGGGACCGGGTATTCCGGTCTCGCCCGCCTCGTCGAGCTGAAGCCCGACATCATCAAGCTCGACCGTCAGCTCATCGTGGATTGCGACCAGGACCGCACGCGGTTCGGCATCGTCGCCAGCCTCGTCACGCTCACCAGCCAACTCGGGGTCAAGCTCGTTGTCGAGGGTGTCGAGCGGATTGGCGAGGTCGAGGCGCTGCGGGAGGCGGGTGTGCGTTACATGCAGGGCTTCTTCTTCGCGCACCCGGCCTTCGAGGCCGTCGTCGCGTCCGAGGCGATCTCCTGGCCTGTGCCCGCGTGCCTACCGCCGGCGCCCGCGTCGAGACCGCTGTCCGGACCGCCGCGTGGGGCAGAATGCTCGCCAATCCGTTCGGCCACGCTTCTGCCTAATCCAGTTCCTCGGCTGGGGCTACGACGAGATCGCCGAACCGGGGTGACGCCATAGGGGCAGGTTATCAGGCCAGATCTCGGTGCCGCCATAGAACGGGCAGAAAAGCACGCTTCGTGGCGCGGATCGGGAACGAAGCAGAGGTTGGAAGGCTGGGAAGTCGATCGGAGGGGCGCGTCAGACCGGAGAAAAGCCGTCAGCGGGCTTCTGTGCGGCTGCCAGGACGTAGAGCGTCTGACTAGGGAGCGACGCCCATCAACGATGGCCGCCTGACCGCCTTCGTCACGGAATCCCAAATTCCCAGCACCTTTATCAAGCTCAGAAGCCAGCTGAGGAAAGGATGTAATCAGGTAAAAATAAGATCTGAAATATATAAGGCTCTTATCGGGTTCCGGGGTGGTGAGCCAGAGTCGGAATGCGACTGCTTATCTTGGCTCGAATTGCCTTAATAAATCAGTAACTTGGCGAGCGTACCCATGGCGGAGCAGCAAGGCTGACGGCTATCGGCGACCCATCACCCCGAAACCCGATAAGAGCCATATATAAAAGCAATTTTGTATCATTAAAAGTTGTATAACATTCAGAGTATATCTATCTATGCGGGAATTCTGTCATCACTCGCATCCGGACATGCTGTCCAGATCCTCTCCCCGTGCAATCCCCCCTAGCGGCGCCACATCACGATGAACCAGATTCTCGATCACCTCAGCATCCGATCCAAAGTCGTCACGGCTTTCGCGATCGTCCTCGCCTGCACGATCGGCCTCGGCTTGTTCGCGGTGCAACGGCTGGCGGCGGTCAATGTCGCGGCGGCCGAGATGCGCGACGACCAGCTTCCCAGCATCCAGGCGCTCGGTCGCCTCGATTATCTCGTGACACGCTTCCGGGCATTCCAGGCGGCCTATCTCCTCGCCCCAGAGGGTGCGGCCAAGGCGGAGGACGCCAGAATACTGCGCGACTTGCGCGAGCAGATCGAGCAGGCTCTGCTGGCATACCGCCCTCTGATGAATCCGGGCCGGGAGCAGCAGATGGGGGAGATGTTCACCCAGGCGGTCACTGCGTATTTTGCCCTGAACGACCGGTTCCAAGCCCTTGTCCAGGCGAACGAGCACGTGCAGGCGACGAGCTTCTACCGCAGCGAGATGCGCGAGAGGTTCAACAATGACCTGCAGGCACGCCTGGATGCCCTGATCGAGTACAACTCCGAGCAGGCCCGCATCAGCGGCGAGCGCGGCGCCGCCCTTGGCGAATCAGCGCAGACCTGGATCTTCGTCGTGCTCGGCCTAATGAGCGGGCTTTGCCTGCTCAATGGCTGGCTGATGGTGCGCGGCATTTCCACCCCGATCCTGACCATGACAGCGGCGATGCGCCGGCTCGCCGGGCACGACCTGACCACCGAGATCGTCGGCACCGGGCGCGGCGACGAGATCGGAGCGATGGCGGCCGCCCTGCAGGTGTTCAAGGACAATATGCTCACCGCCGACCGCCTCACCGCCGAGCAGGCTACGGCGCGGGCGGCACAGGAGCGGCGTGCGGCGCAGGTCGACGCGCTGGTGCAGGACTTCGAGCGGCAGGTGGCCGAGCTGGTGCAGCACCTTGCCTCCTCCGCCACCCAGATGACCGCGACCGCGGGGCAAATGACCCGCACGGCAGACCAGACTAGCACCCAGGCGAGCGCCGTTGCCACCGCCGCGCAGGACGCCTCCAGCAGCGTCCAGACCGTCGCCTCGGCCACCGAGGAACTCTCCGCCTCGATCGGCGAGATCACCCGGCAGGTCGAACAATCCACCACCGTCGCCCATCAGGCGGTGGAGGAGGCGCAGCGCACTAACGCGACCGTGCGGGCACTGGCGGAAGCGGCGCAGAAGATCGGCGACGTGGTCGGGCTGATCACCAGCATCGCCGGGCAGACTAACCTGCTGGCGCTGAACGCGACGATCGAGGCGGCGCGGGCGGGCGACGCCGGAAAGGGCTTCGCCGTGGTGGCGGGCGAGGTCAAGAATCTCGCCAGCCAGACCGCGCGCGCCACCGGCGAGATCGGCGCGCAGATCGCGCGCATCCAGGCGGCGACGCAGGACGCGGTCGGCGCGATCGGCAGCATCGTGCGCACCATCGATCAGGTCAACAGCATCACCGGCACAATCGCCGTCGCGGTGAAGGAGCAGGGCTCGGCCACCGCCGAGATCGCCCGCAGCGTCCAGCACGCCGCCACCGGCACCGGTGAGGTGACCCGCAATATCGGCGGCGTCAGCCGCGCGGCCGAGGAGACCGGGCAGGCCTCGCAGCAGGTGCTGGAAGTGGCGGACAGCCTGTCCAGGGGCGCTGAGCGGCTCGCTGGTCAGGTCGGCAGCTTCATCTCCGGGGTCAGGGCCGCCTGAGTATCCGCCGGCACCGCGGACGACTCCCTGTCCGGCGAGTCCCGGTTTATGCCGGCGTACGGGCGCCGTGGCAGTATCCGCTCCTGCCTTCCTGGCCCGTCTCTCGCGCCTCGCGGGTGCGTGGCTGGCTGGCGATGCCACTGGAGACTCCGTGGGCGCCGGCCTGAACGGCTGGGGATGCTCAACTCTGGATGTTCCAGGCGCCGACGTTCATCGCACGGCCTGGGACTTCTTGTCACACTGGCCAACAAGGAACTGAACCAATTTCCCGCCCTGCGGCTTCATGCCGGGCGGGGGGGGCTGCATCGGCCGGCGGAGAACTTATCCACAGGCGGGGTGGGACTTCTTGTCACAGCAAGTGGGACTTCTTGTCACACCCCCCTCAGAGCGCCCCAAATGATATCAATGGGTTACATGAGTTATCCCGGGACTTCTTGTCACACAAGCTAATATAAGAATCAAATATCTTGCTAATAGCTCGTGTGACAAGAAGTCCCACCCCCGCCTGTGGACACCTCTCCCCGCCACTCTCCCCGCCAGGGGGGTGTGACAAGAAGTCCCACTTCCGAGCCGCCGCAGATGTGGCATGCTCGCGGCATGGGAACCATCCACGATCTTCTCGTCGCCAAGGGCAAGCAAGGCACGCTAAATCTCGACGTGCGCCGAGAGGTAATCGAGGCTGCAACCGAGTATTTAGGCAATGAAGATACCGGTATCGGCTTTCTTTTCTCGGGCTGGTGCCAAGCAGCGTTGCCTCACAAGCGCCTTCCAGACGGCCAGGATTGGCAAGTAGACGCTGAAAACATCAGCCTAATTGTCGAATCGGGCGCACGCCCCGGCCTTAACGGGAAGCCTGTTAATGTCGGAGTCCCATTCGGCGCGCGCGCAAGGATGATTTTATTCTACCTTCAGTCAGAAGCACTCCGCACGCAGAGCCCGGAAGTGCGGCTCGGCTCAAGCATGCGGGACTGGCTTGAGCGGATGGGGATTCCGTGGGGCGGCGGCGTAGTGAAGGCGGTCCGCGAACAGTCTGAACGCATCGCCTATTGCCGGCTGACGTTCCATATGCGTCGCGGGGGCAAAGTCGGGCTATTAAATCAGAACATTATTGAAGCGGCTATGTTTGAGCCATCTATGGACGGATCTGGCAAATTGCTTGCTGAGAATGCCAGACTGTCAGATGGGTTCTTTCAACAACTCCAAAAACATCCCGTTCCGATAGAAGAGGCTGCTGTGAAGGCCCTGTCGAATAATAGCCAGGGCCTGGATGTGTATGCGTGGCTGGCTTACAGGCTCCACGCCCTATCGAAGCCGCAGCCCGTGAGCTGGAAGGCTTTGAAGGCGCAATTCGGGCTTGGCATCGGCCGAATGGTTGATTTCCGGCGGCTGTTCCTGGCCAACGTGCAACTCGCTTTGGCGGTTTATCCGGACGCCAAGATAGAAGTAGGGGACGGCGGGATGATCCTGCACCCTTCACGGCCTCCGGTCGCGCCGCGCCAACTCGCACCCGGCTCCTGAAGCGCCGCGAGCCAGCCGCCCACAGAGTCCCCAGCCCCGCTGGCCTGTCGATCCGAGCCGGCGAACCGGTAGGGGCGCGACAAGAAGTCCCAGATTGGGCCGCCCTTGCGGCGGCTCTGCCGGTTCAGGCCGACGCCTGGGCCGGCCCCGTCTTGGCTCACGCTCCGCACCCGGCCCGGCGTTTTCGACGGCGCCCCCGGGAATTGCTGGACGCGCAGCTCGTCCGGCCACTCGGCCGGGTTATCGCCCTTCCCGGTCACGCCCGGCCACGCCTCGCGGCGGGATCCGGTCTGCTTGAAGAAGAACGGGACGCCCAGGTCGGATCCATCGGGCGCGCCTTCGGGCCGCTCTCCCCGCCACAGATCAGCCAATGACGCCCTTCTCATCCGGCGGTGGGGCCTGACGCGGAGGCGCCAGGAGGACTGCCGTCATCCCATCGCCCCCGTGCTGCCGAACCCCTTGGCGCCACGGGCGGTCTGCGGCAGCTCCCGCTCCTCGCCGACCGCGTAGGAGATGCGCTGGAACACGATCTGGCACAGCTTCACACCGTGGATGACGTGCCAGGGCTCGTTCCCGGTGTTGAGGACGATCACCTGATACTCGCCGGTGTATCCCTCGTCGCAGACGCCGCCCAGGATGGTGATGCCGTAGCGATCGGCGAGGCCCGACTTGTCCAGCAGATGGGCAAAGGTCCCCTCCGGCGGGGTGATGGCGAGCCCGGTCGGGATGCGCCGGCGCTGCCCCGGTGGGACGGTCAGGCACAGGATGCCACCGGCCACCCTCTCCGCCCCGTCGCGCTTGTAGAGGTCGGCGCACAGGTCGAGCCCGGCATCCTTGGGGTGCGCCCGGGTCGGTACCGTGGCCGTCATGGTCAGGCGGCGGAAGCCGAACGTCTCGGCGGCTGGCTCGCTCATCGGCCGGCCTCCGCTGCCTCGTCGCGCAGATCCGAGACAATCAGCCGGCGCGCCATGTCCGTCAGGCGGAGAAGGGCGAAGGCGGTGGCGAAGCTGCCGGCCTCCGGCGTCGGGCGCATTGCCTGCTCCCTGCAATGCGCCAGCATCGCGGCATCCTCGGATTCCTGGCCCTGCAAGACTGCGGCGGCGGCGAGTTTGTGAACGTCCCTCGGCACGTCGAACTCCTTTTCTGCTGTTCCCCGCTGCGTCGTTTGGAAACGGCGCCTCGATCTGACTACCACCATTCCATCCTACGGACCAGGACAAAGGCCGGACACTTACCGGATTTTTGACGGATACACCTACGGATAGAAGCCGGATGTATGCTGGACAGTTTGCCCGGATTGGGGGATGATTCGACTCTCGAATCGCGGCATGGTCCCCCCGCATGCCTGGACAGAGGCGGGACGATGACCGGACGGAAGAGAGGTGCCTTGGTAGTGGACGCGATCCTCGAAGCGGCTCGTCAGCGGCCTCCCGAGAAGCGGGGAGGCCATTCGCCGCTCTACGAGCATCTGTGGGACCACTACGAAGAGTTGGCGCCAGGGCTGAACCCGCCACGGCGCCCGTATTGGGACGGGGTTGCGGCCGCGTTGCGCGCGCTGCATCCGGGAGAAACCGCGGCGCAGATCGCGGACGGCGACGGAAAGCCTCCTACCGGCGAGCGGGTCCGCAAGGCGTGGTGGCAGGTCCGCCGCGACAAGGCCCGGCTGGCAGGGGATGGGGCGCCCGCGAGGGCGCGCCCGGTCGCAAAAGAGACGCCAGCGCCAGAGGCGCCGGCTGCCGCCGCCGCGGCACCGGTGGCCAAGACGCGGCGGAAAACTGCTCCTCCTCCCGCGGCCGCCGCCGCGGAGGAGGAGGACGAAACGGACGTGCTGCAATTCGCAGGCGGCCGAAAAGTCTGATCTGAAAGGGAACTGGTATGGCGCAAGCGCCAAAGCTGAACGTGGTGAAGGAGAACCCCCCGGATGCCGAAAAGGACGAGGGGAAGTCGCTGGCCGATCTGCTGGCAGAGGAGATGGACGAGGTAGTGGTCCCGGCGACCGCGAGCCTCCCCACCGACGCCGGCCCCAAGCGCACCCAGCGCACGAAGCCAATCCCTGACCTGTCGGGCACCGCGCCCGTCTGGGCGCTCATCGGCTCGGGGGACAGCGGCAAGACGACGATCGCCCGGACCCTGGGCGGCAAGCAGCTCGAATCGGCCCCGGAGTCGCTGGACCGGACCATCCTCCTCGCCTCCGATCCCGGGGCGCGGCTGCTGGTCGAATTTTTCGCCCAGGTTATGCAGCCCCCGGGCCGGAACATTGCCCAGGTGGTCGAGTGGCAGCGGAAGGTGTTCGGGGCGCTGCCCTCCGCACGGGGCAAGGGGAAGTTCCTGGGCGGGTATTTCGACCTGGGGGCCGACGCTATCGCTTTCGGCGAGCTGATCGCCAGCGGCCCGACGCTGCCGGATCAGCTCCGCCAGGGCGCGGTGTCGCTGATCGGGGCCTATGTGCTCACGCCCGCGGTCGATGACGTGGCGCAGCTCGCCGAGCATCAGCGCCTCGGCGTCAAATGGCCGGCCTCGCTGCTGATCCTGAACCTGGGGCGCGCGGATAGCCCGGCATCGTTCGAGACGATTCGCCGCACCCCGGCATATCAGCGGGCGCTTGAGGAAGGCGCGGTCGAGCTGTGGTGGCCTCGGCTGGCCCCGCAGGATCTTGCCCTGTGGATCGAGAGCCGCCGGTTCCTGTTCCACGAGGCCCGGGACGGCATCGTGCCGGAGGGCAACAAGAACCCGCCCATCCCCGGCGTCTACCGGCCCGTCGTGCGCCGCTACCTCGAAGCGGTGAACGAGGAGCTAGCGCCGCTGGAAGGCAAAGGCTTCCTACCGTGGCTGGCGTAGCCGGCCCGGAGGGAATACGCGCCCTGATGGATGCTGTGGCGCGTGGGGAGGAGGAGGCAACGCCTCCTTCTCCCCCGTCTGCTCTGCCCGGGCCTGACGCAGCGAAGCTGATGGCCGATTTCCAGGGGCGGGTGGATCGGACGCTCGAACGGATCGTCGCCGCGGCGCGCGCGCCGGGCGTGAAGGGCGATCCCTACTGGCGGGAAATCTTCGTCGCCCAGGCGGCCTTCGTGGAGCTGATGCCTGCCCTGGCGCGGATCATGTTCGAGGCCCGGCAACCGCTCCCGCCGGCAGCGATGGAGGCGTTCCAGGCGCGGGTGATCGCCGCGATGGAGGCGCGCGTCGGCGCGGCAATCGAACGGGAGTCCTCCGGCTGGAAGAAGGCATTCGACCGGCGGACGTACGCTGTGGTGGCCGCGGTGCTCGGGGGCGTGTTCGTCATCGGGTGCCTGATCGGCTTTGCAATCGCATTCCGGCTCACAGCCGGGTAGGAGGCCATGATGCTGCGCGCCGCTTTCCTGGCACTGGCCCTGCTGGCGGCGCTCCCGGCCGCTGCTCGCGATCCGACCGCGGAGGAGGAGTGGCGCGCGGATCAGTGGCTCCGCGACAAGCGCGCCGCCCAGGAGCGGGCGTTCCAGGCCGAACAGGACCGGTCCGCTCGGGAGCGCGAAGCGGACCGCGATCGCCGGGCCTTCGATGCGGCCCGGCGGCGGCCGGATACGCTCCGCTAAAGGATCAAGTTTGAACAAACGATCCAAATCAGTGGATTTCGAGTGCAAGTAACGTTGCCGCCATGAGAATACTGACAGGCACATAAAAAAGTTTATTTTGGCTCGGATCCTAATGGTGAACCCGTGGCCGAAATAGGCATCTTGTCCTCTCTGTCACTTTCAGTTTTGTACAACCATGATATGACTTAATGAGTCTTTTCAATATCCTGCACTTTTGGCCAGATTGCCTTGAATATCTCCGTTCGGACTATCTTTTCTATACCTTCAACCTTGATATGGTCAGGATGAAATTCGGTTGCGATTAGGCTGCGCAGGCGCCGGTATTGAGAGCGATCCCCGGAATCAGTTTTAATGCTTTCCGCATGAGCACTTTCAAGCTCGCAAACGCGAGTGGCCAGTGCTTTAGCTCGCTCCTTCCAACGGTCATGTTCGCCCTGTAGGAATGCCAGCTTATTATGAACCGCTGCTATCTCATCACGAAGTTGCTCTTCGACAGAGCGCGGGCGGATCGGTTTGTTGCTACGTGGAGATATCTTGGGTGGGGCAGATTCTGGCTTCTCCTCTGTAGACGGCAGGATCTGAGCCATTAACCAGATCAGCAAGCCAAACAGCACGATAGCAAATAGTAAAAGTGCTATATTTAATTGCAAGACTCACGCTCTTTCGTGCAACGGGACGACGCAGTCCCAGATCCAGCCTCTGACAAGAGGTGAAGCGATCATAGCGGTTTCGTTTCTCTTTGGCACCTTGGACCATGTCGTGCCAACTATGGAATGAATGCTGACCGGCATGTCGAAAGGGGTATTCGGGCACGGATCCTAAAACCCGATGTCGGGGTCGTAGATCGTCACCACCTCGCCATCGGGCGTCTCGACCTGACCGTTGGGGCGCCCGAAACGTGCGTTGTGCCCATACTCCTCGAAGGCCGCGGCCAGGATCTCCTGCACCCCGCCCTTCGGTACCAGCGCCGCCTGCTCCTCGTCCATGTACGGCTTCTTGCCGGACGGCAGGTTGGACAGGCCCGGCACCTCCTGGCCATGCCCGGTGACGTGCAGGGCCAGCTTCACCGGCCACCACCACACGCCGAACAGGCGATAGTTGGCCGGGTTCTCCTGCAACACGCCGATGATGTTCCGGAGCGCGGTCGGTACGTCGATCTGGCCTGGGGTGTCGCTCAAAGGTGCTTCTCCCTGATGAACATCCCCCCGTCCTTGCGGAACGTATAGGGGTCGATCTTCTTGGCCTCATGGTAGGACAGATCGCGCCGGATGACGCCCCGGATCGTCTTGCCATTCGCCGTGACGTGCTCCACGAGCTGGCGCCCGCCATCGGGCCTGTTCGCCGATTGTCCGGCTTTCGCCGGCTTCTGTCCGGGAAACGCTGGCTTTTGTCCGGATATCGCATCCGGCTTCTGTCCGGCTATTTCCGCCGGTTTCTGTCCGGCTTCCGGGGGCTGGGTGGGCGCTGCGGCTGGCATCGCCGCCGGTTGCGGCTTGGGGTTGGGCGCCGGCTCCGGCGCGGGCGGCATCTCCCTGCCCGCCCCCACGGCGTTCAGGAAGTCGCCCACCTTCATGCCGGGGTTGGTGCGGTCGTAGGAGCTGCCCGGGACGGGCATGCTGAACGTGTGGTGGTTGATGCTGCCCTGGTAATCGCTCGGCGCCGCCTGCCGCAGCGGGGTGTGCAGCAGCCCTTCGGCCGCGGCCTTGTCCCACAGCTTCGCCACCACATCGGCCGGCCACGCCCCGGCGGCCAGCGAGCCGCCATACTGCGGGAGCTGCACCGCCGGCTGTGCGGCCTCAACCGCGGAGCGGAAGTCGGGCGCCGCGTCGATGCGCTCCCTGATCCGCTTGTCGGCGGCGGCGCGCGCCTCCTGCACCGCGCCGTCCCCGTAGAGCTGCCGGATGATCTTCTCCCACGGGTTCGCCTCGAACCCGGAGTATTCCCGGTTGCTGTCCGGATAGCTGGCCTTCACGCCGACATGGGTGGTCTTGCCGCGGCGGCCGGACACGAAGTTGTTTCGGATGCGGCGGCGCGATGCGAGGTCGGCATAGGCGGCGATGGCCTTCTCCCGGTTCTCCGGGGTGGGCAGGAGGAAGTCGTTGTCGGCGAGGCGCTTGCGCGCATCGTAGCTCTCGGCGGCGAACACGCTGCCATCCGGCCGCACCAGCGGCAGCGGGCCATCCCAGCCGTAATCCTTGTAGGCGGCCGCGGATGCCTTGAGCTGGCGTTGCAGCTCGGCGGCGCGCGCCTGCACCACGACGGGCGGCATGGCCGCGACTTCGCCCAGGTGGGCAACGCCTTTCTCCTCGGCCTCCTTCTTGGCCTTCGCCTCGCGGGCGGCCTTCTCCGCCGCGATGTGCTTTTCCTCTTCCTCCTGGCTGTAGGCGATCGGCGTCACGCCCGCCTTGAACTTCGCCGCGTCCATGCGGACGGTCTTGCTGTCATCGCCTGGGGTGGCCCCCCATTGTCGGGCAATGATCTGCGGCCCGGCATCATTGCCCAGGTCCACGCCCTCGACCACCCAGCGCGTCGGCGAGGAGCTGTAGTGGATCGGCCCGCCGGAGCCGCCGGCCAGCTCGAACCCCCTGCCCTTCGTCCATGCGACGTTGGTGCTCGGCTCGATGTATGCCGGCTCGACGCTGTCCAGCAGCTCCTTGTGTGCGAACCATTTCGAGTGCCGCAGCGTGTCAGCGAGCACGTCGGACCGGTATTCGAGGCGCCGCATTGCCGCGCTCGGCTCGGCTCCCTGCGGGTGCTTGGCGCGCAACTCCGCAAGGCTGCGGCGCATCTCCTGATAGCGCGTGAACTGATCGGTCGCCTTCCCGCGCTCCGCCGCTTCGGTGCGCGCCTGCTGCGCCTCCTTGTCCTCCGACAGTTTCTTCGCAGTGGCGTCTGGATCTTTGGACAGCGCGATCATCATCTCCTCGCGCGTGCCGCCGCCCTCGAACACGAGGTTTTCGACGGTGTCCCCGCCATTCCACAGCAGGTCTTGCCAATCCTTCTTTGCGCTGATCGTCTGCCAGCGATAGCCGTCGAAGCTGCCGCGGGCCAGATAGGTGTGCAGTCGCACCGCCTTGTTGGTGTTGCCCTGGCGGAGCCCGCGCCCGTTGCGCTGCTGTAGGGTCGCAGGCTCCCACGGCAGATCGAGATGATGGATGTCGGCAGTGCGCTTTTGGAGGTTCACGCCCTCCTCGGCCGTCTTGTTGGCGATCACCACGTCGATGCGGCCGGAGTTGAAGGCGTCGCTGATTTTCTGGCGCGCATCGCCGGTCTTGGCGGTGTTGCCGTTGATGATGGCGATGCGCTCGCGCGGGATACCATGCTTGGCGATCATGTCCACGATCTTCTCGTGCGTGTCGATCGCTTCGCAGAACACAACCTGCCCGCCGTCTGCTGCGCCCCTGGCAACGTTCTTTGCGCACAGCTCCATCTTCGGGCTTGCTTCGCCTGCATGCTCCGGCCCCAGCAGGGACAGGTCGAGCGTCGCCTTCTGCATCTTGTCCATGACGGAAAAGATGTGCGCCTCACCTTCGGCGTCGATCTTGCCAGCGGCATCGTCCTTGCCGGCAATGAGCGAGCGAAGCTCCTCGTAAACGGCTTCCTGGGCCGGCGTCATATCGACCATGTGCTGCTGATCGTCGCGCTCCGGCAGCTCAAGCCCGACATCTTCGGCGGTCTTGTGGTCGATGTAGCGGCGCATTACCTCGCGCAGCTCGGACAGGTTCTTGAAGCCTGTCACGCACAGATCGTCGTCATACTCGCCGTTGAGACCGAGAATCTTCCGTGTCTCGAACACGCAGAATCGGTCGAGGAAATCCTCGGCGTTCCGGATGCCCATGCGCTCGAATGCCTCGGGCGCGATGTGCGAAAGCATGGAGTAAACTTCAAGCGGGCTGTTCTTCGTGGGCGTGGCGGTGAGCATGAACACGCCCTTCCCGCCGTTCGCGTCGCGCAGCGCCCTGGTTTTGTGGAAGGTGTCCAGCGCGCGCTTGCTCTGCCCGGATCCGCCCAGGAACTTCGGGCTTTCGCCGAACCGCTGGCGTGCGGCGAACAGATTCTTGTAGCTGTTATGAACGAGGATGCCTTCGGCGATGTAGTTGTGATGGCGCTCTACTTCGATGTTGTAGACGACGCCGCCCTTGCACACTCCTCCAAACGTTTCGTCAACTCCCCTATCGAGAGGCGCAACACGCGCCACCCGCACCTCCATAAAATCGCCTCCCTCCTGTGGTCCCGGCCCTGCTTGGAATACGATGGGTGCAATGCGATCACGTCCATGGCGATCAGCAGCCCGGGGTGTGCGATGTCCACCTTGTAGCAAAACGGGATGCCGTTCTCCGGATACGGCTCCTTGACCATGTGCTCCGCCACCCAACCATCTCCCAGCACGGCCAGCAATCGCGCCTTCGCCTGCGCAATCTCTGCTTCCATGGCGGAGGGATTCGGCCTCTTCCGGGCTTCCCTGGAATGCGCCGAGTGGGTCTTGTTGCAGAAGAAGTTCCGCTGCCCCTCGCGGCGCCTCCAATCCTGCTGCGGCGTCAGCTTCAAGGGCGTGCCGCACCACGCGCATGGAAGCGTCGCCGTTTCCAGGCGAGGAACGCTCCGCCTCCATGGGTCGCCTTTCTTCTTCACCATCCGCCGGTCCCCGCTTGTTTTTGAACGCCACGTCACCGACAGCGATATCTTCGGCAAAGATGTAGCCGTGCGGCGTGAAGATCGGGTGCTTGCCTGTGCAGATCAGCGTCGTGCCGTCGTCCATCTCGATCCGATAGAGATCGCGGGGGACGCGGATCTGTAGGTTGGCAACTCTGGAAAGGACGATGCGACCGGCGGCGTGGTCGAAGGCCCGCACCAAATCCCCGGCATGGAAGCTCTCGATGGGGCGCCCGTCCACCAGCGTCCCCGCCGGGAAGCAGTGCGCCTCGTCCATGACGAGCATGTCCACGCCAAGGTCATCGAAGAAGATCGAGCCCTCGCGCTTGGTGAAGGTCTGCTTGGCCTGCTGCAGCTCGAACGCGGTCCGGATCTTCCCGCGCTTCTTGTCGCTCTTGGCCCGGTCGAGCGCGTCGGCGCGCTGGGTCCAGAAGTTGTCGTTTTCGTAGCGGTCGCGCAGCTCGGGGGAGACATCCAGCTCGTTCCAGGCGGGCTGCGTGATGAACACGAAATCCCAATCGTTTTGCGTCAGCGATTGGAGCTTTTGCTTCCGGGTGGCCTCGTCGTCGGACACGGCCTTCATCGTGCCGTCCCGCCCCTTGACCATGCTCTCGCCGATCACGAGGACCCGGCTGCCGGGGAACCACTTCTCGGCCTCTGCAACCCAATTCGCGACCACGCTCTTGGGGACAACGAAGGTTGGCCGCTTCGCCTGCCCTGTCTGCTTGGCGAGGCGCGCCAGCATGAGGCCCCTCACCGTCTTGCCAAGGCCGACATCTGCGGCGACGATGCCCTTGCCCGCTGCCAGTGCCCAGCGAACGCCGCCGTACTGGAAAGCCTTCAAGCCCTCCGTGTTCATGCCGGCGATGTGGATGGGGGCGTTCGAGAACTCGCGTGCGCGGAAGCCGCGATACAGCCTGTTGTATCGGTCCTCCATCGCCTCTCGACGTTCGCTGCCCAGCAGCCACGTCTTGAACTCGCGGTTCAGGGCCTCGACTTTTTCTGTCTCGGTCCGGCGCACGCCATCGCGGTTAAGAAAACGCTCCACCAGCTCCGCATCGTTGCCGCGGAAGGGGGCGCCGCCGTCGTCTGCCCTCCGGATCGACCATGCGCCGCTGTCATAGGTGACGCTGTATTCGCCCGGCTCCCAGGCCCGGCCAGGATTGCGCTCCTTGTAGGCGTCGTTCCGCGCCGTGAACCACGCCTCGATGTCGCCCGGCTGGACGAAGCCGGAGGAAAGCGTGACTTCCACGTCCTCAAGGCTCTTGGGGTCGATGGCCTTTTCCAGCTCGGCGACCTGCCGCTGATACTTCGCGCGCAGCTCGGGCGCGACGCTCGGCTCCGCTGCGGCGGCCCGGGCTGCATCCAGCTTCGGCCACAGGTCGCCGGTCATGTAGCCGTCGATCGTCGTCCACGTCTTGCCGTCCGCCTCCACCGCGAAGTCGGAGGAGGCGTGCAGCCGATCCAGCACGGTATCGACGTGCGCGTTGGCCGCGGTGGCGAGCTGGTCGGCTGTGAACCCGCCCCATTCCAGCGCCAGCCGCGTCGCCACCGTCTCAAGGTCTGCGGCCTCGGCCTCGCGCACGCGCCCGGTCACGAGGTCGGAATAGCTGCCGTCAGCGTTGACCGCGCCCAAGATGCGAGCGACGTGGCGCTGGGCCTGCTGCACCTGATGGGCGTGGTCCTCGGGATGCACGTCCTCGCCCCGGGGCATGAACGGCGCGGCCAGCCACGCGCGGAGCTGCTTGTTGCTGGCTGGCGTGCCGTGGGCCGCCACCCAGGAGTCCAGGGCCTCGATCAGCCCCGCCCGGGTGAATTTCGGATCGCGCGCCCGGCCCTCGGCCAAGTCGTCCAGCAGCTCCGCGATGTGCCGGGCGTCCTCGACCGCCTCTGGAACCTCCTCCTCGGCCCGGTTCCATCGTGGCGGTTGGCCTTGCAGGACATAGCGGACGCCGTTGACCACCCGCACGTCCCCGGGCTGCGCGACCTGATAGGGGGTGCGCAGCGCCGCGTTGGTCACGCGCCGGCGGGCCGCCGCGTCGTCGCCCAGGCTTTCGAGGATGGCAGGCACGGACGGGGAGGGGGCTACCGGCTCCTCCGGCGCCCAGGTGGACAGGGCCTCGGGCACGCCCTCCATGCTGCCGGCGACGGTCGCCTCCTCGCCGAATTGCCCCATCTTCGTCGTCACGCGGCCCATGACGTTCGGGGCGCCGCGGCCCTGGAAGTAGGTCCCGGCCAGGAACTCGGCGTCCCATACGCCTGCGGCCTTGAGCTGGTCCTGATCGAGCGCGCCCAGCGCCCCGGCGATCTCCTGGGGGCGCTTGCGGAACACGAGGATGTCGCTCGTCACCTCGGTATGGGCAGCCTGGAAGCACGTATTCGGCAGCCGCCGGCCGCCCAGGAACTCCGCTTTCGCCATGATGCGCTCGCGGAAGCTGCGGGTGCCCTGGGCGTCCATGATGCCGGTCGGGACGATCACGGCCACAAGGCCCCCGTCCCGGCATTTGTCGAGCGCGGTATCCACGAAGTACTGCTCAGCGCGCGGCAGCTCCGGCTTGTCGTCTTTCAGGAGGCTGCCGCGGCCGCAGAACGGCACGTTGCCGATCACCGCGTCGAATTGCCGGCCGTCCTGGGTCGCGAACCGCTCAAGACTGGCGTTGTGGATGTCGTGCCCGGCCGGGCCGTGCAGGATGCCGGCGATCCGCGCGCTGGTCGGGTCCATCTCCACGCCCGTAACCCGGGCGGCCTCGGGGGCGGTGTGCAGGTAGACGCCGGTTCCGCAGCTCGGCTCCAACACGCTCCCGCCGGAGAAGCCGGCATTCCGCAGCATGTCCCACATCGAGGAGGCAACCGCCGGCGGGGTGTAGAACTCGCTCTGCGAATCCCCGACGCCGCCGTTGCCCGTGTAGCGGGCCAGGGCCTCGCGGTCCTCGTCCGTCATCTCCTCGTCGCGCTTCTCGGCCAGGATGGCGAGGGCGCGCTTGTTCGCCTTCTTCCGCTCGCCCTTCGTGGTGCCGGGCTGGACGCCGAAACTGGTCAGCTTCGCCGGAGCGGCCGGGGGCGGGGACTCTGCCGGCGCTTCCGGCTGGGGCTCCTCTGGGCTGGCGCCCCCCTCGGCCTGCGCCAGCTCGCGGCGGCGCTGCGCGATCCGCTCTTTGAGCTGATCCTTGGTCAATCCCACGGGCAGACGGGCATAGGCCCACGCCGGATCGTCGGGACTGCTCCCGGCTTCCCACGCCTCGCGGTCCGCCAGGGCGTGCTCGTCCTTCTTCAGTTCGGACCGGATTCCGGCGATGTGCTTCTCGCGCTGGAAGGCGGCAACGGCGCTGCGCGTCAACTTCGGGATGATTTTGTGGAGCCGCCCGACAAGCTCCTTCTTGCCCTTGGGGTTGGCGGTGAAGGGGAGGGAGAGGGCGTCAGCCGCGGCTTGCAGGTCTTGGTAGGTGAGGGATTCGAGGGCGGCGATGGCGGCCGGAGCGTCGTCGCGGTCGAGCGCATCGCGCACCGCGGCCACCACCGCGGCCCGGTCGCCCTTCGCCCCCTTCTTGGGGCGCTCGGCCGGCGTTTGTCCGGCTTTTGCCCGCGTTTCGTCCGGCTTGTCCGCCGCCTGCTGTCCGGCCTGCGCCGGCTCCTTCCCGGCCTTCTTCCGCCCTTTTTTCTGCGGCTGGGCCTCCTCGATCGCCTGGGCGAGCGTCTCGCCGATGGCGTCGGTCAGGAAGTTGAAGGCGGCTTGCCCCTTCAGGCTAGACAGGAACGCGTCATGCTTCCCGTCCGCGTTCGCATGCTCCACCACGAGGTTCATCAGCGCGTCGGCATAGGTTTGCAGGCTCGGATCGCGCTGGTTCCGCTGCGCAATGTCGAACTTCCGCCGGTTGGCGGCTTCGAGCATTTCCTTGGCGGTCATCCGCCCGGCGGCTTCCTTGTCGCCCCTGGCGGCGGCATGGAGGAGGACGGAGGCAGCCTCGCCATCGCCCTGGCGCAGCTTGATCGGCTCCGACTTTGCCCCCGGGGCCGGCTCGGCAGCCGCCGGTGGTGTGTCCGGCTTCTGACCGGCTTCCGCCTTGGGTTCGTCCGGCTCCTGTCCGGCTCCGGCCGGCGCTGGGTCCATGTTGGACGCCAGCTCGATGGCGTCATGCAGGCGGAGCTCGGTCAGGCCGAGCCGCTTGCCGGCCTCCTGCACAGGGGCGCCGGCGGCATCGAGCGCCTTCTCGTCCTCCAAGCTGCGGCTTGTGGCCCATTTCTCCCGGGCACGGTCCTGGGCGTCCACCAGGGGGCGCAGCTCCCGCGCCGCCGCGTCGAGCTGGGCCTCGTCGCGGGCGTCGTCCTCCGGGGTGCGCGCCGCCTGCTGCGCATCCGCCCGCTGCTGGCCGGTGGGGAGGCCAAGCTCGTGCGCGAGCTGGTCGATCTCGCGCCCGATCCCCAGCAGGGTGTCCCACCCCTTGCCGCGGGCGATCTGGATTTGCTCGTCGCGGAACCGGACGGAATCGCGGTGCTTCGGGCCGATCTTCGTCACGCGCAGGGCGGTGCGGACCGTCACGTCCTTGCCGGCGTCCCACCGAGCCTGCATCGCGTCGTAGATCGCCCGGCGCCACTCCTCGTCGCTGGCATGCAGCGGGTCAGCGGACGGCTTCTGCTCGGCCGGTGCTGCCGGCATTTGTCCGACTTCCGTCTTGGATACGTCCGGCTCCTGTCCGGTCCCGGCGGCGTATGCCTGCCCCGCCTGGGACATGGACACGTTCGGCTCGCCGCCCAGCTCGCGGATCGTCGCCTCGGGGTCGATGCCCAGCTTGCGGGCCTGCTCGCGGAATTTGGCGAGCATGGCCTGCGCCGCCTCGCGCTGGGTGGCGCGGTTCTGGTAGGCGTCGTACTCGTAGCGCCCGTCGCCCTGGAATTTCTCGTCGGTGCGGCGGGCGCCCTCCATCGCGGCTTCCACGTCCGCCAGGGCGGCCAGCGCGCGTTTCAGCCGCCCCTTGATGGCGTCCGGCACCTTCGCCGCCGGCTCCGTCGCCTTCGGTGCCTCCTGGGCTGGCGCGGGAGGCTCCGGGGACTCTTGCCCGGCCACTTTCGGGTCCGGCCGGTCGAGCCACAGCAGATGCCGTTCCTGATCGCCGATCTGAACGGCCGCAGTCCGATCTTCCGGCCGCAGCATCGCCTGATCGTCGTTCCGCAGCAGCCCGGCATCGCCGCCGTGGGCCAGGGCGAACAGCGCCCGGTCCAGATCCTCGCGCGGCACGTCGGGCATTGCGGCGCGGATGTCGGCCAGCCGGGCGCGGCGGTTGACCTGCCCGCCGGTCAGCTTGAGGTAAGTCTGGACGATCCGGTCAGCGATGGATTGGGGCGCGGGCGCGGCCTGCGGAGCCTCCTGCGCCTTCGGCGCCGGCTGCGGAGCTGCGGCCGGTTCCGGCGCCACCTCCTCCGGATGCGGCGCGCGGCGCTCCTTCAGCGCGGCCAGCCGGCGGTCAATGTCCTGCGGCTTGGCCTCCGGTGTCGCGGCAGGCTGCTCTGGCGCCGGAGCTGGCGCGCCGAACAGCATGGTCTGCCGATCGTCCGTCTTGGGGGTGCGCTTCGCTGGGGCCTCGGCCGCCAGCCGGGCGCCGAACAGATCCGGCTGCACATGCACCCTGGCGGCCTCCGGCACGGCGCGGACCACCCGGCGCTTGTGCCGGGTGGCCTTGTGCGGGGCCACGAACGTCCCGTGGGTGTTCGTGTAGCCTGCGACTTCGACCTTATCCGCGAACAGGTCAGAGCTGGCGCCGCCGCGGATTACCGCCTTGGCGAAGAACAGGAGGACGGGTGGCGGCGTGTCGGTCTGCATGATGCGGCGAAGGCTGCCGTCACGACCGCCGACCGTCTCAGCCGCGGCACGGGCCGCGCGCTCAGGCTTTCGGCTCCGCCATCGCCACCAGGGAACGTTTACCTTTGCTTGAGGCGGATGTCCGGTTCCGTTACGATTACGTTACGCCTCGCGCATGGGTGCGGGCGGTTAGTGGGGCTGATCTATGATTGTTCGCTTGGGCAGGGTCCTTTACTGGCTCGGGGTCTGCTTGGCCGCGATATTCGTTGTATGTGCCTTCCGTAACGCAGCCATGGTGCTGTTTGGATACCCGCTGGATGAAGTCTCTTATTTCACGGCATTGTGCCTTTTTATTGCCGTCGCTTGCTGGTTAGCCGGCAAGGCCGCACGATACGTTCTCTCAAATGAATAAAGCGCCGTCGCCACGCCGCTTGCTCGGTTCTGGCGACGGCGCTTCATCGGCCAACGGCCATGCAGATCCGCTCCACCTCGTGGCACAGATCGGCGTCCATTCACGAGATGTGGCAGTACGCCGGGTCCATGTAGAGCTGGCTGGCCAACCAACGATACCCGGCTCTGCGCGCAACGCCTTTCGTGCAGCCGTCGCGGCGCATCTTCGCCTGCCACAGCCGATCGAATGCCGCGTGGGCAGCGATGCGGGCCTCGCGCGTCGCGACTTCAACCGCTATAGGTGCCTTATTTTTAGGGCGCCGCCCCATTTGGAATTAAGATACTCACAGACCAGTCGCCTGTGGCAGTGGTGTGGGGTGGCTTCGGAACAAAGAAGGCAGGCACCGTCAAATAAAGATGGATTGAAACGGTCTTCAATTCTGCGCTCTATCATCAAGTCAAGAAATTTTTTCTGATACTCATCCCAATCCCCTTTATCGCGTTTGAATGATTTCAGCATAGTATCTGTAGGAGCAAGTAGCGGTTGATGCTGGTATTTTATGTTGCCAATTTTTTGGAGAAAAAAAGCAAGATCATCGGCCTTAGCAAAACCCGAAAGCTGCGACGTATTGTGCAGCCGAACATCGTAGAGAACTTTGACGCCAGCCGAAACGAGGCGGTCAAAGAATCCCTTCGCATTGGTTTTAGTGAAGCCGATAGTTGTAACGTCAAAAGGCATGATCAGACCAATGCGGTGCGGCCGGCGCCATCAGTTCTCGCGCGGGTTCCCGGTAGGCGACGGATCTCGCCCTTGACCGATAGGCAGCAGCCAGTAGTTCTTCGCGAGTTGCAAACATGTCTTTATTTTCAGAACCAGATAAAGCTAAAAGCTTTTCTTCTATCTGGTATTGGGTAACGGTCTTTCCATCACTCAATATGTGCCCGAGTAAAATTTTACGCGCTGCTAGCGCTCTCCCGACTAAAAGGCAGCGGTGACAATCTAGCGGGTTATGTTCCGAGCACATGAGCGCAATCGTATGCTCATTGGAGCCTTTGACAATCCGCTCAATGCCTTTCAGAAAGGCAGGCTCCACAGCCATTTTTTCATAGTCCGCAACTCCGTCGCAATAGAGGTTGCTGGCGCGAGGGCGACCACCCAGCTCTTTGCCGAGGAACACATATTTAATTCCGATTTCCCTGAGCGCGGCACGAAATTCGTCACGGCTGAAGTGTGGGGAGCGCCGTGAAAATGGCGTGCTTCGCACGTCAGCAACGGCTGTTACTCCTGCCTTTTTAAGCAGATTGAGAAATGAATCGAGGGCAAGCGTGGAGTGCCCAATTGTGAGCACCTTGGTACCCTCTCTTGGCTCCACGGCTTCCTCCTCGCTTACTCTGGTAAACGACGCGCTCAAGGCAGGAACACCCCTGCAATCAGCTTATAGACATACCCATTTAATGGCTCACCAAGACTAACACATAAAATCGCTGCCCCAACAGGGTAAGTTGCTTCTGGTCTAGAAATATAGAGCGATCTAGTCTCTGGGTCAGTGACAGCCAATCCATACCTGGCTCCGGAGTACGTAAAATAACCTCGCACTGTCTTTTTATTAGTAAAACTCGGATTTTCTACAGAAACTCGAATTTCTAGGTCAGCTACATGTATGAGCCGCAAGGAATAACCGAAGTTCGGCGCGATATGTTCCGCAACACGGTCGTTGGCGCCGCTGCCGCTGGAAAAGAGAGAAGTGCCCCATAGGTCGCGTTGAAGCGGGTCTAGGGCTTTGTCGAGTTCCGCAGGTGCGGCTCTTCGGACCAGCCTCCAATACCATTGATTGTCGATATTATGGTTTTCAACTTGAAATGCATGCTGAGACTTCGACGACATCTGGATTTCAATGACGTCGAGCAAGGCGGGGTCAGCGCCTCCGTCATAATGGCGGTCTTGATACGAGACCGCGCCGTGGTCTGCTGTACCTATAGGTCGTATCCACTCGCCAAAACCTTGCGGGGTTACGACTTTTCCGGCGATGCATCGCGCGCCGAGTTTCCACGAGTTCGCCAGACAGATGATCGTCTTGCTGTAGGTCGCCAAGTTGCCTCTTCCTCTCCTTTGCGCCTGAATGTCGCGCGTAGGAGGCAGAGCTTACCCCTACTGCGGCGGGAAAGCGATCAGGAGCCTACCCCGAACAGAGCATAACATATTGGGGTTCGTTGAAACACCCGTCGTCCAGAGTGACGATCCATGAAGTCCGCTCTTTGACGAACCCCCCGCAAAACCGCCATTCCGCTTCCGGCTAAGACCGGCCATTCGGTCTCGTCGACAAAATGTCAGAGAAGGGTCACTAGCTTCGCACGGCCGTCGCAATATGGGCAGAGGAGCCACCCGTCCGCATCGCGCAGGAGCACCAGCTTGCGCGCCTGCTTTGCGGTAATGCTACCTGCGGCCGCCGTTGATGCACTGGTTATAGATCATGCCTTTCATAGCGTTGGGCGGCACATCAACCGCGGTGCTGTAGACCGCAGTGATGATTTGTTCCGCGAGGGCGAGGCGTTCCTGGGCGCCTGGGGTCGGGCTGTATTGGTACAGCAGTCGGACGGTCTTGCGCTGTTCGTCCTCGGCTATGCCTTCGTCGCGATCCTGCGCGAATTGTTGAGCCATCGCCGCATAGTCGGCGCAGACGGCCTGCGGTGCGGCCTTCGCCAGCACGGGGCCTGACGTGGCGCAGAACAAGACGGCGGCCAGAATGATGCGTCGCATGTTCATCAGAACACGAGCCTTCCATTTTCGTCGCGTTGGTATTTGCGGTTCCCGCCGGCTGCGGCGGGCTTCGCTGGCGGTGGCTTCACCGGCGGCGGTTTCACCGGTGTCGTCTCCTTCGTCGGCTGCCCCTTGCCGGCAGCCAAGTCCTCCAAGTCGCCAAGCATCTCCCGCAGCTCGGCCGGCTGGTATTCCCAGGCTGGCAGGAGGGCGTGGGTGTAGGCTGCTCCATTCTGCCCATGGAATCGGCGCAGGCCGGAGACGGCTGGGAAGGTGAGGAACCACCCGCTGTTGCGCCCGGCCTTGATGTGCATGGCCGCCCCGGCTTTCAGCGGCTGGCCGCTGTCCAGCGCGGCGCGGAGCTGCGCCGCAGCTTCTGCCGCGCCTGGATTCGGCGGGTCGAGCGCGAGGCGCGGCGGATCCGGAGGCGGTGGTGGCGCGGTGGCCACAGCGCCCGGCCCCGGGTTGGGGTGAATGGCCGTGTAGGGGGGAGGCAGCTTCGTCTGGTCCCGCCCGCAGTCCACGGCCCAATCCACGAGGAGCTTCGCCTTTTGCCTCGGCAGTTCCTTCCGGTGCAGCTCCGGCACTTCGGGCCACTCGATCGTCACGAGATCCATCCAGACGGGCAGGGGTGCTCCCCCAGACACCCGCCCCACGAGGGCGGCGCCGCGGTACTGCTCTCGTGGGGCGCCTGACATCTCAGTCCTCGCGCGTGACTTCAAAGATGGCGGCAGACCGCGATTCCACGCAGAGTCGCTGGAAGCCATCGAAGCGATCGTCGCGGACCATCACGGCATCCCAGAGTCCCGTCTCTGTATCTTTGTAGATGATGGGAAGGGTCAGATCGAAGCCGCGCTCTTTCAGGTCGGCGATGACGTTGTCCAAGTCATCGGTGACACTGCGCGTCTCGTCCCAATGTTCGTCGCCCGTGTCCTCAATGCAGATCACGTTGTTGACGATCTCGGTCGTGTAGCGGGATCGCATGGTTAGCCGTCTCCCCGGATTATGCTGATGCGCTGCTGGGCCAGCAGCGACAGGACCATGCGCGCGCGGCGGCGGTAGCTCTCGCACGCTGTCATGCCGATCTGCGTCCCGCACCCCTCGCCCCAGCGGGCATACTCGGCCGGAACGCCTCCGATCTTCCGCTTGTGCGCATCAGGCTCCTCGCAGTCGGCGAGGAACATGGACTCCGCCAGGGCTTCCAGCTCCGGCGGGTCCTGTGGCACCGGGTAGAGGGTGAAATTCTCCGGCTCGATCGCCGCGATTTCCTCCGCCTGGGGCCGCGGGTAGTGCCCGGCGTAGCGGGTGCAGTTGGTGTAGCCGCACTCGTTCGGCCGGTAGTAGCCGCGGTTGTGTTTGAAGATCAGGACAGGCTCCTCCGGCGCATTGGGCGCCGGATCAGAGCTGGGGCTTTCTTCGCGTTGCACGGTCAAGTGTTCCGAATGGATACGATGACGAGGAGGAAAGCCACGGCCTGGAAGGCTATGCCGATGCTCATGGCGCCCCAATCCGGCGCGCCCACCTTGAGGGAGCGTGTGCCGTGGATCATGAACGGCCCCCCGGCGAGGCTGGCAGCGCACGCCAGAAACATGAGAAAAAGAGGGTCGCTCACGGTCAATCCTCCACCGACACCGGACCGCGGGGCGTGGCGTCGCCCAGGCGCTGATCGCGCAACGCCATCATGGTGGCGAGCATCACCCTGGCTTCCTTGTAGTCGGTGCTGCCGGGGGAATTGAGCGGGTAGAAGCCGGCGAACACGCCGTTGCGGATCGTCAGACCGTCCCAGCGGCCCATACTGTCGCAGTAGATGACGGGCATGTTCAGCTTGAAGCCACGCTCCCGCAGATCGAGGACCACACGTTCGGCATCATTGGTCACGCTCTTGGTGCTGTCGTGCCCGGTATCGCGGATGGTGATGGCGGCTATGCCGAGCACCGTTTCCACCTCCGTCGTGTATCGAGCGCGCATTTCCTCAGCCTCCTTGCTGGTGGTCTTTGGATGGGCGCTGCCAGCGCAGACGGGGCCGATGCTCCGCTCGATGCTGGCGGGATTTTTCAGGGCGCGGCCGCAGATGCCGCAGACTGCGCCGGGGCCGCTGTATGCGGTCCCAGCAAACAGGTCGTTCATGCCCGGGATGCGGGGCATTTCAGGCCGGCGGGAAGCCATCCAGCTTGCGGCCGGCGGCTTTGCTGAGTTTGCGGCAGAGGCTTTTCGCGGCACTCCGGTAGGCGGCGGCCTGCTCCTTCGTCAGCTCTCCCGTCGCCACCGCATCGTCAATGTCAGCAAAGAACGTCGAACCGCTCATGCAATCCTCGGCGATCTCAACCGCCAGATCGTCCGTCAGGTCGATGCAGCGCCGGCTCTCGACCTGGGCGAGCAAGCCGCGGGTACTTGCCTCGATCTGATCCCGCGTCCACGGGCAGGGGACTTCGTTCCCGTCCTCGTCCTCGCGGTAATCGCCGATCGCGTCGGCGATGCAGTCAGGGATCGACAGGCGGTGTTCCAGCAGCTCGGCCTCCGCGAGCGTGAGCTGCACGGTGCTGGTGGTCATGCCGCCAGCTCTGTGCCGGAGGCGATGCCGCTACGCGCCGGCTTCCCCTGGGCGATAGCCTTGGCGTGCCGGTCGAACTCCCAGAACCGCTGCTCACGCTCCGGCAGCCCACGCACGAACATCTGGCGCTCATGGCGGATCTGGCGCGCTATCTTGAGCTGGCGGCGAACCGCCATGCGGAACGAGATGTCCCAATCCCCGTGAACGTTGCCCCAGGCGGCCTCAACCCGGTTCCACTGCTGGGACGGCAGGGGGCGGAACGTGGCATTCCAGGCCGCATCCCAGGCCCGCGGGTGCGCGCCGGCGGCGGAGGCGATGGCCTCCTCCAAGGACAGTCCCAGGCGCTCGCGAAGGGCACCTCTCATGTCATTCTGCTGGCGTTGGCCTTTCCACATGACGCGGGTGATGCGGTAGGTGGCGCGATAGGATTCGCGTGCGATTGTCATGTCTGCTTCCCTTCTCACCAGTCGCAGGCGTTGTGCATGAACTGCTCCTCGCCGCGGTCCCGCAGCGGCCGGCAGTCCATGTCATCGAATTTTTCAATGTCGATCTCGCAGGCGGGCGGGGCGTCCGCGTAGTCGAGGTAGACGTTGCCGGCCTGTTCGATGCTGTCGATCAGCCCGCCCAAGTCCTCAAGATCGAGGAGCGCCGGCGGGGTGTAGGCCCGGAGGGCTGCCAGGATCAGGGCTTTGTCGGAAGCCGCCAGGGGGAACGGTGCGTTCGTGGCCATAGCCAGTTCCTTTCGTTTTTTCTGATTAAGCCGCAATCCACTCCTTCATCCGCTTCCGCATCATGCCGATCTCGTCGTTGATGATGGTGATCTTGCATGACGGGGAAAGGATGCCCATCAGCCGAAACTCGGCCAGCAGGGCTTCGGCGACGCGGCAATAGCGGTGCCCGCCGACGATGCAGATTTCGGTGAGAGGCGCGCCGGCGGCGCGCTCGGTCAGGACGATCTCGCGGAACGGGGAGGTCCGGCCCATGGCGGCCAGCTTCGCCCGGTAGCGGTCCCGACCGGCCTCGGTCTTGGCCTTGCAGGGCTCGGCGACGGGATAGAGGGCGCTTCCGCCGCCAAACAACATCTGCTCGGCAATCCGGTCTGTCATTTCTAGATCGTAGTTATCGATTTCGCGGCTGCCGCGGATCAGGCCGTATTTGGCCGAGAGCGCCGCAACCTGGGTGCGCTCTCCGTTGGGATCGGCGTTGCGGAGCGTCGTCCACAGCGGGCCGGTGTAGCGGTCCCGGGCCGGTATCTTGCCTTCGGCCGGGTTCTTCGACTTCCCGCATTGCAGGATCAGAAGGCGACGCGAGGCTTGGGGGGCCTGGGCAGCCAGCAGGTCAAACAAGCTACCTTGGCTGATCGCAGCTTCAAGTTTGCGGTTCGACATCGCCGTTCTCCTTCGGCACCAACAACACCACAGGCGCATCAATGTTGCAAAATAAAAATGCGCCTCTGGTGCATTTTTTGTGGTTGTGGATTGAACGCGCAATGCGCCTGTGGTGTTGTTTGCCTGCAAAGAGGAGTCAGCGATGTTCCGCACAGAGGCCGGGCCGTTCCAGCAGCTTTCATTCGCGTTCGATCAGCGGTGAAAGAATCGCCGCGGGACAGTTCGTGCTGCCCACGAGGGCGCACGGACCAATTCGTCAGAGTTCAGCGTCGAGGCGATCGAGGGGGCCAAGGCGCGGGCCTTCGTCGCCGCGGTCTGGCAAAAGAAAAAC
This sequence comes from Rhodovastum atsumiense, assembly GCF_937425535.1. Lineage (NCBI taxonomy): Bacteria > Pseudomonadati > Pseudomonadota > Alphaproteobacteria > Acetobacterales > Acetobacteraceae > Rhodovastum > Rhodovastum atsumiense. The sequence goes on from NZ_OW485606.1 coordinate 76,105, forward strand.
GCGCCTCTGGTGCATTTTTCTTTGTGGCATGGCTTGCGCCATCAATGCGCCTATGGTGTAGTGTCTCCGACACCAAGAACAAGGCAGCGCCACATTGCAGAAGCCCAGGCCCTGATCTCCGTGCTGCGCAAATCCGACGCTTCCCGCTAAGCCGGAGGTCGAACATGACGTTGGGCTACCCTGGCGCCGGTCTGACGTGGACACCGCTTCAGGCGCGATCCCTGCGCTATGCCAAAACGCTAGCATTCCGCGCGGCGCCGATGCTGGGTGTGGTTCGTGTCGATCCGCCGCTCGATGATTGGGCCACGTCGCCACTCGGCGAGCTGTGGTCGGCTCGCGCCTTCACGGAGACAGCAGATGGCTCTCTCGTCCTGCTGCGGAAGCGGGATGGATCATACGCCGTCGCGTTCAAGGCCAACCCTTCCAGCTAATCCATGAAAGGAACAAACATGTCTAAAGAATCTGACAAACTTCGCGCGGAGTGGCCCGGTGGCGAGAAGCAGGCGCGCCAGCATTTGGAAGGTGCCGGGTACAAGCTGAACGATGATGATTACTGGGAAGAACCCAGCCCAGGTTATAAGCCGACTGACCAGGACTGGTCCGCGCTTGAATATCTTGAAGCGGAGTTTGGGTACAATGGGCTGATCGGTGAGGCTGATCCCGAAGAAGATTAAGGTCCCTAGAGCCTTGGGGTATTCCTTTCAACGCCGGGCTGCTTAAACGACGCTGCTTATGCGTGCCCAAGACACTTTCAAGCCCTCGTTCCTAGAGGCTGCCGTGTCCGAAATTAGCACCATCCGCATCATCGCCACTCGCTGCCTGCGCTGCGACGCCGATACCGGAACGAGCGCCGATGCGCCCGCCTACTGCGAATCTTGCATCCAGGCGATGCAGGAGGAGGCCGATGAGATGGAGAACTCGCCGGCGCGTCCCGCGGAAAAGCCCCACTATGAGTAATCGGCGCTGCCCGATCGGATGCGCCGTCCGATGCAAGCCGGGCGGCACGCCGCCGTGCTGGTTCGAGGGAAACGATGATGTGGCGTCCCTGCTCGACGCCAGGGCGGAGCGGGAGAGGGAGGGCGTGCGCGCCCTCCTGCGCGACGTTGGGCGGGCTGACGTGCTCGCCGACTTCGACGCGGCCATGCGGGACAACCGCCTGGGCCTGACCGCGGCCAGGGCGACCTGGGCGGCGCTCTCTGCGCCGCAGCGGGCGGCCCTGGCGGAGCTGGTGCGCGCCGGCGCCCTGGTGCGGGACGGGAAAGCCTACCGATCCGGCAGCGCGGGGCCGGCGGCCTCGCCGCCAATCCGCCTCGCCACGATCCGGAACCTCGCCGCGCGCGAACTGGGGGCCTGGGCGGGCGGCGCATTCGACCCGGAGGCGCGGCTGGAGGTCACGGAGCGCGGGCAATTCGTGCTCAAGCACGAGGGCGAGGCATGAACGAGACTGCGGACGGGGAGGCCATGGATCTGCCCCGTGACTTCGACGCCGCTGTGGATGAGACCGGCTTGGGGCAGAAGGGGGTGGCGCAGTTGGGCGGCTGGGCCATCCCAACCGTGAACCGCTGGTGCCGCCAACGGGAAAAGGACCACCGGGATGTCCCCCGCGACGCATGGGCGGTAGTGCTGGCGTTCCGGAAGCTGTCCCGCAAGAAGCAGGCGGAGCTGATGGCGGAGCTGGATCTGGTGGCGCCGCCGAAGCCGAAAGGCGGTGGTGAGCCCGGCGAGCCCGGGTCGTGACGGCAGCCTGCCACCATGGCCGCAGCTCCATCCCCTGACCAGCACATGGCCGGCGCGCGTCGTCGGCTCGTTCACCTAGCTTGGCTCGCCCAGCAGACCGCCGCGGCCGAGAGGCAAATCCTCGCCGCGGCGGAGGCGCGGCTGGGCGAGGTCCAATCCGATCTTGTCCGGCTCGCCCCCCGGGCGCTCCTCGACCCCGTCGCCGGCGACCGCTACCGGGATCTGACGCTCGAAAAGGGCCAGCTCGCCGTCGTCATCGCCCGGGCAAAGTCCATCCTTGACCCACAGCCGCCTATCATCGGCGGCTGATTTCCTCCTCCCTGCGCAGGTCGTGACGCAATCGTGGACCCCACGAGCAAGGGGTTGCCACTGTGGACGAGCGCGCGGCGCGCAGGGACGAGGAGCTGTTGTCTGGGGTGCCCGAATGGGTGGCGCTTGGCGTCGTCCTCAAGGCGTCCCCGTCTGAGGACGGCGGCAATCGTTTCCTCTATTTCGAGGCGTCGAACGAGGATCCCGACCACCAGGGCGAAATTGTATTACAAAAGGCCCTGGCGGATAGCTCAGATTATTACATACGCCACGGCAATGTAGATTTATCGCACTACACTATACTTGGCCCAAAGGCTGGCATCCCCAACCATTACGATTATGAGGTTGGGCGCCCGGTTGCGGTCCGCATAGACGGCAACCGGACGTTCGTTAAGGCCCAGCTCTATACCGGCTCGTCTCCCATGGCGCGCAACGCGAACATGGTCTGGGACAGCCTGACCAAGCAGCAGCCTCCCGCGAAGTGGTTCGCCAGCGTGGGCGGCGCGGTGCTGGCGAAGTCCGTGCGATTCGACCCGAAGTCGCAGAACCGCGTGGCGGTGGTCGAGCGCGTGCGCTGGAACAACACGGCGCTGGATCGCTGTCCCGTCAACAAATCGGTGCCAGAGGTCAGCGTCGCGCCGGTCGGCACGTTCGCCAAGTCGCTCGGCGGCTTCATTTTCACCAAATCAGACGGCGGCGCGCCGGCGGGCCTCGTGGCCGGCTACGGGACCGATTCCGCCAGCCTGACAGGCGGAGCCGCGCTGCGGCACCAAAGCCTGGAACCGCGTGTGCAATCCTATTGGGATTTCCGGGACCGCATCGCATCGGACGTGCGCGCCAAGCGCGTCCCCCCTTCCGTCGAAGCCCTGACCGACCACGCCATCTCCGCGTACGGCCTCGCCTATGACGAGGCCGCGGATTGGACGGAGCGGTTCTTGGGCGATCTGCGGACCGCTCTCAGCAAGAGGAAAGCTCGATGACTGAAAAGACCGCCGCCGGCGCTCCGGCGGAGGCCGAGGGCGGCTTTGCCGCGCTACTGGCCGATCTCGAAACCTTGGCCAAGGCCCTGCCGGATTCGGGCAGCGACGATGCCGCGACCGACGAAAAGATCGAGGCCGCCGCCCGGGACGGCGCCGGAGCTGCCGATGGTGGCGGCGAGGGCGAGGGTGAAGGCGAGGGCGAAGGCGAAGGCGGGGAAGCGTTCGGCAAGTCCTTCGAGGTCACGCTTGCCAATGGCGAGAAGGCGGAAGCCTTCGACGGCACCGCCATGCTCAAGGCGCTGATGACCCGCATGGATGCCCGCGAAGGTGAGGGCGCCCAGCTCGCGAAGTCGCTCGAAACCCTGGGCGGGCTGATGAAGCCGATGCTCACCACGATTCAGGAGCAGGGCAAGCTCATCAAGGCCATGCGAGCGGACATCGCAAAGCTGTCCGGCTCTGGTTCCGGCCGCAAGGCGGTGCTGACGGTCCACGAGAAGCGCGGCCCGGCGACGCCAACTGGCACGGAAGCCCCCTCCGGCGAGGCGATTCTGGCGAAGGCGCACTCGCTCCTGAGCGAAGGCAAGATCGACGCAACCGCGGCCAATCGCGTGTTCACCTATCAATCCCGCGGCCTCGGCATCCCCGACGAGCTGCGGCACCTGTTCGCGTAGCCGCCCGGCGCCGCGCAACGCAACCTCTCACAAAAGCAGGCTGACAGATGCTCGATCCCGCAATCTTCGCGTCGGGCGCCATCACCGGCGCAATGGCGCAGGCTGATGTTGAGGCGCTACAGAAAGCCCTGACCGCTGGCTACGGAACCAATGCGCCGGAGTTGACCGGCGGCGCTGCGCTCCGAGTGCAGTCGCTGGACCCCGTCATGCAGGTCGCCCTGCAAACCAACAAGCATTTCGTGCTGTTCAACCGCCTGCCCAAGACCAAGCCCTTGGGCACCGTGGACGAATGGACCGAGCAGGACGACATCGGCGGCTTCCTGGGCGGCTCGACCAACACGGAAACGGGCGTGATCCGTGACGCGACCGGCGCCTATCAGCGCATGGTCGGGATGGTCAAGTTTCTCATGGCCCGCCGGCAGGTTTCGCTGGTCGTGACCTTGCAGAAGGCCATCGCGGACGCGGAGGCGACCGAATACAGCAACGGCGCGAAGCAGCTCCTCTCCGATCTCGAATACCTGCTGTTCGAGGGGGACGATGGGGTTGTCCCAACTGAGTTTTCTGGCATCAAGGCCCAGCTCCTCGCTGGGGTCGCGAGCGGCCGCGTGCCGCCCGAGAACATCATCGACATGGACGGCAAGCCGCTGGAAAGCCAGCACGAGCTGAATGCCGCCGCCGCGCACATCGCCGGCTACGGCCAGTTCGGCACCGCGACCGATCTGTTCATGAATCAGGCGACACAGCAGGATTTCGACAACAGGTTGGATCCGGCCTATCGCGTGCCGCTCTCGAACGTTGGTGATACGGGCGCGAAGATCGGCGCGCCGGTGGTGGGCATCCGCACGTCCAACGGCAACATCGCGACCAATCAGGACGTGTTCATCCGCCACGAGGGCATGAAGCGGGCCTTCCAGCTCATCAAGCCGGCCATCGCTGCCGCCAATGCCGGCATGACCCCGACCAGCGTGACCACGGACGCCACGGGCAACGCCGCGGACTCTAAGTTCACCACCGCCCGCGCCGGCACCTACGTCTACGGGGTGGCCGGCGTGAGCGAGAAGGGGGCTTCGACCGTCAGCCTGACGGGGCAGATTGCTGTCGCCGCCGGCAAGAAGGTGGTCCTGACCATCGCCGCATCTGCGGCCGGCCAGGAAACCGGCTACGTGATCTACCGCGGCCGCCAGAATGGCCCGGCTGCCGTCGCCGATCTGCGCGAGGTCTGCCGCATCCCGCGCGTGGGTGCGACCACCACGTTCGAGGACGTGAACCGGATCGTCCCGGGGAGCCAGGAAGCCTACGTGCTGAACCTGTCGCCCGGCGACACGGCGATCACGTTCCGTCAGCTCATGCCGATGCTGAAGTGGCAGCTCTACCCCACCGACAGCCCGATCATCCCCTGGGCGCAGATGTATTTCGGCTTCCTCCGGATGTCGAAGCGCAAGCAGCATGTGATGGTGCGGAACATCGTGACCCGCAATCAGGTGTGGCGTCCGTTCGCGGACGAGTGAGCTGCGGATCGGTAAGGGGGAGGTCGCCGGCCTCCCCCTCACGCTGAAAGGATGAACGAACGATGCCACGCCGACGCAGCTTGCGCGCGGAGCTGAACAACTCCCACCCGGCGGCTCATGCCGCCTCCCTGGGCGATGTGGTCTATGACCTGATCACCACCGTCAACGCCCAGCGCGCCGTGATCGCGGCCCTGCTGGCGAAGCTGGACGGAGATTCCGGTGTTGGGGCAACCGACTATGTCTCGACCCTGGCGCTGCCGGCCGCCGTGAAGCTGCCGGAGGATCGGAAGAACGCATGACCGCGGCGCGAGTGATCTGCACTCTGCCGCACGCGGCCGAGACGATCAGCGACGTAAAGTTCGTCCGCGATCGGGGCGCGATGATTTCCGAGGAGCTTCCGCAGGAGCGCGCGGAGCTGTTGTTCGGTGGCATCCCTGGCTTTCAGATCGTCTCCCTGGACGAACCCGAGCCGGAGCCTGCCCCGCCACCGGCCCCGGCCCCGGCCAGCGACAGCGAGGCCGTGGCGGATGGCAAGGCTCGGCGCGGAGGCAAGGCCCACGCCAAAGAGGTCCCAACAGCCTGATTTGGTTGCTTGGCCTGGGGCGCCCTTCCCCAGGCCCCTTTGGGATCTCGCCATAAAACGGATGCTGGTCCCACCATAAGCCGACGAACTGACAGCATCCATCACGGAGAAGGAAATGTTATCGATTCTGTGTTGCGTGCTTAAAAATGAACTCGTTTGCTGCATCACTTAATTTGCTATCAAAATGATTTGTGCAGTAATGGTCGATCCAATTCCAAACATCGTTAGCATTTACTTTAGCTAAAGGATCACCAAATTTTTCTGTCCATCCTATTCCAGAAATATAGCCTAACACCCATTGCTCAGAAAGATCGGACCATTGAGCTATAATTTCGGTTTTCTTTGTTCTTGACATTAACCAATTTATGCAACTGACGCTGCCCATGCCTATAATTTTGTGATTATTTACTTCTTTCGCCGCCTGAACGTTAGTCGGCAAGAAAGCGCTCACCCCAACGATGATGATCCAATGCAACGGTTTCATGAAGCCGAACCCTGGCGCTTCCTCATGCTAGGATCAGCGCCGCTCACAGATTGCACCTGTATCCCAAAGAGTTGCAATGGCCTGATAGGCAGACGTAGTGGCCATGAGATCTTCTAGTTCAGCGCGTGCAGTTAGAAGCGCTGCTCGTCCATCGCCCGCAGCTTTCACAGTCCGCTTTTCCATCGCGGGGATCTTCTGAGCAGAAGATTTATAAAGATTGTAAAATTTTGCCGCCTCAGCTTTTCGTGACGTCTCACAATCGTCCAAAGCCTTGAATGGTCCTAGAACTTTTGATGCACCTCTCAAAATTCCTATAGCAAACCAGCGTTCATCCGCCGTTTGAGCCATGCCATTTAAACTTAAAAAACACGAAATAATGTAAATGCTAAAAGCAACAAAAGTTGTTTTGCATTTACGTGCAGGGTTTAAACCAAATTCTGTATCACTTATTAATATATATTTATCTCGCATTGTTATGCCTTGTAGATTTGTATGCTGTATTACTAGTATTTTTGCAACATTGCAGATTAAAATTATAGCCATGCGCAGCGCTTGTGTCGCCAACAAAATTATTTTCTATATCGAAGTCAAAATTTTGGATTGAAACATTGCGAGTAGGACATCCACATACATCGATAATTAACGTTATAAAGTATGCGTGGTTCACGATGACCAACAGCAAACCAGCATTTATTCCTATTTTGTTTCACTTAACGTGAGCCCAGCTTCCGTGGCTATGGCGCGACCTTTCTGTTGGTCGTGACGGAATCCTGAACCGGCAGCGCGGCGGGGAAGTCCCGGCGCAATCAGGGGATTCCGCCTATGACGGCCATGACCGATACCCTCGAAAACATCCTCATCGACTACTATTTCCGCGGCGTCGCGCCGACGTTGCCGACGAATCTCTACATCGGCCTCATGACGGCGGCTCCCTCCGATACTGGCCCCGGCACCGAGGTCACGGGCGCCGGATATGCCCGCGTGTCCGTCTCCCGCGCCACGGCGAGCTGGAACGGCACCCACGGCTCGACCTCCGGCAACAGCTCCGGCACCAACGGCACCACCACCAACGCCATCGCTGTGAACTTCGCCGTCCCCACGGCCAATTGGGGCAACATCACGCATTGGGGCGTCTGGGACGCGGCGACCGGCGGCAATCTGCATTGGTATGGCGCGCTCACCACCTCGAAAACGGTCAACTCCGGCGATGCCGCGCCGCAGTTCCTGGCCGGACAGATCAGCATCCAGATCGACAACTAAATGCCGGTCCTAACGCTCTTTGCGGACCGGGCTGTGGTCCTCGCCGAGATGCGGCGGGACCGTCTGCTGGCTGTCTCGCAGAACCTGTTCCCCGACGTGGAAACCAGCGATGACTACCTGTGGGGCAAGCTCCTGTCGGCCGAAGCCCAGGCGTCTAAGGCGCTGCGCACCTTTCTGACACCGCGGGAAGTGGTGCCGCAGGACACGCCGGAGGCCGAGATCCAGGCGCTCCGCGACGCCGGGGAAGCGGTTGTCCCGGAGCCCGGCTATGACTTCGACCCGGCCCTGTTTTCCGCCGGGACCTGGGGTGCTCTGCGGCTCCGCCATCGGCCAGTCATCAAGGTCCATGGCCTCAAGTTCGTCTACCCGGGCACCGAAAACCCGATTTTCGACGTGCCGGTGCAATGGCTACGGCTCGATCGAAAATACGGTGTGGCGCAGTTCGTGCCGGTCGGGACCTACATGCAGGGTCAGCTCGGCGGGTTCGTGTTGTCCGCGATCGGCTTTGCCTCCGCCATGCCCCTCTCCATTCAGGTCCGCTACCGAGCCGGCTTGAAGAATGCGGCGGAGGAGCATCCCGACCTGCTGGACGTGGTCAAGAAGATGGCGGTGTTGGGCGTGGTCGAGGATCAGTTCTTCCCGGCTTCCGGTTCCGTCTCCGCGGACGGCCTTTCACAGTCCCTGTCGATGGACACCTCGAAATACGAGGACATCATCGAGAAGAAGCTGGCCCGCCTCCGGCAGTTGATCGGCGGCGTTGTGATGGGCAGGCTGTAGCATGCGGCTGTCTCCGGCCAGATTCGACCGGATGCTCCGCGATCTGGGGCAGCGTGTGTCCTGGCGCCGCGCCGCGCCGTGCCCCTGCCGCGACCCGAACACGGGGCAGGGGCGCTACGGCTGCCTGCGCTGCCGCGGCCTTGGCACGATATGGGGCGATCCCATCCCCGCATGGACCGGCCTCTCCGGCATGAAGCTGGCCCGGGAGTATGCGGCGTTCGGGCGCTGGGAATCTGGCGATGTGGTGCTGACGATCCCCGGGGCCTCGCCTCTGTTCGCCGCCGGCGAGCATGATCGAATCCTGATGATGGACTCGTCTGAGCCGTTCCAGCTCGTGCTGACGCACGATGGCACGGACGCGCCGGCATGCGTGCGCGACGGGCTGGTAGTGCAGATTGACCGCTGCTTCTGGCTCGGGGCCGGGGATGCGATCGTGGAGGGGGACGCCCCCGTCGCAGCTCCGGATGGCACGCTCTCCTGGGCCGCCGGCGCCAACGCGCCGGAGCCGGGACAGCAGTTCAGCATCGTCGGCCGGCGCCGCCCTGAGTATTTTCTGCTGATCGAGCTGCCGCAGGACAGAGCGCACCATGGCGGCCTGCCGCTGCCCCGGCGCGTGGCGGCCCGGCGCTTCCAGTTGTTCGGCAACATCGGTCCGCGCACATGACCGGCTTTCGGATCAGCGTGGACATGGGGCACCTGATCTCGGACAGGTCGCCCCTGACCGCGGAGCTGTTCCCGTCGCTGGCCCAGGCGGTGCGGGCCGTCTCGGAAGCGGCGCATGCGAAGTGGCAGGACTATGCCTCCGGGGCGCCGCTGCCCGGCGGCGGCACGATCGAGCCGCGCTCTGGCACCTACCTGCGCAGCATCCAGTTGCAGCAGACGGGGCCTTTCGGCGCCGAGGTCTACAGCGATTTAGCCTACGCCTGGGCGATCGAGGAGGGCGCCCCGGCCCGGGACATGAAGCGCATCCTGGGCAGCTCGCTCAAGACCCGGGTGGTGCAGAACGGGGCGCACAAGGGGCAGCGGTATCTGATCATCCCGTTCCGGTGGTTCGGAGAGGGGACGGTCGCGGCAGCCGGCCGGCACGAGATGCCGGAGGCGGTACAGAACTGGTGGCATAGCCAGAAGCCGTCCCAGGTCACGGGGCTGGGCTGGCGCGATTCAGGCACCGGGGCGATCGGCTGGCGCAGCGGCGGCGGGCAGAGCTGGCGCACGGAGCGCGGGCAGGTCGTGCAGGTCCGCCAGCGCGATTACCAATGGGGCACGCGGCTGGACAAGGACACGCTGGCGTCCCTGGGCGTGACCGGGCAGGCGGCCCGCCGCATGGAGGGGATGGTCCAGTTCAGGAAGCCCGGCGGCCGCGGCGGCAGCTCGCACAGCAAGAGCCTGACGTTCAGGGTCATGGGCGAGTGGAGTTCTGGCTGGCAGGCGCCCGCCCGGCCGGGGCTGCACCCGGCGCGGACCACGGCCCAGGAGATCCAGCCCGACGCCGAGAAGGCATTCGCGGCCGCCGTCGCGCGCGACATGCGGCGCCACCTGGGATCTGGCTCCGAATAGGGCCTCCGCGGGGCAGGTCGTGACGGAAAGCTGCGGACGATGATTTCGTACATCGAAACACTCATGGCCGGCGGCGCGCTGCGCCTCTATCTCACGCCTCCGAACGAGGCGACGAGCTGGCGCGTGCTTCGTCGCACGAACCCGGCGGCCTTCACCGGGCCGGACGATCCCGGGGCGGCCATGGTCGTGGACCGGACCGACGCGAACGTGGTGATGGACGCCAAGGGGCTGTCCAACGGGGCGACCTACCACTACCGCGTCTATTACCGGGGCCGCACCGGCGCCTGGATCGGCCATGACGAAGGCCAGGGGGTGCCCCAGGCGTCCTATGCCGGCGACGATGCGGACCCGCAGACGGTCCTTCGCGACCGGCTCGAAGCGGGGCTCAAGACCGAAGTGCAGCGCGGGGCGCTGCTGCCGCAGTCCGGCAAGATTCAGGTCGTGACCGCGCCCTTCGCGATGGTCGAGCACGTCACCTTTCCCTGCGTGTCCGTCCACCTCGAAAGCGACCTGCCCGCCTACCGCGGCATCGGGGAGTCGTTCGGCGACGGCGAGGTGATCGAGGGCGTGGGCTGGGACGATGGCGAAGGCTGGCTCTCGCGCGTGGTGCTGCGCGTCGTCGCCGTCTCCTTGAACGGGGACGAGCGCATCGCGTTGCGCCGCGCCATCAAGCGCATCGTCATCGCGAACCTGCCTGTTTTCAAGGCCGCGGGCCTGGATCAAGTCGAGTTCTCGCTGTCCGACCACGAGGACGAAGGGCCGAAGAACAGCAACGCGATTCTGTTCATGTCGGTGGGGCAGTTCTCGTGCATCGCGCCGTCCTATGCGTCGCATCGCGTGGGGCCGATCAGGGACGTGGAAGTGTCCGCGTCCGCTTTCTTCCCTTCTCAGGAGAGCAACGAAGGCAATGGCTAAGAACCCAACTCCTGCCGCGGCTGCGGCGGAAGAAACCGCCGCAGCGTCCGATGCCCCGGCGCCCAAGGCGAAGCCGACCACGGCCGGTCCGGCGCCGGCTCCCGTAGCCGATGAAGCGCCGCTTGTCTCCCTTGAGGAAGCCGCAGCAGCGATCTCGCAGGGCATCCGCTCTGCAACGCTCGTCTCTGCCTTCCACGCCGAAGAGAAGGCCGCGGGACGCCTCCGCGACACGGAAGCCGCCTATCGCGCCCGGTTCGTCGGCTTCCGGCGTCGCCCGACCGCCTGATCGCCTGATCGCAACTCTGAACGCAGGAGCGCAACTCCGTGGCTTCCAGTGTCTTTTTCAACGGCATTCTGCACTATACGCCGGGCACGTTCTCCCAGGTCAATGACGAGGACATGTCGCCGCGGAACCCCGCGGTTGGCAATGACATGGTCATTGTCGGCCGCGCCGATGGCGGCCAGCCGAACGTGCCCATCCGGGTCCAGTCCCCCGAGGACGCCAAGCGCAAGGTGCGCGGTGGCGAATTGCTGGTTGCCGCCCGCAAGGCGTTCGGCCCCAGCTCTGCCACGGGCGGGCCGCGCACCCTGACGCTGATCCGCGTCGGTCAGGCGACCCGTTCCAGCCTGACCCTCAAGGATGGCTCGGCGGCCGATTCCATCGTGCTGCGCTCGAAGCTCTATGGCATCCCGGCCAACACCATTCGCGCGAAGGTCGAGGCCGGCACCCTGCGCGGCAAGAAGATCACCGTGCAGGCCGGCAACGAATACAGCGTTGGCGACAACCTCGCGCGGAACGCCTTCAGCGTCCACTACACCGGCGCTGATGCGGTGGCGAACATCACTGTGGCGGGCGCGAACGTTGTCCTCAAGTCGGGCGCCGACGCCGGCACGGCCGCGGTCCGCGCGACGATCGCCTTCGAGGACTTCCCGACCATTCAGGAGGTCTGCGACCGCATCAACGCCGTCGCCGGCTTCTCCGCAACGCCTGCTTCCGGCTCCGAGCTGCTTCGCGCGGCGTCCGCCCTGGACTTCGTGACCGCCCAGGACGTGAAAACCGCCTCGTTCACCGTCAAGGGGGACTTGCAGGCCGTGGTGGACTGGCTGAACAGCCCGGCCTCCGGCCTTGCGATTGGCGAGCGCGCCACCGGCGCCGGTTCGCCGCCGGCAAACGTCGCCTGGACCTTCCTCACCGGCGCGGCTGATCCGGCCGTGACGAACGAGGACTGGTCAACCGCCATCGACGCCTGCGAGCGGCTGGACATCCAGCACATCGTCCCGCTCTCCGCCGACTCGGCGGTTCACGCGATGGTGGATGCGCATTGCATCTTCATGAGCGATGCGGGGCAGCGCGAGCGGCGCGCGCGTGTTGGCGGCCCGGCCGGGACCGATATGGAAGAGGCCAAGTCGCTCGCGGCCGCGATCGGCTCCGACCGGACCTCTTTCTGCTGGCCGGCGCACTATGACTTCGACAACCGCGGCAACCGGGTGGTGCTGCCGGGCTACATGACCGCTGTTCTTTTGGCGGCGATGGCGGCCGGCGTAAACCCGGGCACGAGCCTGACCAACAAGCCGGTCCGTGTCGGCGGGCTTGAGTTCGAGGCGCGCAACCCCGTCGATACTGACGAGCTGATCCGGTTCGGCATCTGCGTCGTGGAGAACGCGGGGGAGGACGGGTTCAAGGTCGTGCGCGACATCTCGACGTGGCTGTCCGACGACAATTACAACCGCGTCGAGAACTCCTGCGGCTCTGCGGTCGATTATGTTGCCCGCAGCGTGCGCAAAGCCCTCGATGTGCTGCGCGGTCAGAAGGCCAGCCCGTCTCTCATGTCGCGCGGGCTGTCCATCACGCGGACGGTGCTGGACTATCTCGCCAAAGAGGAGCCGGCCGGCCCTGGCATCCTTGTTGGCGACACGAAAAGCCCAGCTTACAAAAACCTTGCTGCAAGCATCAACGGTGACGTGACGGGCATCACCTTCCAATGCTCGCCCGTTATTCCGAATAACTTCACCACCGTTGGTATCTCCGTGACGCCCTACAGCGGCACGGCGACCCTGACTTAACAGCACCGCAACCGCACAGGCGGGCGCGGTGGGCAGCCGCGCTCCGCAGAGGAGCATAGAGTATGCCTCGCGAGAATCATCAAACGTTCAGCGGCAACCGCATTGAGGTCCGCGTGGACGACAGGGTTATCGGCCTGATCCAGTCCGTTCGCCTGTCGGACAACTATGGCCTTGAAGATGCTTCTGGAATCGGCGACATCCATGTCGTGGAGCATGTCCCTTCCAAGGCCGTGCATTCCGTCAGTATCTCTAATATGGCGCTTGTCAGGCAAAATCTTCGCTCCGAACTCGCGCAGATGAACGAGAACGGCGAAGCCGTGATGCGGGCGCTGATCTTTGACATCGTCATTCTGTCCAAGGGCGGTCCCGGCCCCCGGGCGATCGGCGCCGGCGAAATCCTGCGCGAGATCATCGGCTGCTCGTTCGACAGCGGCGACGTGGACATCACGGCGCACCGGATCACGATGCAATCCGGTCAGTTCCGCGCCCTGGATGTGCGCGGTCAGGGCCTTTAATCCCCCTGCGGTTGCGACGCCTGGGTAAGCTGGCGCCGCTCCCAGCATAGCGCGCGTCAGGTCGTGACGAAAAAGCTCGTCCCTCTCACAAGGGACGGGCTTTCCCATGCAAGCCGCAGAGCGCACCTATCCGGTCGATGTCCCAGGCGTCGGCCATTTCGTATTCCGCAAGCGTCTGATCCGCGATCAGATCCGCATCCAGGCCGAGGCCGTGCGGATCACAGGCGGGCCGACCGACGATCCGGACCTGAAAGACATCAGCCTTGCGATGGCGACGCTGATCGTCCTGATTAAAGAGGCTCCCGCCGGCTGGAACGTGGAATACCTTGATCCTCTGGACAGGGACGTGTCTGCGGAACTCTGGAAGGTATTTGGCGCGCTCCGCGTAGCGGAGGACCGATTTCGCGGCGGAGCTTGAGCGCAACGGGCGCATGTGGGGCTTCGAGCTGGCTGACCGGATGGACTTCCATGTCCGGCGCCGCTACGGCCTTCCTCCGACCGATCCGCGCTTCCTCGACATGACCGTTGAGGACATCGTCCTCGACTATTGGGCTCACGCCGTCACGGACAATCCCAAGCTCCGCGACGAGCACATCAACCCTGATTTCGAGCAGGAAATGGCGGAGCTGGAAGCGATGTTGGAGGAGCAAATCGCTGCCTCCGGCGCCAAGGCTCCGGAGCCAACCGCAGACCAGATCGCCAAGGCGGAACAGCACGAAGCCCAGGTCGCCGCCGTCCACGCCGCGAACGAGGCGGACGGGGACGCCTGGGAAACCGTCGCGGATAGCCGCTGGGGAGACGCCGGCAGATAGCCGCCGGTCGTGACGCAACCCTCTCTGCGAGCGCAGAAAGGGTTGCGGCGTGGCAGGTCGGGTATCTATCGGGATCAGCGCCGATCCAAGCGGTGCGACCCAGGCGTTTTCGCAAATCCAGGCGGCCATCAAAGCGGCCGGCCTCGAAGGCAAGCGGCTCGCGGAAGTGCTGGCGTCCGCGCACCCGGCCCTCGCGCCGGTGCGCGACGACTTGCAGCGGATGCAGGCGCAGCTCGAACAGCTCCGGCGCGCCCGCGGCGATACCGGCGCTGCTACCCGGCAGATCACGCACGAGGCGGGCGGTCCGGAGCACGTCGATGTCCTCAATCTGCGTGATCGCGCGGCCCAAATCTTCGCTGACCAGCGGGACCTGCGGCGTTACGAGGCGAATGCCGGCGCGTTCCTGATTCGCGGCACGCAATGGGCGCCTCCTCCATCCCCAGGCCCAAGCCCAGCGCCGGGCCAGCCCGATCCGCAGCATCAGACGCGCACTGGCTGGCTCTACGGCCTCGATACGTGGCTCTCCCGCCGCCTGGGCATGACCGGCCGCGGCAGTGGTGGTGGCGGCGGTGGCGGTGGCGGGAGCGGAGGGGGCGAGGAGGGAGGCACCGACAAGGGGCTCCTGTCCGGCATCCTCGACATGGGCGGCGCCGGCGGACTGCTGAAGGCGACGAAGTTCGGGTTGGCGCTGGCTGGCATCTCGGCGCTGGGCGGTATGGCCGTGAAGGGGCTTGGCAACGCCCAGGACGAGGCGGTTTCCAACGATCGCCTGTCCAAGACCCTGCGCGATGCTGGGACTGATTTCGAGACGCTTCGCCGGCAGGTCCGCGATACGGCCGACGCTTTCGGGCTGACCTTCCAAGAGGCCCAGAGATACAGCCTGGAATGGGCGCGGCTCACCAACGAGACGAGCGGCAGGGCGACGCAGGCTGGCGTGAGCTGGGCAGCCGGTGTCGCGCGCTCCTACGGCCAGGACCCGGGCGAGGTGGTGCAGGGCCTGGGCCGCGCCGCCAAGCAGGGGGAGGATCCGCGGCGCTTCGCCGCCCTGGTGGGCGAGGCGGTGCGCGAGAGCGGCATGACAGGCCGCTTCGGCGAGGTCATGGACGCCCTCGTGCGCTGGACCGAGCAGAGCAACCGCCAGCTCGCCGACCGCAGCAACGTCGATCTGTTCGCGGGCATGTATTCCTCGCTCTCCTCCCTGGGCCGGCCCGGCTTGCAGGGGCAGGGAGCAGAGGACGTTCTGAACCGCATCAACGCGGTGCTGACGCAGGGTGGCGGCGCCGGCGAGGCGTCGCGGCATCTGACCTATCGGGCGCTGACCCGCGCCGGTGTCACGGACCCCTGGGAGTGGCAGCGGATCGAGGAGGGCGGCATGTTCGCCCGCATCCGCCGGCGCCGGAATGAGCGGGGCGAGCTTGAGGACGATCCCACCGCGCCGACGCTGTTCGAGGCGAAGTGGGAAGAAGCGAACCGCATGTACACAGGGCGGCCGGAGACGCCGGCGCCCAGGACGGAGACGCAGCAGCAGGCGAACCGGCGGCGCGCGGGCATCGCGCGCGACATGGGCCTGACCATCCGGCAGGTCGAGGCTTTCGAGCAGGCCGCGCCCGGCGGTGACATCGGCCGACTGTTCCCGACCATCGAGCGTGCCGGCATTTCCATGTCGGACGTGAACCCTGGCGCTCTACAGCCGCTCATCACGCTGGCCGGGGAGAACCGGGAGCAGATGGAGGCCCGCCGGCGGGGTCTCCTCGAAGATTCCACCATCGCGCTTCCACCCGAGCGGCGCGAAGCATTGCAGCGCGCGGGCACAGATGACGAGCTGCGCACCGCTCTCGCCCAGGCCATCAACGCCCGCGGGCTCGAAGCCAACGATGGCACGCGCACCGTCGAAGCGATGGCCTCGTTCAGCAACACGCTGACGGGGGCCATGACGGGGCTCGTCGCCCCCATCAACGATCTGAAGACCGTAATCAGCGCCATTGCCCGCCCGCTCACGCGCATCAGCGAGGCGCTGGGCGAGGGCTACAACCGCCCCCCGATCGAAGCGGTCCAGGGGGCCGGTCAGAAGCTGGGATCGTGGCTGCGGGAGTGGTGGAACGGCAAGGGCGAGGACAAGCCGGCGTCGCCGCCCGGCGTCACAGCTCCGGCCGCGATCGCCGGCCAGCCGGGGGCAGCGCAGCCTTCCGCCATCCCATCCTGGCAGCGCCCGGCAGGCCAGGGCGGGCAGGCGCAGCAGGTCCCGCCCGTCACGCGGCCGCGCCAGCTCCCGCCTCTCTCGGCTGACGAGCTGCGCGCCCAGGGGATCGAGGTTACGGAGGGCGCGCTGCCGGAGAGCGAGCGCGGGGAGGAGCCGATCCCGCTCGTCCCGCAGCGTCCCCGGGAGGAGGAGAAGGAGGAGCCGGAGACTCCGCAGGCGCGTGCAACGCGAGAGGACATCAGCCGCGCCTTCCAGGCTGCGCTTTCCCCGCGTGCGTCGGCTCGTCCCGCCACCGTCGCTCCTCCGGAGCCTATGGCGCCGCAGCGGCCGCGCGCCCAGGCGGAGGCGCCGGCGGAGGAGGAGCGGCCCGCCCCGGCTTCTGAGCTGCCGGGCAAGCCGGATGTTGTGCCGGTGCCGCCGGCCAGCCCCCTGCCGGAGCCGAACGAGCGCCCGCCGCACCCGCCCTTGGTCGAGCGTCCGCCTGCGCCGCCGGAGGGCGAGCCGTTGCCGGAGGGGCCGGCGGCGCTGCCGACTGTCCCGCCGCAGTCCGCGCCCGAGCCGCCCGAGCCGGCGGAGCCGCAGGCGATTCCTCCGCGCGAGCCGGCCGACCTGCCGCAGCCGCTTCCGACGCTCCCGCCGCCGGAGCGGCCGGATTGGTACGTGCCGATTCCTCCGCCAGAGCGCGCGGCAGTCCCGCCATTGCCGCCTCCGCCGCCGCCCGGGCCGGAGCCGTTGGCCACCGTGCCGCCGATGGGGCTGGTCGAGGGGCCGCCCCGCGGCGAGCCAACGGCGATCGAGCCGCGCCGGCCGGCCCCGCCGCCAAACGTCAGCGTCAACGTGACCGTGCCCCCTCCCGCGCCGGGCACGCAGGCCCCTGCATCTCTGGTCGGGGCCGTGTCGTCGCAGCCGGAGGCGCGCCGCGAAGCGGTGCCGGTGCCGCCCGTTGTCTCTCAGAACCCGGGGGAAATGAGAGGCAACGAGCCTCGCGTCTCGCCGGATCCCAGCAACGCTGGCGCGGCGCCGGCGGCGTCTCCGGCTGTCGAGGCGCCCGGTTCGGTTGACGGGCGGGGGCGGCAGGTTGACGCGCTGGGCCGTCCGGTCGGCGGGCCGGCTCCGGCCGCGGGGCAGGTCGCGCCTTCTCCCGGGCAATCGACCGCCGGTGCCCTGCCGCAGCAGCCGCCCGCGGTGGTGCCGGGCGCGCAGGCTGGAACGGGCGTCGGCCCTGTTTTTCGCCCCGGTGCTGGCGCTGGCGCCGGTGGCGCGGGTGGTGTTGGCGGCGCCGGTGGTGCTGGCGCGCCGGGTGAGAGCGGCCGCGATGGGCGCGACGCTGCCCAGGCGCCGGCCGGCCGCCCTGGCGTGCAGGCGATTCCGCCCGCGCCGCTCCCGCTGACTGTCCCGCCGGCGATGCCGGGTGCCCCTGGTGCTGGCGGCGCCGGCGGGCAGGCGATTCCGCCAGGGCCGCCGCCTCTGACTGCCCCGCCGGCGGCGCCGGGCGCCCCTGGCGCTGGTGGCGCCGGCGGTGCCGGTGGCGAAGGCACGGCAGGGCGGGACGGGCGCAATGCGGCGCCGGGGGGCGCTGGTGCTGGCGCGCGGGCAATCCCGCCCGGGCCGGTTCCTCTGGCGGCCCCACCGGCGGCGCCGGGTGTTGGTGGGACGACGCCGGCCGCGCCTGGGGCGCCCACGCGACACCCAGGAATAGTGCCGACCGCGCCGGTGGGGGCTGGCGCAGCTCCTGTTCTCGAACCGGGTGCCGGTGGTGCCGGCGGGGAGGGCGTGGCGGGCCAGAGCGGGCGCGACGCCGCCTCGGCGCTGGCCGGCGCCCCCGGCGCGCAGGCAATTCCGCCTGGGCCATCCCCGCTGACTGTCCCGCCGGCGGCATCGGGTGTTGGTGGGGCGACGCCGACCGCGCCGGCGGAGGTTGGCCGCCCTGGCGCGCAGCCGGTCCCGCCCGGTTCGCAACCCCAGCAACCCATGACTGCCCCGCCGGCGGCGCCGGGGGCCGCGCCCGTTCTCAGGCCGGGCGCCGGCGGCGCCGGCCCCCAGGTGATCGGGCCGCAACCTCTTTCTGCGCCGCCCGTGGCGCCGGAAGTCGGCCGCGGCGGTGCTGGCCCAGCCGCTGGTGCTGGTGCTGGCGGTGCCGGTGGCGCCGGCGCCCAGGGCGGCGAGGGCGGATCCGGCGCTGTCGGCCCCGCTGGCGAGCGCGGCCCCGGCGCGGTGTCCGGCTATCCGCCGGCATCTGTCCGGCCGTCGTCCGACATTATCCGCCGCGCCGATCAGGGATACGCACGTCAGCCGGGGGCGCCCGGGGCCGATGGGGGGCAGAATGCGCCCCTGCCGGCTTCTCCGGCGCCTATTCTGCCTCCCCCTGCCGGCGGCGCTGTCGCGCCGCTCCCGCGTCGGCCTTCGCGCGTGCCGCGCCAGGGCGAGGAGCCGCAGACTCCAAGCGCCGCCGGTGCGGGTGGAGCTGGTGGTGAAGGCGCGCCCGGTGATGGCGGCCGCGACGGGCGCGATGCTTCGCTTCCTGCCGCTCTGCCGTCCTCTGTCGCGCCGGGTGCGGGCTCGCAGCTCCCTGCGTTGCCTCCTGCCCAGGGGCGTGGGCAGACTGCGGCGGCGCCTCCCTCCGCTCGTGCGGTGGCTGGCGTCGCCGGCGCCGGAGCGATCGCCCCCGCGCCTGCTCCGACACCGGCGCCGACCGGTCAGCCGATCCCGCCTGACCCGCAACCTCTGACTGCCCCGCCGCCGGCGCAGCAGCGCACGCTCGGCGATCGCTTCCGCCGCCTGTTCGGCGTCACGCCGACGCATGTTGATCCGTCCTGGCGACCGATCGAGGGCGACCCGGTCCCCGCCGGATGGAGCGCCCCAGGCTGGGCGGAGCGCGACGGCAAGGCCGTGCCGGTCCCGGAGGCTGGCCGCGAAGTTATGCCGGGGACCGTCACGGCGCCTCCTCTCGATGGCGGCCATGAGGTGGCGCCCCCGGCAGAGTCCGCACCGCCCGGCGCGCCTCCTGCCGTCCCGGCAGCCGGCCAGCCCCAGGCGCCAGCCGCGGCGGCTCCACCTCTCCCCGCCACCCCGACCCGCCCGCCGGGCGCGGCCGTGCGCCGGCCGACCCAGCCGCCGCCGCTCGCGCGCGCGCCTCGCACCGCGGAGGAAGCCGCCGCCGGCGCACCGATCGCCCAGGCCGGCGAGGTCGAGGCCGCGCGCACTGCTGGCGAGCAGGCCGTCCCGCCGCCCAGCGAGGCCGCGATCGTCCGCGACCCAGGCGAACGCTATGCCCTGACCAACCCGGCCCCGCTGCCGGGCGCGCCGGTGGGAGGTTCGGCGCCGGCGGGCGGAAATCAGGCCGCGCCGGCGGGCGCCCCGGCCCCGAACCTGGGCCGCCCCAGCGCGCCCCAGCAACCGCCTGGGGCGGTGACGGGAGGCGCCGGCGCAGCGCCCGAAACTGGCGCAAATGCTGGGCCTGCCGGTGGTGATCGAGGCCCCGGCGCAGCGCCCGGCCCGGCGCAACCCGGCACGCCGGCGCGGCCGCCCGGGCTGGCTGCGCAGCCGCGCTCCGCTGGTCGAGCTGGCGCACCAGCCGCGCCCGGCGCGGCGCAGCCGGAGGGGCAGCCGGGGCCGAGCGCCCAGGTGCCGCAGCAGCCTCGCGGCGATTGGCGCCTGCCTGAGAACAGGCCGCAGGGAGGCGGCTGGATCGGGCCGTCCATCCGGCGTCAGGAACACGGGCCGGCGGCGGGCACGCCGATGGAGGGCGGCGCTGTTTCTCCGGAGCTGACGCGCCCGGGGCGTGGCGCGGGCGGGCGCGTGCCGCCGGGCGTAATGGGCGCGCAGGAGGGCGCGCCGGGTTCGCAGCCGGGGATTGGGCGCGTCGCCTTCTCTCCTGGCGCCAATGGCGGGGTGTCTCAGGCGCCGCAGCTCTCGCCCCCCGGCGCCGGCGGGGGAGCCGGCAACGGCGCGCCGATAGGGAGCCTGTCGGCCAGATTCGAGAGCGCGCGCGCCGGCGCCACGGCGATCGGCCGGGACAGCACCGGCGGGTGGAGCTATGGCACCTATCAATTTGCCAGCGCGCGAGGCTCTGTCGAGCCGTTCCTGGCAACCCTGCGGCGCGAGGCCCCCGACATTGCTGCGCGGCTCGATGCCGCCGGCGGCAGCCGGGCGGCGTTGGCAGGGACGGCTCAGTTCCGGCAGGCGTGGCAGCAGGCCGCGACCGACCCGCGCTTCGCCGGCATCGAACACGCCCACATCCAGGCCACGCACTATAACCCGCTGGCGCGCACCGCTGGCGAGCTGGGCATCGACCTACAGGGGCGCAGCGCCGCCTTGCGTGACGTGGTCTGGTCTACGGCCGTGCAGCACGGGCCTGGACGGAGCCTGAATAGCAGTCGGGGGCCAACCGGCGGCGCGAGCGTGCTGCAAGACGCAGTCCGGAGCCTGGGCGCGCGCACCCCGGAACAGGTCGCGCGTCTGACCGACGAGCAAATCTCGCAGGCCATCTACGCGCAGCGCAGGACCCGCTTCAGCAACTCCACCCCGAACGAGCGGGCGAGCGTCATGCGGCGGTTCGACCAAGAGGGGGCGTTGGCGCTCCGCCGGATCGGGGAGGAGCGGGCGGCCATCGCTGCCGCGCCGCAGGTCCCGCGGCCGGAGGCGGCGGCCGGAGCTGCGCAAGGGGGCGCCCAGGCTATGCCGCCGGGCGCCGCCATGGCTGTCCCCCCTGGCGCTCCTCGTCCCCCAGGGCCGGCAATCGTCCCGCCGGGCGCCCCCCGCCCGCCGGAATCGGCAATCGTCCTGCCGGCGGCCGCTCATGCGCCGCAGCCTGCTGCCGATCTGCCCCAGGCCCCGACCGGGATGCCGTCGCCAGAACCGGCAACCGCGGCATCTGGGGCCGTCCCATCGCCGGGTTACGGGACCGCGCTCCCGCCGGAGGAGCGCGCACGGCTGGCCGAGCAGGGCTCGCCCGGCATGGCCGGCGCCGGCGCTGGTGCGCAGCAGATCAGCGTCTCCACGAGCGCGAACATCGCCCCGCTGCGCGTGGTCCACGAAACCGACAAGGGCGAAGACCGGGGCGAGGAGTTCTTGCCCGTCACTGCATACGAAGCGCCGAAGGCGTGGGGAGCTTCAGCATAAATGGTAGTGCGCTGCGACAGTCCCGGCATAGAGATCCGGCTCATCAAGCTGGTGGGCGTCGCGAATGGCGTCGCCTATCGCTGGCAGACGGCCAATGCCGAGTTCAACATAACCTCCATGCTGGGCGACGCCGGCGTGGTGCGGACGACGAAAAGCCTGCTTGATCCGTGCGGCGGTTTCTCAATCAGCTTTGCCGACCGAGAGGATCCGGCGGGCCTCGATACGCTGTACGGGCTGATCGAGCCGATGGACATGATCGAGATCCGGATGGCGCGCGAGCCGTGGCGCTATGCCGGCGGCACGCTGCCGCTGGTCATGCGCGGCTTCGTCTCCGAGCTGCGCCGCTCCGAAACCCTGGCCGGCGAGGAGGGCAAGCCCCAGCGGGCAGTCATCATCACGGGCCAGGACATGGGCAAGCTCTGGCAGATTCATCAGCTCCTGCCTGAAACGATCTATGCATCGGAAACGTCGCCATACCTCGACACATACCGGCTGCAAGCGGCCACCGGGATCGAGGTCGCATATCTTCCTGTGTTCGACTTCATGCAGCAGCTTGTGGAAATCGTCATGAACGAGAAGGTGGAGCAGCTCTCCGCCTTCGCGAGCGCCTATGTCCCTCCCTTCCGCCTCGTCGGTCCGCGCGTGCCGGAGGGCATCGTCTCGTGCTCGCTCGTCGCGCCTTTCACGGGGCCGTTTTGGCGCCTTGCCGAGTTGGTCGCGGACAGGCCGTGGAACGAGCTGTTTGTCGAGGACACGGAGGAAGGGCCGGACTTGGTTTTCCGCCCCGCGCCGCTCAAGCACGTCTACGGCGGCGGCTTCATCATGGAGGGCGCCGAGGACCCGGGGCTGATCGCTCGCACTGAGGAAGATGTCGTCTCCTGGGATGCGAAGCGGTCTGACTATCGGGTGTCCAATTTTTATTGGGTGCCACCTGGAAGTTCGATGCTCGATACCAGCGTGCAGGCAAATGTTGCCTCGCTACAGAACGGCGACCTGCAAGATTTCGATTATCCCAACTCTGCACAGGCCCTTTTCGGACAGCGCAAGATGACTGTCGAGACGCGGCTGCTGCCGAATGACGTGACGGACACGCCAATCCGCTTCAACGGCCAGCGGCGCATCGAGGAAGGCAACAAGGTGATCGAGTGGCATCGCCATCGGGCGATCGAACTCAAGGAAATGAATCGTGACAACTCGGCGCTTGAAGAAGTCACGGCTGTCATGAAAGGCCATGAGGAATACAAGATCGGACGATACTTCCAGCTCACGCGCGGGACAATCGTGTCGGAAGCCTATATTACCCGTGTGTCCCACATCTTCCGTCCTCTCAAGCTGTTCGAAACTGCGCTGACGCTTGAGCGCGGCACCGGATTCCTTATGAGGGATCAGGCCGCGCGTCCGTACTGGCAGGAGGGAAGGGAAGGTCCATATTCGCGCTAAAGTTTATATCTGGCTGGGGGCGGGAGGCGTCGAGCTTCGCCGCTGCCGCCCGGCATTCTCGTAGGCGAAAACACGGGAAAGTCGTGACAGGAACCTGGGCACCATGACCAATATGAACCTCCGCTTTGCCCAGGTCGTTGCCGTGTGGCCGCAGCGCCGGTGCGTCGAAATCGTCTACTGCGACGACGGCTGGCGCGAGAACAATGTCCCCGTGTTGAACTGGTTCGTCAGTTCCGATACGGGCGCATGGTCAATGCATAACCTCCCTCGCCCGCCTTCCGAGCTGGAAGCTGGCGGGCTGCATCCCAACGACGAGGAGCGAACAACGCTCGCCATGGTGGCGAAGGTCGAGGGGCGGTCGGTCGTGATCGGCTTCATCCCGCACCCGCTCTCGCAGATCATGTTCACGGAGGATCAGCAGGACCGTGACCTGCTGTGGAGGCACCCCTCTGGCACGCTGCAACAGATCGCTCCTGATGGTAGCTATGAATTTCATCACACGGGCGGCGCCTATGTGCGGATCGGCTTCGATTCAGAATCAGGGCCGGCAGACGAGCACGAGGATCTGACGCCCTACGGGGCGAACGAGAATTGGGAGTTGCCGAAGAACGATCCTCCCACGATCACCATCGTCACGGAGACGTTCAAGGCCCGCATCCGCCCAGGCGGGGACACGCTGATCGAGAGCGGCGGGAACCTCGAAATCTACTATACCGGCAACGGCACGGTGAAGCTGGGCGGCAACGCCACCGTGCATGTGGCCGGTTCCGCGGACGTGTCGGCAGGAGGGCCTATCACGGTGCAGACGCCCGACAACGCCACGGTCACGGCGGGCGGCGATGTCACGGCGCAGGCAGTCGGCAACGCGCGCATCGCTGCCGGTGGCGACGCGAGCGTGCAAGCGGCGGGCGCGGTCAAGGTCAATGCAGGCGGGGACCTGACAGCTCAGATCGTCGGCGATTCTCTGATCAGCACCGGCGGGGACGCTGTCGTGCGGGCGGCCGGCACAACCAAGGTGGGCGGCGGCGGCCCGGTGGCGGTGGCCTCATCAGAGCTACTGGTGCTGGACGCCAAGGCCGTCTTGGTGAACTGCGAGGCCATGGTGGTCACTGGGGACATCATCGAGACATCGTCCCTTGATGACATGATGGAGGCCATACTCGGTCCGGTGGGCGATGTCGTGACCGAGGCCGCCTTGGAGGCCATGACAGGGCTCGACCTGGGCGACCCGGGCGAGATGGCCACCCGCATGAGGATCGCCGCCGAGCTGTCCGCCACACAGGCGGAGGAGGCTGCCACGACGGCCGCGGATGCGGCCCAGGAACAGGCGGCCAAGGCCCAGGCAGACGCGGAGGCGGCGACAGCCGATACGCAGGAGCATGCACGTCTGGCGAAGGAATCCTCTGACAAAGCCGTGGGCACTGGCCAGAGGACTGGCCCTGGCTACAGTTAGCCGTT
This sequence comes from Rhodovastum atsumiense, assembly GCF_937425535.1. Lineage (NCBI taxonomy): Bacteria > Pseudomonadati > Pseudomonadota > Alphaproteobacteria > Acetobacterales > Acetobacteraceae > Rhodovastum > Rhodovastum atsumiense. The sequence continues at coordinate 100,496 of NZ_OW485606.1, forward strand.
ATGATTCTCCCCTTAGCTTTGTTAGCTAGTTCCTAAGATCAGAAACTTGCGGGGGCCGCGGAAGCGAGCCCCCGTCTTTTTTGGTCGTGACGGAACAACGGAGCGTATGTCCGCGCTCCTCCTCGATCCTCCGTCGTCCCCGATCGGCACAATGACCGTCACCCATGCGGGTGCGCTGGCGGTTGGACAGTCGAATCAAGGCTACTTCATCGGCGGCGACCCATGGCCGTTTGGGCAGTTGCTGGGCGGGCTTTCGACGGCGTGGGGGGTGCCGCGGGCGGTCTATACCCTTGGCGGGTGGACCGGGCCGGACGGCTGGGCTCTGCAACAGGGGGCCGTTGACAATACGTGGTCAACATACGGTGGGACGCCGGTTTACGTCTCTGGCAGCAACAGCGGGTTTCTCGATGCGTCCGCCGGTGGCGATCCGTCCACCTGGGGGCCGGGATATGCCGGCATCGGCGTCCGGAACTTCGTCACGAGCCTGCTGACTGCAACGGACCGCAACCGCATCCCGCTCATTTGGTGGCTCAACACGGAGACTGACAGCCAACTGCGGACCACTGCGGACAAGGCGACTTACAAGGCCGCGGTCATTCGCTGGCTGACCCTGCTGCGGTCCTGGGTGGGTAAGAGCGCCGATCGGCTCCCTGTATTCGCCCCGCTCCCGATCCCCTACGCACCCAGCAACACCGCGGCGCAGCGGATGATCCGCGAGGTGTTCCACGAGCTGGCCACCGATCCGGCGATGAACTTCCACATCGCCTTGCGGAACACGAGCGACGCCGAACCGCGGGGCGGGACTGACACCAGCCACATCGACGGCCCCGATCTCAAGACCTGGGGCCTGCGCCTTGCCCTGTCTGTCAGCCGGTGGATGCGGGCGCTGTATGGCATCGGCCCGGCCGCGGACTATGGCGGCCTCGGGCCGCGGATCACGCACGCCTGGGCGGAAACCGCCACCACCACCGTCATAACGGTGACGCACGACCGCGGCACCCAGCTCAAGACCCTGGACGCCAAGGCGCTGGACGGGCGCGGCTGGTCGGTGCGCGACAACGGCGCCATCCGCGCCGTCTCGGCGGCCGCGATCATCGGCGCGAACAAGGTCCGGATCACGCATGCGGCCTGCGCCGGCACCGCGGCCCAGCGTGAAATCGGTTACTGCCTTTTCGGCGAACGCACGGGCCGCAACGGCTGCATCTACGACAACGCCAGCACTCTCACGCCGCCGGCCGGCATGAGTGCCAGCTTCGCCCTCGACCTGCCGATTGCCGGGACGTTCCTGCCGCTCGTTGCCTCCGAGACGGCAGAGGGCACGGTGCCCTACACGATCAGCTTGAGCCCGCAGAGCCCGGGCACCCTGGCCGCGGCGGCGGACGGCACCGCGGCCTGGACCACCACCATCACCACCACCACCACCGGCGGCGACAGCGTCGAGTGGTGCATCCATGACTTGAGCGAGGGCGCGCGCGCCGATTGGGCCACCCTGACCGGCACCGCGGCGGGCGCCCAGCTCTCTGTCCCGTTCCGGGCGACAGGCGATTACCTGATTGTCCGCAAGCCCGGGGACGACAGCAAAAAAGCCTATTCGGACCGGGTAACGGTCACGCCCTATGTCGATCCGTTCGCCATCGTGCTTTCCCCGCAGAGTCCCGGGAGCATCATGGCCGGGGTAAGCGGAACCGCGATCTGGACAACCACGGTCACGACGACGGCCGGCAATAGCGCCGAATGGGCCGTGTTCACGGCGCAGAACGCCGCGCGCTCCGGGTGGGCCACCCTGACCGGCACCCTGGCCGGCGCTACGCTGGCTGTACCGTTCCTGGCGACGGGCGATTACCTCACGGTCCGGAAGCCTGGGACCGATTCCGTTCGGACCTACTCCGATCCGGTCACGGTCAACCCTTATGTCCCGCCCGTGGTGGAGTTCCAGGCCACCCTCTCGCCGTCGTCTCCCGACAGCCTGCCCGCGGCGCCGGACGGCAGCGCCGAGTGGACAATCACGGTCACGACGAAGGGCGGCGACAGCTTCGAGTGGGCGGTGTTCACCGCCCAGAATTGGGGCCGCAACGCCTGGGCGCTCGTCACGGGCTCCTCGACCGGCAAGCAGATCAAAGTGCCGTTCCGCGCCTCCGGCGACTACCTCGTGGTGAGGAAACCCGGCGACGACAGCAAGAAGTTCTATTCCCAGAAGGTCACACTCATCTCGGTGTCGTCCTGGGGCATTGTCGCCAAGGCGCAGGCAACGAGCGCGGCCACGCTGGCGAGCAAGCAGGCCGGGCATTATGTGCGCCTCAACCCATGGAGCCCTGGAACCCTGGTCGAAAGCATCCAGGGGCAGGGGGCCGTCTGGAACGTTCAGGTTGATACCAACGGCGTTTCCAGGGTTGCTTATGTCGTCGTGAAGTCGTCTGACTTCTCCTGGCGCAGCTCCGCGACGGTCGTGTCAGTCCCGCCATCCAAAGCCGTCATGATCGCGCCGCGGCTGATGGCGACTGGAGATTTCGTTAAGGTGTGGGACGCCGACGACTTCAATGTGACGACGGATTCCGGCGTCTGCACCATCGCCACCTCCACGCCGGGCGGCGGCACGCGCTCGCTCTCCATCACGCCGCAGCAGCCGGGCACCGTCTACGAGATGACGGCCGGCGCCGGCGCGCCCTACACCTTCACCGTCAAGTCCACCGGCATCAGCAAGATCGGTTGGGTTGTCGTCAAGTCGTCGGACTTCTCATGGCGCACCGCGCTGAATGTCGTGCCGACCACGGGGCAGATTCAGGTTACGGCGCGGATGGTCGCCACCGGCGACTTCGTGAAGGTCTACGACGCCAACGATCTCGCCTACTATGTTGACTCCGGCCTCTGCAAAGTCGCGCTCGACCCGACCGGCGGCGCGCCGCTCGATCCTGCGGATATCGCCTTCGCCAAAGCCTGGGTCAAAGACATCTACATGGGGGCCGACATCGAGCGCGGGTGGGCCTGGGCCGTCCCAGGCGGAGCCCTGACCTATGGGAAGTATCTCAAGGCGCAGGGCTTCGATTACGTCCGCCTGTTTTATGGCTGGCGCCCTGCATATGACATGATGGGCGAAGGCAAAAGCCCGCCGACCAAGGCGCAGTTCACGCGCATCCTCGACGCCGCGAAGGCATACATGGATGCCGGCCTCAAGGTCATTCTCGACTGCGCCGACGTGCTCACCACCTGGGAGGATTTCACCGCAAACGAGGCGGTGATTTACCAGCACATCCGCAACTGCACGACTTGGATTGCGGAGCGCCAGTTTGACCGGACGAAGTTCGCGTGTGGCCCGGCGAACGAATGGGGCGGCAATTCCGACTACACGCTGCACCAAGTCGCGCTGCACCGCATCCTGCGCGAAGCTCTCCCCGGCTATGTGCTGGTGTGCGGCGCGAACAACTGGAAGCACTACAGCGCGATGATCTCCAAGCGCCCGTTCGTCGCAGACGGGCGGGTGCTCTGGGACCACCACAGCTACGACGCGAAATCTGCCGCGGAGTGGGGGACGATCGAGGGGCAGATTCAGGCGTGGTCCGCCGCGAATGGTGGGCTCGTCACCATCTGGACGGAAGCCGGCCTCGGCTACGGCGGCTGGACTGACAGCGGTGGCGTCTACCACCAGGGGCAGGAGCAAGACCCTGTCGCCTGGATGCGCAACATCGACGCCATGTTCCCGGCCATGCACAGCCAGCGGCCGGGCTTCTGGGCCGTGACCTACGGCAATGCCTATCGCCTCAACAAGTCGGCCTCGGACGCCGCCATCAAGGACGGGAGCGACGGCGGGCCTGACCTGCTGACGCGGTTCAAGGATCTGGCCGCGGCCATCCGGGCGGACCTGGGCGACACGGGCAACGGCGGCGATCCTGGCAGCGACCCCGGCGGCAATGTGGTCATCCCCCTGCCGCCGCAGTTGGAGGGGCTGTTCGACGGCACCGACCCGTTCAATCAGCTCAACCAGATCACGATCCGGAATACGATCCGGAAGGCGCAGGACAATTTCAACACGATCGGCGCCTATTTCGCGGCGCTGACGGAGGTTCTGAAAGACCTGCTGGCGGAGCTGATCGCCCTCCACACCTACACCCGCGAGCGCATCTCGGCGTTGGAGGCCCGCGTCTCGGCCTTGGAGACGGAGAACGACGCCCAGGCTGCGGAGCTGGCGAGCCTGCGCAATGATCTCGCGGAATCCCGCATCACGGCCTTGCCCGGCCCCTTCGCCAACGATGCGGCGGCGGCTTCCAAGGTGCTGATCGGCGGCTACTACTTCGACAACAGCGGCGTGACCCGCCGCCGCATGACTTGACCCGCGGCGGCTATGCCGCCGGCGAGGTCGTGACGAGAAGGTGGGCGGGCAGCTTTCGAGTGCTCGCTCACCACCATGCCTTACGGGATTACCCCTCCGGATCAGAGCCTCCGCCCCATCGGGTTCCGCCTCTCCGGAGGCGGGGCCGGGGCATTGCACATGATGGCGCTCCGGCCGGAGGAGCTGACGTGGATCGAGCCCACGCGGTTAACGGTGCAGAACACGCTGGGCGGCGCCTGGGCGGACCATTGGGACCGGGCGGTGCAGACGATCCGAATCAGCGGTCACACCGGTTGGCGGCCAACCGGCGGCCTGGGCGGGGGCGGCGGGGGCGAAGCCGCCTTCATCTCTCTCCGCGACACGAGCTTTCAGGTCTGGAATGACACGCGCACGGCCATTGCCCGGGGCGGCGGCGACCCGAACGTGGTCCGGCTTGAGTTCGTGGACGCGCTCGACATGCGGGCCGCGCTGGTCGCGCCGCGCGTGTTCACGCTCAAGCGCAGCAAGACGAGCCCGCTCCTGCAACGCTACAACATAGAACTGCTGGTTCTACAAGACCTTGCGCTGCCAACCGGCGTCGCGGATCCGATCAATGCGGCCATCAACGCGGCCACCGCCTTTGTCGGCGGGGCGATGGCGCTGGATGGCGTCGCCGGCGCGATCGACGCCGGCCTCAACAACCTTGGGGGCTTGTTCCCATGATCGTGGAACGCTTCGCGGAGGTCGGGGCCAACCTGCTGCGCCTCGCCGCCCAGCTCGCGCGGGACACCCGCGGCACGTTCGCGGACGGCGCGGCGCCGGCCCTCGGCACCGTCATCGCCTACAGTGAGGCGGCGCGGAACGGGTTCCAAGTCCTCGCCGCGGACCCCGGCATGAGCGAGATGCAGCGACTGATCGCCGGCGAGATGGCGGTGAGCTTTTCCAAGGCCCTCGGAACCATCGCGACCCGGTTCGGGCAGTCGGCCACCATGCCGACGCTCGAACCGCTGCGGGAGGACGCTCCGCCGCCGCTGCGCGCCGCCCTGGCCGACATGTTCGCCACCGATCCAGGCCCGGTGACGGTCACGCCCGGCGCCCTGGCGGCCCTGGACTCCCTCCGGCGCGATCCCCTGACGCTGGCTTCCGCCGGAGCCGCGGCCGTGGTGCAGCTCATGGCGGCGGCCTCGGAAGGGGTGGTAATCGCACAATGAGCATCCGCAAGCCGATCTCCGGATATCGGCTCGCCGACACGCGGCAAGGGGACACCCTGCAAGCGATTGCGCTGCGCGAGCTGGGCGACGCCTCGAAGTGGTCCGATCTGGCCGCGCTGAACAACCTGCTGCCGCCCTATGTGGTGGACACCCTGGCGGAGTTGGAGGACGACGCCGGCGATCCGCCGCCGGGGCGCGTGCTGCTGGTCGGCATGCCCATCAAGATCCCGGCCCCAGGCCCGGCGCCCTCCGGCGTGCTGGACGTGTCCGACCTGTTCGGTACTGATCTCGACCTGTCGGGCGGCCTGCTGTCCGTGAGCGAGGCGGGCGACCTTCAGCTCGTCTCGGGGGTGCCGAACCTCCGGCAAGCCCTCCATCATCGCCTCGAAACGCACACCGGGGAGCTGATCTTCCACCCCGATTACGGACAGCGGTTCCATGAGCTGATCGGCGGCCCCGCGAACCCGATCACGAATCTCCTGGGTGCAAGCTATGTGGCGAGCTGCGTCCGCTCGGATCCGCGCATCGCCAACGTGCGGGACACGAAGGCGGAGCTGCGCGGGGATGGCATCGCCGTATCCGCAACCGCCGTGACAATCGACGGCAAGCCCCTGCCCGTGGGAGGCGAGTAGCCGTGGCATTCCGGATCAAGCCCTTCCTCGAAATCACGGCGAGCATGATCGGCCACATGCGGGCCGTGAATAAGACGCTCACTGACTATGCGGTCGGCAGCGTCGCGCGCACGATGATCGAGGCACCAGCGGCTGAAATAGACGAGCTGTATCAGGCATTTGCCGCAGGCTTGGTCGAAGCGATCCCAACGGCCATTTACCGCTCGTTCGATTTCTCCTTGCAACCCGCCAAGTCGGCTTCCGGCGTGGTCCGCCTCTACGCCCAGGCGGGGCACAACGCGCCGGTCGCCATCCCGGTGGGGTTCCTCGTAGCCTCCTCCACGGCGCAGTACCAAACCGCGGAAGCGGCCTCGATCCCGGTCGGGCAGGAATACGTTGACGTGCTGGCCGTGTGCCGCACGCCCGGCGCCGCCGGCAATGCCGGCCCCGACGAGATCCGCTACCTCGTCACGGCCGGCTACAACGTGGTTCGGGTCACGAACCCCGCCGCCTTCGCCAACGGCCGGGGGGTGGAGACGGAAGCGGAGCGGAAGTTGCGCTTCGTGGACTTCGTCCGGTCCCTGGCGCGCGGGACCATCGGCGCCGTGGTTTTCGCCGCCAAGCAGGCCGTCATCATCGACCGGCCCTCGGGCATCGTCTCCGAGCGCGTGGCCCGCGTTCAGGTGGACGAGACGCCCGGCCACGTCGATATGTACGTCCACAACGGCACCGGCAATGTCTCGGACGCGCTGCTCGCCCGCGTCGATGCGCTCGTCCAGGGCTACATTGACCCCTACACGGGGGAAATCGTGACCGGCTATCGTCCCACGGGCATGCGGGTTGACGTGCATCGCATGGGGGAAATCCCGGTTGACGCCCGGGTGCAGGCGGAGGTCGCGATGGAGGCGAGAAGCGAGGCGCTACGGGCGCGCATCGCGGCGGCCATGGCCTCCACCATCTCGGCCGTGCCGAACGATCAATACCTGATGCCGCTGTCCTTGCAGAACGCCGCCATGACGGTGCCGGGCGTGCGCGGCGCGGTCGTTGTGGCGCCTACCCTGACCATCCTATGCCCCCTCAACGCGGTGCTGGTGCCCGGCACCATGACGGTTGACTGGCGATGACGGCGCTGTTCCGCCCCGGCGTGCCGATGCGGGCGCGCCTCCTCGGCCGCCTGAACCGCGTTTTCGACAAGAGGCCGGTGGCGGTCCTGGCGCTGCGTATCCGCTCCTATGGCGGGCTGCGCTGGCGCGTGAAGGGGCGCGTCCTGACCGTCTACCGGCCCGACATGCCGGCCCTGACGCTCCTGCTGGAAGGGCGCACCATCGCCCAGCTCCGCGATGATCTGGCGGCCGCGGATGTGTCCATTGCCTACTACGCCGACGATCCGGCCGTGCTCGTGCAAGGCGCTCTCTCGTTGGTCGAGGGTGAGGGCGATCAGGACACGAGCAACGGCGATTGGCTCTGGGCCTATACCTCGATCCTATACGGCTGGGCGGATGCGGTGGGGCGCTGGCTGGACATGGCCCGGGCGGACATTCCCCAGGCTCTCCGGCAGCTCGTCATCCCGCAGTCTGAGGGCGAGTGGTCCGAACTCTGGGCGTCGTATTTCGGCCTTGCCCGCAAGCGGAATGAGACGGACGAGCGGCTGAATTTCCGCACGGTCTACGAGTGGAGGCGCGCGCGCTCGAACCCTTTCGCCATCCAGGCCAACATCAAGGCCCTGCTCGGGCAGAACATCACAGTCCGCGAACCGTGGCGGGAGATGTTCACGCTCTCGGAATCGGCCTTGTCCGGCGCCGACCACATGCCGGATGCGGTCGAGTTCTGCTACCACACCGCGCAGCTCATATCGGCCGACTATTTGGATTGGGACGAGGTGATGATCGAGGCGGAGGCTGACCGCCCCGCCGGCACGCTCTACCTCGCGCCTGTCACCATCCCCCCGCCCGCCATCATCCGCCGGCCCGACGACATCAAGGTCTTCGCTTTCGCCTCGCTCTGCGCCTCATGGCTGGTGCAGGACATGGACGGCATGATCCTGTCGGTGAACGCCGGCCTGTCGGACAGCTTCGTGCGGATGGCGCCGGCGCTCTCCCGGGCAGAATGGACAAGCCTGCATGCCGGGCCGCTGCCGCACCCGCCGGCCGCGAGTTTCCATCCCCAGGTGTTCTGCAAGGGCGAGATCATCCTCTCGGAAGGCCCGGCCCTCGGCGACCTGAACGCGCATTTCCCCGGCACCATGCTGGTCGAAGAGGGGGACGGCGGGATGGAAATGTCGGGCGGCACGGGGCTGTCCGACTATGCCCACCGCCTCGTCTGGGTGCCGATTGACGAGTGGTTCGAGGACGCCAACGGCGGCGGCTGGGATCCTCCGGAATATCCTGGCATGGCCGGCATCCATCCGGGCGTGTCGAGTTCCAGCCTCGCTGTAAACGAGGAGGAAGGCAGCGTCTGGGCCGGCGCCATCATGGCCTCCTTTGGCGCGATCGGCGGATGGGGGCCGGGGCTCATCGGCTTGGCTCGAACGGACGAGATCAAGCGTCAGCCTATTGCCGGTACCGCCGCGGCCCAGGCCGTCGCGTCTGCCGGCCTGAAAACCGGCAAGCTCCTGGCTGGCAGCGTTCAGGCGCGTGCCGTGGCCTCGGCCGGCCTGACCACCGCAATCCGCCTCGCCGGCAGCATCGCGGCGCAGGCGGCTGGCTGGGGCACCCTCTCCACCGGCGCGGGGCTGTTCGGTGCTTCCGCCCAGGCGAGCAGCGCGGCAACTGCCGATCTGACCACCGGCATTCTGCTGGTAGGCGCGGCGGCGGCGCAGTCCGCCGGCGCCGGCACTCTCACGGATCGCTATGGGTTCAGCCTCTCGTCCTATGCGATCGGCACCATCGAGCGCGATGCGGTTGACGGCGGGAAAGCCCGCTTCAACGTCACGGTCACGACGAGAGGCGAGCCCGGCGAAAACGACAGCGTCGAATGGGTTGTGTTCACCAGCGGCAACGCGACGCGCGGGTCGTGGACGCTGGAAACAGGCACGCGGACCGGCAAGGCCCTCTCCATCGTCATCACCGCGAATGGAGATTACGTCGGCTTCCGCAAGCCTGGGGGCGGGAGCGAAGCCTATGCCACCGCAGCGACAATCCGTGCCCTCATGGCTTCTTCCATCTCCGCCAGGGCGACAGCAACGGCGGCTGGGCTGGGCTCGCAGGGAAGCTCTGATCTCACGGGCACCGCCCAGGCTGGCAGCGCGGCATCTGCCTCCTTGACCACTGGCGTTCTGCTGGCTGGCGCGGCTGCGGCGCAGTCTTCGGGGGCTGGCGACCTGACCACCGGCATCCTGCTAGCCGGCGCGGGCGGGGCGCAGTCCTCTGGCACTGGCACCCTGACCGACCGCTACCGCGTCCTCCTGAACTCCTATGCGATCGGCACGATCGAGCGCGATCCGGCAGACGGCGGGAAGGCCCGCTTCGCCGTCACTGTCACCACTCAGGGCGAGGGCACAGAAGGCGATCGCGTCGAGTGGGCGGTGTTCAGCAGCACCGACGCGATGCGCGGGTCGTGGGCGCTGGAAACCGGCACCCGGGCCGGCAAGGCGCTCTCCATCGTCATCACTGCGAACGGCGACTATCTCTGCTTCCGCAAGCCCGGCGGCGGCAATGAAGCCTATGCCACGGCGGCGACGATCCGCGCTCTCCTGTCAGGCGCCATCTCCGCCAGCTCGACGGCGACGGCGGTGGGGCTGGCCGCTCAGTCGAACCTTGCCGGCACCGCCCAGGCCAGCAGCATGGCCTCGGCCGACCTGACCACCGGCATCTTGCTGGCAGGCGCGGCCGCAGCGCAGTCCTCCGGCGCCGGAACCCTCACGGATCGCTATAGCCTCTCGCTCTCGTCGTATGCGATCGGCACCATCGAGCGCGATCCGGCCGACAGCGGGCGCGCACGCTTCAACGTCACCGTCACGACGAAGGGCGAGGGCACCGAAGGCGATCGCGTCGAATGGGTGGTATTCAACAGCGCCAACGCGGCACGCGGGTCGTGGGCGCTGGAAACCGGCACTCGGGCAGGTAAGGCCCTCTCGATCGTCATCACTGCGAACGGCGACTATCTCTGCTTCCGCAAGCCCGACGGCGGCAATGAAGCCTATGCCACGGCGGCGACGATCCGCGCCCGCATGGCCTCCTCCATCTCCGCCAGCTCGACAGCAACCGCCACGCTCCCGCTGGATTGGCCGACCGCCGACATGGCCGCCCAGCTCTCGCCTGACGCAACCTCCTTCGTCACCAGCACCGGGGGATCCCCGGATTACGTCAACGAAGTGCGGGATGTGCTCGGCACGAGCTACTACCTTGTGCGCAACGAGGTTGCCTCGGATCTGACGAACAACCCGACGCTGGCGCTCGTTCACGGCCGCCGCATGATGGCCTTCTCCGGCGCCCAGCGGCTCGATTCTGCCTCTGCGACCAGCTCGAACGATCTGGCCGGACTGTTCGCGGCGGTCCGCGGCCCGCGCACTGTCGCCGCGGTGGTCCGGACCCCGGATGCGTGGCCAACCCAGGGGACCGGCTACTCCACCATCCTGCCGGTTGCCAACGAATATTGGGTCGGCAGCAACGGCTACTGCGTGGGCATCACCATCCAGAACATCAGCGGCCTGTGGCGGCCGATGCTCAAGACGACGGACAGCGGCGGCAACGGCAGGTCTGTAATCGGCAACGGCACGGGGCAGGAGTTGCAGCCGGGCACGGTCTATTTCATCGTCGCGCGCTGGAACGGGGACGGCACGGGCGACCTGTTCGTGAACGGCGTCAAGCTGACCGTGAACCGGCAGGGCACCATGCCGGCTGAGAGCACGAACCACCCCACGGCGCGCAGGTTCAGCGTCGGCTATACCAGAACCGATGCCAGCTCCGTGCTGGACAACTTCTTCTACGGCCATATCGGCGACCTGCTGTTCTACAACGTAGCCAAAGAGGACGCCTGGATTACCGGGGAGCTGCAAACCGCCTTCGCCTCACGATACCCCGGTTAACGGTCGTGACGGAAAGCTCTCCGGCGATATAACCCGCCGGAGCGCGCCCGATATGGCGATATTGACCCGGAGCGGGCGGACGGCTCTTGCCATCGCCCTGCTCGAACAGCCCATTCATCTGGCCTGGGGAACCGGGCTGGCCGCGTGGGACGACACCCCGGCCGCAGAATCGGCGACAGCAACCGCCCTGGTGGCCGAGGTCGGGCGCCGCGCCCTGACCGAAAGCAGGTTCGTGATGAACCTGGGCGATTGGGTGGTCGATCAGATCGGCCCGCCGCCCAACGGCACCACGAAGGACGATTGGGGGCTACAGCATGCGGATCTGGTGCCAGCCGGCAAGCTGCTGGTGGTCCCCACGGGCCGGTATGTCGATGTCAACCCGACGCCCTCGAACGAGGTCTACGTCCGGTTCCAGTTCGACTACGAGGACGGTGCCAGCCCGCCCGCGACCATCCGCGAGATCGGCGTGTTCGTCGGCACCGTCATCAAGCCCTCGGTCATCACGGCAACGCCAGGGAAGATGTATTTCCCGCCGGCGGATTTGCAGGATCCTGGCAAGCTCCTCGCCTTGCAGCACAACCCGAAGATCGTCCGGCAGGGCAATGTGCGGCA
>NZ_OW485607.1 GCF_937425535.1 Rhodovastum atsumiense
TCAATAATAACAGTATCTTTAAACATATTTTTTGGTCGAACCCATATATCTTCAGCACCATAGAGTGCTTTATAGACAATTACCTCCTCAAGAGTCTCGCTGTGCTTGGCCTCACCGATCACCACGTATTCTTTGCCCTTATAGTGGCGGTATTTTCCCAGCCGTATCATATCTTCTACTCCTTTTGCAGCGTTTATAACGCAAGTCTAGCGTCAAGATCTCCGACGCCAGGAATTAGCATTCCATCTTCATCCAGGCCATCACAGTTTCCGATAATAATGATTTCAGATCTTGGAAATTCATTAACCAAGTCAGCTAAACCAGCCTTGCTATAAAATATCGAAGCTATGAACAAACGAGACGGCATATACTGAGTAATTGCTGATTTAGTGAGAGAAATAGCTGTACATCCAGTCGCCAATACAGCTTTACCGACAATTACTGCTTCAACATTATGCCCACCAAGATTTGGGAAGCATGCCTCCCTTACAGGCGCATTTAAGGCCTTTTTTCCTCGTATCCCTTGAAAATTAATGTAACCTTGATCAGTTGCTCCGGATGATGCAGAAATTCCATGCCCCAATGTTTCAGCATCAGCTTTTGTAGTAATGACCACTAATCTAGGAATTCTAACAACTACCCCGTTAAAATTGACATTTTGCGGCGTGATAAATGCCTCATCCTTTGCGACTTTCATCGCTTCACCACATATTCTGCCAATTTCACACCCAATTGCGGTCAGAATCTGTTTAATTTCTTTAGCATTCAAGCTCTTATCTCGTATAGAATTGGCTAGGCCAACAACCCTAGCATCTGTAACCTTCGTAACATGTGCCATTTATCTACACCTGATGCGTCCTGTGAATTGATCAAACTCGTAAACACATCCCCAAAATTCGGTATAAATTTTTGATTTTTCAAAATGAATTTGATGGATATCTCGGTCGTTGTATATCTTAATTTCGATGTGTCGATCTAAGACAGAATATTCTATTTTACTGTGTGGAAATGGAGGACGAGACGTCACAATTAGAATAAATCTACTAACTATATTGCTGCTTCCTATTGCAGCCCTATCCAAAAGCCAAGATAAAAACACACCTTGAAGTAAAGATTTCAAGTCATGTGTAAATTTGTACTTAGTTACCCAAAATCCAGTTTTATAGGAAGATACTTTTTTAATAAAATCTTTTTGCCGTTTTTCTAACTTTAAATCGTCTTCTTTTTGGAAGACAACTATTTTGGTGGGATCACTAAGGCATGCCGATTCGAATTCAAATTCGGTTGCTGACTTGCCCGCACCTGGATCATAGCCATAGCGAGAGCCCAGCAAAAGAACAAAAAAATCACATTCCCGCGCAAGCGTTGTAGTTATATCAAATGGGTTTCCCGTATAGGCTGTATCGATTGGCGTCGCTCCCACCACTTCGACAATAGGATAATTCTCGAAAGATTTTAGAGCCGCATCCCGATCTGCGATGAGGTCTTTAATAGTAGAGCTAATCATCGCCTTTATCTTGTGACTCAAGTTTATACCGCCTTCATAAACAAAGACGCTTTGGCGCCTTCACCTTTTGGAAGCAGGGGTCGCCATCTTAGACCATCCGTGACGGAAAGCGAACAGGGCACAATCGGGAAGGGCTCAAGAACCTTGCGGCCTTGGTTTTTTCCTCTTACGCCGTAGCGTAGAAAAAACAATGATCTGCCAAGCCTATCCCTGATCAGCCAAATTTTCCTTAAAAATCATTAGGTATCATCACGTGCATCATGAATACAATTCAGATAAAAATATTAATATTAAAAAATAAATTATCAGATTCTAAAGATATATTTGGCAATATTATTATTGTTTAACATGTTGGCAAGCTACAAATATTTTCACCAAATATGTAGTCGTCGTACACGGCTATAAGGATCGCATGAACGACGTGGTCGGTATCGACGCCGTCTGGCTCAAGCTTGACGCCTACGACGAGTGATAGTACGGCGACCACGCTTTCGCCAGGGAAGTTGAGGCCGCCGATGAGAAGGCGGTCTATATCAAGGGGCCGAATAAGCGCGCGTGACAAAGGAGCCGCAAGGCACGACCTTCCCCGGGCATGCGACAGCGTGCAGGAGCACAAGGCGGCGATGGCGGTCATCGCCCAGATCAGGATGAGCGGCGAACATGCGGCCGGCCGTTAAGCAAGCCCGGCTTGACCGGTATATCTGCATCGACTTCGAAGCCTCCGCCCTGGGAGCGAAGAGTTTTCCGACGGAAGTCGGGCTTGCTGACCCGGTGACCGGCGAGGTCTGGGCGACCCTCATCAAGCCGCATCCCGTCTGGCTGACAGAAGGGGAATGGAACGCCGTCGGCGAATCCGTCACCGGAATTACCAGGCCCATGCTGGCAGAAAGCGGCGCGGATCCCAGCCAGATCTATGCCAATGTGCGCCGCCGCGTCGCGGACCGCGCGGTCGTCTCGGACAGTCCGAGTTACGACGGGCGCTGGTTCGCGGCGCTGGCCGCCGCCGCGATGCAAGGGACCGGCATGGAGGGCGAGAAGCCGCCGCCGCTGCTGGGTCTCATTATGGTCGCCTGGGAACTCGCCGCAGCGCGTGGCCGGCGGCCAGACATCGCCTGGAACAAGGCCGAGCTTGAGGTGGGCCTGCGCTTTCCGAAGCCCCACCGGGCCGGACCCGACGCTCGGCACAACGCGGAAATCCTGCGCCATCTCGCGGGGGCGTCATGAGCCACGAGTCTCAGCGAATGGTTGAAATTCAGGACGCAGACCTCCTGCTGGAAGCATGGTCCCGACCCAGTGCCGCATGGGTTGGAACCACGCACGGGGTCAAAATGACGCACAAGCCGACAGGCCTGATTGCGGTATGCGACGCGACGCCTTCTCAGTATCGCAACAGGGAAATTGCGCGCGCCATGCTGCGCGGTGGTATCGCCGCGTTGCTTCTGAGCGGGCGGACGTAATGTAGGTTGCCCCGCAGAGGATGGGACGATCGGCGCTATTGCTGAGGGCTGTCTGCTTCCTCACGGCCCTGCGCGGTCAACAACTACGGGAACCAGCCCGCTGCTCACGAGCTTTCGCCGAGGGCCGGCAAAGCACCGGGCTTGAAGTGGGTCGGTTGATGTTCAAGGGCTGTGTCATCGGCCCAGCCGGCCAGTCCGGCCGCGACTTCCCAGATCTGCAGCTCAATCATGGTGACGGGAGCGGCTTCCGGGAATTCGAACCGGGGCGTCAGTACCGCCACGGCCCAGCCGCCTTTGGCGCTCCAGACCAGCTGCGGCTTCGCGGCCGGCGTCGCTTCGGCAATCGGTCGTAAGCCATAGCGCTTGAAAAGTTCCAGGTCGTCCATGGCGTAGCCCTCGCGCCGGGGATCCGTGCAGAATAACCTTTCCCATGGCCCGGGTTCGAGACGGTGAATGAGGATCGAACGCAAAAACAGAAGGAGTGCGTGGCTTTGCACGCCAACCATCCAGCGCTTCAATGGCAGCCGATCGAAACGGCCGCAACGGAAAGAAATATTTGTGTTGCCAGGTTCGAACGCGGCGCAATGATTTTTGGCGCGGTTGGCTTTCTGACAGCCGACCGACGCGAGTTGTTCCTGCCTTTCGACAGCTGGCGGGACGGGGATGAAACGCCTTACATGATCCCGTCTGACCCGGATTGGCCGACACATTGGATGCCGCTACCTGCCTTGAAGGACAATGGCGACGGCGGCACGGTCGCGTCACTCCTTCCAGAAGAAGAAGGAGTTGCGGAGGCCGCCGCACTCGATGCAGTGCTGGCGAAGCTCCCGCCTGAAATCAAGCGCACAGCGGCTGACCCTGTTGATTACGAGAAGAAACTCATGATGTTGCGCGCGGCAGGCGAAAATCTTCCCGCCTTCAACGCACGCCAAGCCCTACGCGACACCTACCCAGACCTGCCGGCAGCGCTCGCCAAGAGGCTGTGGGAGAGCCTCCATCGCACTGTGCGTGAATGCGGCGCCCCATGAGCGCGGCAGCCGAATAGCCATGGTCCGTACGCGACACCCCATGAGCCGCCTGCACTCGAAAAACCCAACTGATGCCGCTTGGCGTGCGGCACAGGCGCACGTGGATGCGGATACGCGTTTGATTCGCGAGGGAGACTACCTGTGAGTGCTGTCATGGACGGCAGCCATTGAGACGGGAAAAACCTATTATGGCGGCACAGGGCCAAGGCACCGCCCCTTTGGTTGTGCAGAATGCCGCGCTTTATTTGGCGTTCTCGGCGGGATCTTCACATTCCGGCGCTCGGCGTCTGCTTTTAAGCCACATTATTAAGCCGCCGCATTTGGAAGAGCTTTACGAGCCTCCCGAGAAATGGCCGTCATTGTGCCGCGAACTGTTGTTCGCAAATTCGCTCGACGTCTGCGGCATCCCGGCCCAACGACATCCTTTTTTGCCGCCAGGCAAAAGCGATATTGCACCCGCATCGGCCCACGCTATCCGTAGCACCATCCGTTACTTGAAGCTCGGAGACGGCATAGAAGTCGTACGTGACCTCAATACCAACGCCCCCCGTGGCAATTTCATTCTCTTCGGCGGACCCGTTAATAACCGATATTCCAGAGCTATTCTGGGGACAGGTTGGGAATCGCCTCTTTTTCAGTTGGGCCGGGAAAAATGGCTCGGCCCTCCGATCAGGTTCGATATTACCTCCTTTTCGGAGGAAAAAAACTCATCAGAAGTAAGGTGGCCTTTAATTATTAAGGATCAGGTCTATGCTGGACCTGGAGAGTTTCTACTTATTACTAGCATACCTGATCCTCGGGCCCCATTGGCGCGCATCGTCAATCTTGCAGGCCGCGGCCCCCAAGGGGTTATGGCGGTTGAGCACTTTGTACGTAACGAAGCCATTTTGGAAAAATTGCTGAAAAGCGTTCGCCACATGACAGCGTGGCAGGCTTTACTTCGAGTTTCGTTGTCTTCTGACGGTTCTCCATCGGTTCTTGATATGGAGGCCGTCTATGAAATCGGCTATGACTTTTCGAATTTACAACGAGAAATGAAGTCTGTTCGGTATTTAGACGAGCCAAATGTCATTGAATTTAACGGATTTTTTGGCCTTGTTCGGCCATGGATCGACGATGCGCCTATTTCAGTGCCTGGTATGAAGAAAGGCCAGAAAACACCGCCAGTACCATCAACCGAGAGAAACGAGCTCAGAAGAGCTTTCCATACCCTTGCCTTTCTCATGGCGAAGCGCACCGGCGTTCCCGTCTCTGTGATCGGGAGCGGCATTGAAAAAGGAATTGTCGCTGTGTGTGCAGAACATGGCGTAACGTTCACCGGATTTCTCGGCGAAAAACAAGAAGCGGCGAGAGGTCTACCAATGCCAGACGATCAAACGCCGCACAGCGACACCGGCTATGATAGTGGGGCGTCCAAGAAGGCGGAGAGCCTGCCTCCTCTACCTCCTGGCCTCGAATGGCCGCAGGAGACCTACCGCGAATGCCGCAAGCTCCACGGGTGGCGCATCGTCACCTTTTTGGAGAAATGTTGGCTGCCGTTGATTGAAGCCGGCGTGCCGATCAGCCTCAGCATCGTACGGAAAGTCGATCCGACTGCTGCTGTGGCAATTAGCAATTATCGAAATCCAGTGACACACAAACGCGGAGATTTACCATCGCATCTCGATATTCCGGTGCGTCGTGAAGTGACAGATCGTAGAATTAAAGAGTCTGGGGTAACCGCCGATCCAACTTTGGTCCGTACCGTCATAAACCGATTGAAACGTGGCAAGAAAGTACCGGGAATGTGAGTTTATTAAACTACATGTAAATCAATTATAAGTAATATGACAAAAATGTGAGAGAAATATTTTTTGGGCAGTTTTGCTGCATTTGGAGCAGCGGCAGAGGCAGAACAACAAAATAGTGGGCCCAATTCGGCGTTGTCTTCATCTGATAACTCGGTAATCATCCATCCCGCTTAAATAAGCGTCGCATAATATCGCGACGTCAACACAAAAACGCCAGCGTCGGCAGAACGCACACGCAGAACATGGACCGCGCAGAGATGCTTTGTTGTCAAATGGAGCATCTAATGACAGCGACAAGTCTATTTGTCTTAATCTCACATCTGTGGGTTGGGCAGAACTTGTCGTGAGCAGCCTTACGGCAGCGGCAGTGTTGGCCATGGCCGCGCTACCGGCCTGCGGCGGCGGACTGGGCGTGCCGCCGTGGCGCATGGCGGCGCTTGTGGAGGTCGAAAGCGGCGGCGATCCGCTTGCCATCAACATCAATGGCCCCGGCGGCGGCACGCGGCGCCCGGCGACCAAGGCCGAGGCGGTCACGCAGGCAACGGCGTTGATCGCCAAAGGCCGGTCGCTCGATCTCGGGCTTACGCAGATCAACGCGGCCAATCTGGCGCGCCATGGGCTGACGATCGCGGCAGCGTTCGATCCCTGCGCCAGCCTGCGCGCCGGGACCGAGCATCTGATCGACGATTTCTGGCGGGCCGCGCACAGCGCCTACAACACCGGAGATCCCCGGCGCGGGATTCGCAATGGCTATGTCGGAAAGATCGAGCGCGCGCTGTCCCGCATGCCAGCCGTAGCGCCGGATCCTCCGGCGGCCGCCGTGCCACCGCCGGCACCATGGGACGTCTGGATCACGCCGCCAGCGATCGACGCCTTGGAACAGCTTGAAGCAATAGCGCCGGAGTTTCCCTAGCCATGCTTGATGCGCTCATCGCCTGGGTGCAAACCCACGCCGGCCGGCCAATGCTATCGGCAGGGGTGCTCCTGATAGCGTTCATGATGCTGACCGCCCGGATAAGCCTTGGCGTCATTGCCATCGTGGCCGGCGGCGGCCTGCTGTTTGCGAATTACGCGGCCATCGTAGGGATGTTTGGCTTCTGATGCCAGCGGCGTCATCCGATCCTCACGCCGGCCGGGAAGACGCTTTGTATCTCGGCGCGACACGGCCCGCCATGTGGTTCGGGCTGCCGATCATGGCGGCCGTCGTGCTCGTGGCGACGGCCTACATGATCCAGGTCACGATCACCGGTTGGCGGGGCATTGTTTGGGCAATCTGCTTGGTCGGGCCGGCCTGGATCGGCGCGCGCCACGCCGTCGCCCGCAGCCCCTATGGGCTCAACGTCGTTGCGCTCTGGATCAGAACATCGGCCCTGTGCGGCGACTGTGACACCTGGGGCGGGTCGTCGCGCAGCCCGTCGCCGAACCGCCCTCCGGTTCGTCCGCGCGGAATGCGGTATGTGGTCTGAACTGCGCGAAAGACTGGCGCTGCGCGATCGCGCAGCGACCGAGTACCAGGGGGTCGATCGCCACGCCGCGCCGGATGTCGTGCTGCTGCAAGACGGCACCCATCTCGCCATGGTGCACCTTGACGGCAAGCCGCTGGCGCAGCAGGACGATGCGCAGCGCTATGCCGAGCGCCGTCGCCGGCATGCGGTTTTGCGGGCGCTGTCCGATCCGAACATTGTCATTTACGAACATATGGTCGTGCATGACAGGGTCGCGCAGTTCAGGGTCGGGACCTTCCGCAGCGCCTATGGCCGTCAGCTTGCAGAGGACTACCATGCGGCCACGGACACCGGCGCGCTGACACGCGCGTGGTTCATTACCATTATGGCAAGGCCAGCCGGTGCCCTGGTCCATGGGCTGTTGGGCGGCTTTCGGCGCAGACAGGCGGAAAGCGACGCGGCGCTGAGACGCCAGATCGAGGAGCGCTGCGCCCTCATCGTCGACGCGCTGCGCGACTACGCGCCGCGCCGCCTCGGCACGCGCTGCCAGCGCGGCATCGTTTACTCCGAAATCGCGGAAGCCCTTCGTCTCATCCTGTATGGGCGCTGGGCTCCGGTGCCGATGCCAGCTGGACCGCTGGCGGCCGCAATCTATAGCGACCGGATCATCTGCGGCTTGCGCGGATTCGAAATCCGCGGCGCCGGGCGCAGCACGTATGGCATGGCCTTCGGTCTGCTGGATTATCCGGAGAAAACCCCGCCATGGCTGATGGATGGCCTGCGCGCCGGGCGCGACCGCCTCGTCGTCACCAACAGCTTCCGGTTCCAGGCGCGCGGCAGCGTCACCGAGCGGCTGGGCCTGCGCGGGCGGCAGATGGCGAACGCCCAGGATCCGGCCATCAGCCTGGCCGAAGGCCTCGACGAAGCGCGGGACGAGGCCGCCTCGGGGCGCGGGATCTTCGGCGACCATCATTTTTCGGCCGTGGTTCACGTCGACACGCCGGAGGCGCTTCCGGCCGCCGCGAGCCGCACGCAGGCGCTGTTGCTGGCGTGCGGGTTGGCGACGACCCCGGAGACCCTGGGATGCGAGGCGGCCGTATGGGCGCAATTGCCGGACAGTCCGGCTTGGCTCCGGGCACGGTACGGGATGATTTCCGGCCATAATTTCCTTTCGTTCTCGCCCTGCGGCAACGACCCGCGCGGCGGCGGCCGCGGCCCGTGGGGCGAGCCGATCCTGCGTCTGCGCTGCGCCGATGGCACGGCGCACGATTTTCATCCGCATGCGGCGGATGACGTCGGGCACGCGCTGCTGTTCGGCCCGACCGGCAGCGGCAAGACCGTCTTCTTGGCGATGACCGCCATCATGCTGGAGCCGGTCATGGCCGCCCGGGGCGGGATCGTGGTGCTGTTCGATGCGGACAAGGCAAACGAATTGGCCGTGCGGGCGTGCGGCGGCTTCTACATCAGCATCCGGCGCGGCCGGCCCTCCGGCATGGCCCCCCTCAAGGCGCTGGCGCCAACGCCCGAGAACTTGGCCTGGCTCCAGGAGTTCGTGATCGGCCTGATCGTCAGCGACGGCAAGCCGCAGCCCTCTGCAGCCCAAGTCGAGCGCCTGGGCCGCGGCATCCGGTTCGTGATGCGCTTGCCCCCCGGGCGGCGCAGCCTGCTGGCGCTGCGCCAGTTCCTCGACCATGAGCCCGACGGTTGCGGCGCGCGCCTTGAGCCTTGGTGCGAGGGCGGGTCGCGCGGCTGGGCCTTCGACGGCGCGGAGGACCATATCCGCCTGGAGGCGGGCCTCGTCGGCATCGACAATACGGAACTGCTTGGCGACGATACGGCAGCGGTGCGCGAGCTGATGGCCGCCTACCAGCTTTGGCGGATCGGCGAGAAGGTTGGCACCGGCGCGCCCGCCGCCGTGCTGGTGGACGAAGCGCAGGCCTACCTGCCCTCGCCCCGCTTTGCCGCCGCGTTCGAGATGTTCGTGACCCGCCTGCGCAAGGGCAACGGCATCCTGTGGATGGCGATGCAGCAGCTGCAGGCCGTGCTGCGCCACGCCTTCGGCCTGACGCTGGTCAGCAACAGCCCGACCAAGCTCCTGTTCCCGGACCCGGCGGCGGAGGCGGCCGCCTATCGCGAGGGCCTGCGGTGCACCGAAGGCGAGCTGGCCGCCGTGCGCGAGGGCATGCTGGCGATGGGCCGCGGCACGTTTCTCGTCAAGCGGGAGAGCGCCAGCTTCATCGCCCGCGCCGACCTGAGCGGCCTGCCCGATCATCTCGCCGTTCTGGCGGGAACGCCGCGGCGCCGCGCGCTGGCGCACCGGATCATGACCGAGGTGGGCGAAGACCCGGCCAGGTGGGTGCCGCTTTACCGGCAACGCTATCGGGAGGCCGAGTCGTGAAAAAGTCCGCGCTCCTGGCTGCGGCGCTGACCGCGTCCTTGGGGCTAGGGTCGCCGGCGCAGGCCCAAAGTGTTTTCTGTATCAATTGCGCGGATCAGCCGACGCAGGCGCTCGGTTGGCAGATGCAGGGCCTCAACATGGCCAACCAGATCAACCAGCTGGTGGCGGAATACCGCCTGCTGACCCAGGTGTGGAATTCCCTCGCCCACGTCACCAATATCGGCGACATCGCCTACGCGATGGGCGGCGTCGCACACAGCTTCCTGCCGCCGGCCGGCGCGCTGCCGAGCCTGCTTGGCGGCGCCGGTCCCCTCTTCGGCGCCGCGCCCGCCTTCCTGCAGGAGAACCGCCTGGCCGATGTCGGCGCCGCCAGCCCCTGGGCGCAGGCGATGCAGCAGCGGGAGCTGACGACCGCCAATGTGCAGGCGCTGGCGCAAGCCGCCCTGGAGGATGCGCAAGCCCGCATCGCGGCGCTGACGGCAGCCGAGGCCGCGATCGCGGCGAGCGGCGACGTCACCAGCAACGGCGCGCTCGGCAACGTGGTGGCCCTCGCGCAATTGAACCTTGCGGCCCACAAGCTGCAGCTCGACCAGATGCAGACCATGCTGGCGGCCGCCGGGCGCGTCGAGCAGCAGCGCGCCGAGCAGGCGCAATGGCAGAGCGCCAGGCAGATGCTCGAAAATTCTCGCCCGGTGACTGAGGAGTTTCGCTGACGCCCGCGCCGGGCGCGCCGGCGAAAGGGAAAGGATCCGGACGATGGCCGAAAGCGGCTTTCTCGACCTGACCACCCATCTCGACACCGTGCTGATCGACGGCGTCGGCGAGGCCGTGCAAGGCCTGCTCGCCGGCGTGCGCGCGCCGCTGGCCGCCGCCCTGAGCCTGCTTGTGATGTTCCTCGGTCTTGAAGCCATGGTTGGCAACGCGTCGGCGCGCCGCTTCGCCATGACGGCGCTCAAGGCCGCCTTCATCGTCACGCTCCTGCGCGCCGAGAATTATGTCCCCTACATCCAGGAAGCCGCGCTGACGACCGTGCCGGCCGAGCTCGCGCGCTGGCTCAACGGCCCCGGCGTGCAGGCGAACGCGGCCCGGCAGTTCGACGTGCTGGCCGAAGCCCTCAAGCATGCGGCCGCCTTGCTGCTTGTCCAGTTGCCGGGCGTCCTGAACAGCGTCAACCGCGGTCTGGTCCACGGCTTTGGCATCGTAGGTAGCGGCGGGATCTATGTCATGTGCCTGCTGTGGTATCTGCCAAGGATTTTGTTAGGAATTGTTATCGTTCTTGGGCCCTGCCTGATCCCGTTTTTCCTCTTTCACGCCACGCGTGCCTACGCGGAGTCCTGGGTCGGCAAGGTGGTGGCGCTGACGGTCCTGCAGCTCGCCGCCGCCGTCCTGGTGCGCTTGCTGCTCGTCGCGATCACGCACCGGATGCTGGTCCTGCAGGCATCCGCCGCGGCCGGGGACGAAGGGCTCTGGACGTTCGCCGGCATGACCGGGCTGATGTGGTTCGGCGCCCTCATGATGGCGGTTTTGCCGCTCGCCATCACCGTCGGCTCCGGCATCGGCGCCGCGAGCACCGCCATTTTCGCCTACACCGCGGCGGCCGCACGGATGCCGGTGCGGACCACGGCAGCCGCGGCCCGCCTCGCCCGCCGCTAGGAGAAATTTGCCGATGCTGCGTCGCGCGCTGCTGATCCTTGGCCTCCTCGTCCTGACCGGATGCGGGGCGTCCTACGCAGCGCCGGGCTGCCGGGGCGACGTCTTCGAGCTGAATGCGCCACCCGTTGGGGGAGGACGCCCATGACCATGCCGCCGCATCCGGCGCCGGACGAAGAGCGCCCGCAAGCGCCGGACGACATCCTCACGCCGGCCGAGCTCGCCAGCCTGTATCGCGGCGCCGGCGCGGCGCGCGCCCGCGAGGCCCGGCGCCGGGCCCTGGCCAATTGCGGGCGCGTTTCGCTCCTCGTGGCGCTCGCGGGCGCCTGCATCGCGCAAGCGGCGGCGCTTGCCGCCCTTTTGCCGACGGTGCGCGTCGAGCCGGTGTTCGTTTACCTGCGCGAGGACGGCACCGCGACGTCTTCGCTGGCCTGGAAGGACATGCCCGCCGATCTGCGCGAGGCGAACATCCTCAACGTCATTGCCGAATACGTGCGCTTGCGCGAGGGCTGGTCGGCGGGCGAGGCCGGCCACGCCTGGGACGTCGTGTCCGCCTTGTCGGCGAAGGCCGTGCGCGACGAATTCCAGGCCTGGTATCGCCAGGACAACCGGGAATCGCCGCAGCGCCTTTACGGCGAGACGGCGACCGTCCGCGTCGTGGTCACCGACGCGCGCCGCGATCCGACGGTGCCTGGCGCTTGGCGCGTTTACTTCACGCGCGCCGTGCAGGCGGGCGGCGCGGCCGCCCGGCCCGTGCCCATGGTGGCGGCGCTGCGCCTCCGCGACGCCGCCAATCCCAGGCTGATCCCGTGGTACCAGCGGGTCCAGTTCAACGGCCCCGCCATCGTGGTCGTCGAATATCCCGGCGCCGTGCCGGTCGGCCCGGCCGGGGAGTCGGCCCGATGAGGCGCGCAGGGGCGCGGGCCCCCGCGCTGGCGCTTTGCGTGGCGGCCATGGTCCTGGGCGCCGCGCCGGCCCTGGCAACCAGCATCCCGCAGCCTTGCACGAAGGCGGACCAGCGGGTGCGCTGCGTGGCGTATAGCCCGAGCCAGGTGGTGCAGCTCTACGCCGCGGTTGGCGCGGCGCTGACGATCGAGTTTTCCGACGCCGAGACCGTCGCCGACGTCTCGGCGTCCGATAACGGCCTTTTGGAGGGCGCGGCAAGATCCGAGCGGCAGCCGCTCGTCGCAAACGACCAAGGCCCGGCCACGGCCGATCGCAACCTGATGATGGCGAAGCGGCGCAATTACCTTTTCCTGAAGCCGCTGCTCGCCTTGCTGCCGCAGCCGCTCACCGTGCTCACCAAGCGCGCGGACGGCACCGCGCGCCGCTACACCTTCCAGCTGGAGACCCGCCCGGGCGGGCTCACCGCCGCCGTGCCGGACACGTTTTACACCGTGCGGTTCACCTATCCTGAGGAGGCGGCGGCCGCGCGGCGGGCCGCGGCGCAGGCGGAACGGGCGGCGCGGGACGCCGCCCGGGTCGCGGCGCGGCTCAAGCAAAACCGGAACGCCGGCCCGGCCGTACGCAACGCCCGTTATCGGGGCCAGGGCACGGCCGCCGCCCGCGCCGCGCTTGCGCCGGCCGGCAGCGCCCGCGGCCCGGCGATCTGGGACGACGGCCAGCAGACCTACTTGCGCTACCCGGGCAACCGGCGCGTGCCGATGATCTACCAGGTGTTGCAAGACGGCCAGGAAGGCGTCGTCGGCCAGTCGGTTGCCCCGGATCCTTCCACGCACGGCACGCTGGTGACGCTGCACGCCGTCGTGCCCATGCTGCGGCTGCGCGACGGCGAGAGCGTGCTGTGCATCGTCAACGCCGGCTTCGACGCGACCGGCTGGAATCCCGGCACCGGCACCACGACGCCCGACGTCGTGCGCGAGCTGATCCCCGAGGAGCGGCGGAATGGCCGATAACGAATTGCCGCCGGCCGCCTCGCCGGTGGGCGGCGGCCCGCCTGCGCGCTGGCGCCGCCGCGCGCTGCTGCTTCTGGCTCTTGTCCTCTTCCTCGGCTTCATGTGGCTCACGACGGAGCCGCCCCGCCGCCCGCCCGCCCCCAAGCCGAACAGTGGCACCGAGGAGCCCGGGCAGATTGGCCGCCCCTTCGAGCCGGTCCCGCCGCCCCCGGAGCCCGCGCGGCCGGCGCTGCCCGCAAAGCCCGCCATTCCCGCGACCGCGCTTCCGATCGCCCCGCCCTACCGGCCGGCACCGTTGATGGCGTTTGGCGGCCCGGCGGAGACCATGCAGCCGGGCCCCGCGATGGCGGGGCCCGGGCGCAGGGAAGACGGCGCCGGCCCGTTCCCGCCGGCCGTCGAGCCGGCCGCCGCGGCTGTCCTGCAGGCCGACCCGCTCGCCGCCCGCTTGCGCGCCGACGACCAGCCGGTCGCGGTGGCCACCCGCCTGCCCGACCGGAATCTGGTCCTCACCGAAGGCACGCCGATCCCCTGTTTGCCGGACGCGCCGATCACGAGCGACATCGAGGGCGCCTTTCGCTGCAAGGTGCCCGCGGCCGTCTATGCCACCAGCGGCGCCGTGGCGCTGCTCGATCCCGGCACCTGGATTGTCGGCCGCGTCGGCGCCGGCCTGCGGCGCGGCCAGCGGCGGCTGTTCGCGGTCATGACCCGGATCGAGACGCCGCAAGGCTGCGTGGTGCGTCTGCGCGCGCCGGTGGCCGACGCGCTTGGCCAGGCCGGGCTCGACGGCGACATCGACACCCATTTCTTCGAGCGCTTTTCGGCTTATCTCGGCATGGCCTTCCTCGACACGGCCCTGCAGGCCGCCGTGCTCGCCGCCAGCAATGCCGGCGGGCGCAACAACGGCTTTCAGTTCTACCAGTTCCAGCAGGCGGGCCGCGAAGGGGGCCAGGCGCTGTTCGCCGACCAGGCGGCCATACCGAGCACGCTCAGCCGCGGCCAGGCCATGCCCATCGTCGTGCGGCTGACCCAGGACATCGACATGCGCGCCTGCTTCCGGCTGCGCGCGCGAGAGGCGGGGCGATGAGTGGCGTCCGTGAAGCCGCCCTGTTGCTGGATGAGATTTTGGCGCCGATCGCCGCCGACCTCGCGGACCCGGCCGTCGAGGATGTGGCGATCAACGCCCCGCAGGAAGCCTGGGCGCGGGGCCCGGACGGCTGGACGCGCCGCGATGTGCCGGCCTTCGACGGCGAGACGCTCGAAGCCATCGCCATCCTGATGGGCGCGCTGCGCCGGCAGGATGTCGGAGCCGACAAGCCCTTCTGCGGCGGCGAGCTGCACACGGGCCACCGCTTTCAGGTGGTCGTTCCCCCCGCCGTTCCCCCGGGCACCGTCAGCCTGACTTTTCGCCGGCCAAGCGACGCCGTCGCGCCGCTTTCTGACGTGCCGCGGCGCTACGGCACCGCGCGGTGGAACAAGTGGCAGGCCCGGGGCGCCAGCCGGCGGCGGGACAGCGCCGCCCTGCTCCAGCTCTATGACAGCGGCGATGTGGTGGGATTTCTCCGCGCCATTGTGCGCACGCGCCGGACGCCGCTGCTGGCGGGCCCAACCGGAGCGGGCAAGACCTTCATGAGCAAAACGATGCTTGCCGCGGCGCCGCGGGAACGGCGCGTCCTGACGATCGAGGACGCGCTTGAAATGGTGGTGCGCCAGCCCAACGCGGTGCGGCTGCTGTTTGCCGGCGGCGGCGTCACGCCGGCCGCCTGTCTTCACGCCGCCCTGCGCATGCGCCCGGACCTGATCCCGCTCCAGGAGCTGCGCGAGCCGGCCGCGGCCTGGGTCTATCTGAACGAGGTGGCGACCGGCCATCCGGGATCTCCCACGACCATCCACGGCGAGACCGCGCCGCAGGCGGCGCGCCGTCTGTTTGCCCTGCTCAAAGGCAGCCCCGAAGGGGCGGGCATCGGCGACGCGGTGCTGTTCGGGATGATGGGCGCGGCGATCGACCTGATCGTGCCGATCGGCACCGAAGGCGCGACCCGCCAGATCGGCGAAGTGTGGTTTGCCGATGAGGCGGCGCGGCGCGGCGAGACAATCGCCGACCTGCTGCGGATGGCCTGACCCGTGACCCGCAAAGCCCTGCTGCTGGCTGGCGCCGCCGTTGGCCTGCCGTGCGTCTGGACCGTCACGGCCAGCGTCGGCTTTCTCGCCCTGACCGGCTTCTGGACCCATCCCGCCTTTGCCACCGGCTGGCGCTGGGCCTGGGCCTGGTGGCTCTACGCCCCCGATCCGGCGCTGCGCGCGACGTTCGCGCCAGCCCTCGCCTTCTCCGGCATGACCGCGGGCCTGTTCGCCGCCGCCGCCGCCGTCCGGGCCGCGCAGGCCGGCCGGCGCCAGCGGCTGCATGGCGAGGCGCATTGGGCCGGCAAAGCCGAAGCCCGCCGAAGCGGCCTGCGCTTCACCCGGCGGCCGCCCGGGGATGCGCTGATCCTCGGTCGCACCCGCGGGATCTGGGGTCTCTGGCGCCGCTATGTGGTGTTGCCCGGCGAGGAGCACGTCTCCCTCTATGCCCGGACCCGCAGCGGCAAAGGGGTCTCCGTCGTGGTGCCGAATTGCCTGGCGTGGGACGGCTCGCTCGTGGCCTTCAGCATCAAGCGCGACCTGGTGAGAGACGCGGCAGGGGCGCGGCGCGCCAAGGGCCAGGAGGTTTTCGTCTTTGATCCGACGAATCCGGATGGCCGGTCGCATCGCTGGAATCCGCTCGGCCATGTGCCGCGCGGCCAGGTCGGGTGCGCTGACGCCATCCAGCGGGTGATGCAGACGCTTGTCCCCGAGACAAAGGCGAACAATCCGTATTGGGACAATGCCGGCCGCCGTGTGGCCGGCGCCGCCGCGGTGCTACTCGCCGAAACGCCGGGCGCGCCGCTGACCGTGGCCGCCGTGCGCCGCCTGATCGAGCGGGCGGACTACGCCCAGAACTTCCGGACCATGATCGACGCCGCCCGCGCCCGGGCGCAGCCCTACCCGGCGGCGGCCGTCGACGCCATTCTCGGCTGGCTCGACCGGGAGGCGGATCCGGGCGCGTTGGGCGTGCGCGACACCATCGTCACGGCGCTGCGGCTGTGGGACAGCGAGGTCATTGCTGCCGCGACCGAAACCAGCGATTTCGATCTGGCGGCGCTGCGGCACCGGCCCGTCAGCGTGTTTGTCTGCGCGGAAGTGGCCGATATCCGCCGCTTGCGGCCGCTGTTCAGCCTCTTCTTCCAGCAGCTGATCGCCGTCAACACGCGCCGGGAGTTCGGCGAGGATCCGCGCGACCGCCATCGCCTGGCCGTGGTGCTGGACGAATTCTGGGCGCCGGGCCGGATGGATGTGCTGGCCGACGCCGCGGCGTTCACGGCCAGCTTCGGCTTCCGCATGCTCTATGTCGTCCAGAGCAAACAACAGTTGGCATCTATCTATTTACAGGAAGGGGCCGAGAACCTGTTTCTCAACACCGGCGCCGAATTGCTGTTCGGCGGCGCCGACCAGCGCTTGGCCGAAGAGGTCAGCAAGCGCGCCGGCACGGACACCGTGGAAACCGTCAGCACGCACAGGCCGCGCTTCTTCGGCTGGCTGTTGCCGGCCAGGCAGCAGGAGCAGCTGGCGCCCCGGCCGCGCCCGCTGCTCCTGCCGCAAGAGCTGCAGCGGCTTCCCCCCCATGAGATGATCGTTCTGCGCCCGTCCCTGCCGCCCCTGAAACTCGATCGCATCATCTATTACACCGATCCCGCCTTTCGCGATCTGCTGGCGCCGCCGCCCGTCGTGCCGCGTCTCCAGCTGCGGGTCGAGCGCGACCCGGAACCGCCGCGGCCCTCGCCGGCGGAATGTGAAGCGGCGGCGCGGGCGCAGGCGGACAGCGAAGCCGCGGCGGCCCGCCAACAAGCCGAAGCCGCGCACGCGGCCTTGCGGCAAGCGGCAGCCGCAACGTCGCAACTGGCCTATGACGCGGCGGTCGCCGAACGCGGCGCCGCCGCGGCAGCCGAGGGCGAAGTCGCACGGGCCGCCATCGCCGCCGAGCGGGCGCGGGCGGCGCGCGCCGAAGCCGCGCGGGCGCTGCGGGCGGCCGCGGCCGATGAGGCCTGGCGCGGGCACGCGGCCGCCGCGGGGGCGGCGGCCGAACAGCTGTCCGCGGAAGCGGCCCGCATCGCCGAGAGCGCCCGGCGGGCCAAGCGGACGGCCACGGCGGCCGCGCAGGCGGCCCGGGCGGCGGCGAAGCGCGCGGCCCATTGCGCCCGGGCCGCGGCGGAAGCCGGTGATCGGCCGCTCGAAGACGACGCATGAAGCAAATGAAGAAAAGATCCCGTCCTGCCGCGCCGGGGCCGCACCCGGCGGTCCGGCGTTCAGATCGTCAGCGTCGGCCCCGGCCGACGGGCGTTTGGCTCCGGCGTGATCTGGGGCGCCTGCTGGCGCGGCTCAATCCGCCCTTGCGCCGCGATTTGCCGACAAGCGGCGGCCTGCGCCGCCGGGCGGCCCTCGGCCAGCCGATAGTCGTTCCAGTCCGTGCCGGCATCCGCAGCGGTGCGCGCCGGCAAGGCGGGCGGGGCGACGACGAGCGCGGGACGGTTTTCCGCGGCGGCGGCGGTCGCCTTTTCGAGGCCGATGTTCGGCATGCGGCGCACACCGTCCCGCTGCGGCAGGTGGGCGTCGTTGTCGGCGCCGAAGATCAGCTGGGCCCGGGGATAAGCCGCCCGCAGGGCCCGCGCCACGGGCGCCAAAGTGCCGCTGTCCAGCGCCATCACGGTGGCCGGCAGGCCCGCGGCGGCATGAAAATCCGCCGCCGTGGCGTAGCCTTCGCAAAGGCCGATCGGTCCCTCCGGATCGATTGTCCCGAACAGGTGGAAGGCGCCAACTTTGCGCGCGCCGTATTGCGGCCGCTTGGTGCCGTCGGCCGTGATCGTCTGCGCGTTGACGAGCCGCAGCGCGCCGCCGTCGAGCACGTAAAGCGGGATCACCAGCCGCCCGTGCCGATCCTGCCGCAGGCCGGCGCCCGACAGGCCTTTGGCGGCAAGATAAGGATGCGCCGGATCGGCCGGGGCGGCCGTGTCCCACAGCCTCTGGGCCGCCCGGGCGCCGTGGGCCGCGCGGCGCGCGTCGTCGCGCGCGCGTGCGGCCGCCGCTTCGGCCTGGCGGCGCGCGAGCGCTGCGGCATCGGCGGGCGCAAGCGGGGCGCGTTCGCCGTCGGCCTTCCAGGTCGTGACCGTGCCGGTATGGAAATTCCAGATCGCGCCCGCCGGGCGGACCCCGTCATAGTAGGCGCGGTACGCCCCGCGCTGCTGGCGCCCGCGATCTTCCTTGAGCGGCGCGTAATGGCGCTGCCCGTCGAGCACCGGCAGTTCCTTGAGGCGCGCCACATCGAAGCCGGCGCGATCGAGGGCCGCGCGAAGCTGGTGCCGCGCGTCATGTTCCGACACCTTGATCCATTGCGCGGCGGGGCGCGGCGCGCGCGGTGGCGGCGCTGGAGAGGGCTTTTGCGCCGGCTCGGGCTGGTGCGCCGCGGCGGGATGCGGCGCCGCCGTCCGGCGCGGCATGGGCCGCCGCAGCCGATGCCGCAGGGCGCGGAGATAGGCGGGCACGTCGATCCGGCGCAGCGTCTTGAATCTCTGGCCGAACGCCGCGGCCATCTCGGCCGCGGTCCGCACGAGGGCCTGGCCGCGCGTTTCGCGGGCGGTTTCCGGCAGCGCGTGCGGATCGCCGGTGCGCAGCCAGGTTGCGCGGTCCGCCACGTAGTCGCTCGCATTCCGGCCGGCTTCGTTGGTCCTGGCGGTGCGCAAAAACGCCTGCCGCACGGCCTCACGCGTGGGCTTGAGGCCGCTCTCGGCCAGGCGGCGCGCGATCAGGCCGGCGTCGGCCACCACGAGCGCGTCGCGGCGATGGCGGGTGAGCGCGACATAAGCGCTCGACGCGTCCAGGCCGTCGCCGGCATGGACGATCGTGAAATCCGCCGTCTGGCCCTGCGCCTTGTAGATCGTCCGCGCGTAGGCGTGCTGAAGCGCCGGCAGCGCCGGCCGCTTCGCCTGGCCGGCGCGGCGGGACGGGACCAGTTCCGACAGCCGCAGCGTCTCGGTACGGCCGGTGCGGTCGATCCGCAGGCTCAAAACGGGATCGGGACCGGCCGCGAAAGCCGTCAGCGTGGCAAGATCGTTCGGCAGCACGTTCCGGCCGTCCCGCGCCAGCTTGACGCCGACCGTCACCCGGTCGCCGACGCGCAGCTCCATGGCGCGCGCCTCGCCCTGGCCGTGCCGGCCCCCGGCATGCAGCGTGCGGACCGTGAGCGTGTCCGGGCCGAGTTCGCCCGCCGCCAGAAGCCGGGCGCGGATTTCCCGGTTGAGCGCGTGCACATCCGCGTTCCTGGCGGCGAGCACCATCCGGCTTGCCGCCGGATGAAGCTGCCGGTTATGCGCCCAGGCCTCGGCAACCTTGCGGACGGCGTGCGCGCCGTCGCGCGCCCAGCGCACCTGGCGTTTGGCGTCGTAGCGGGTCAGGCCTTCGACGCTGTCGCCGGCGGCGAAGCGCCGCGTCGCTTCTTGCTGCCAGGGCGGCGCATGCCGTTGCCGCCGCACATCCGCCAGGCGGGAGACACCCAGGGCATCGGCCACGGCCTGGAACGCGGCGCCGGGCTCGATGCTGGGCAACTGCCGCCGGTCGCCGATCAGCACGACCTGGGCGCGATGCGCGCGGGCCTGCGCCAACAGCGCCGCCAGGTCCTGCGAGCCGGCCATGCTGGCCTCATCCACGATCAGCACGACCTTGGCGCCGAGACGCTGCACGCCCGGTTCCGTTTGGCCGGCGGGCGGCGCGCCGAACCGGATCGTGCCGGCTGCGAGCCCTTGAACGAATCCCTGCAGGGCCCGCGCGTCCGGCAGATTGGCGTCCGCGCGCACGACGTCGGCCGCAACCCAGGAGGGCGCCAGGCCGATCACCCGGGCGCCGCTGGCCCACGCCGCCGCAACGATGGCGCCCAGCGCGAACGACTTGCCCGCCCCGGCAAGGCCCTCGACCACCGTCACGCCGTCGCCGCGCGCGATATGCCGAACCGCGGCCCTCTGCTCGGCCGACAGGGTCGGCCGGGCGGCGAGCGCCGCGGCCACCGCGCCGGCCCCGATCAGGCTGCCCTCGCCGCGCCGTTCCAGCACATCGCGCAGCATCTGGCGCTCGCGCGCCAGCGTCGCGCTTGTGCTGAACATCTCTTCGCCGCGCCGGTTGGGGCGCAAGGCGATGAGCTGGCCGCTGCGGATCAGGCGGGCATAGGCCGCATCGGCGCCGGCGGCGCCCCCGCCGCGGGTTTGCGCCTGCTCGGCGATCAGGCGCCGCAAGGTGCGCGCGCTGACGACCGCGTTGCGGGCCATCGCCTCGGCAAGAGCCGCGTCACCGGCGTCCAGCACCGGCCGCTGGTGACGGGCGGCGGCCGCGCGGACGGACCGCCAGACGGATTCCGGCGTCAGGCCGAGCCCGCGCAAGTCCTCTCGCCAGCGGCGTTCCAGATCGCCGTCGCTGGGCAGCGCGTCCTTGCGGTGCCGGGTCGCGGCGACGATCGCCGCGCGCAACTTGCGCAGCGTTTCCCCGCGCGGGGCTTCCGGCGCGGCGGCCGCGGCGTCGCGCAGCGGCCCTTGCCTGACGCCCGGCGCCCGTGCCGCGTCGGCGGCGTCCTGCGCGCTCGCCTCCAAGGCGGCGCGCAGCGCGTCGAGCCTGCCGTTGAGGGCGGCCCGGCGCTTCGACCACAAGGCGGTCAGCGCCCCGGGCACGCCCAGCACACGAAACGCTTGCCCGTCCTCGCCGCTCGCGAGGCCGCGGTCCATCAGCCGGCCGGCCAGTTCGGCGCGAAACATCGCGCCCGCATAAGTCTTCCACGGAAACAGCTGGGCGGGATCGAGGCTGCCCGTCGTGCCATCGGCGCGCAGGCTGGCGTTGATCAACACGGCATGGACATGCAGCTGCGGATCGCCCGCCCGGCTCGTGACATGCGGGAACAGCGCCGCCGCGACATCCGCCGCCGCCTCGCGGACCGCGCTGCCCTTGCCGCGGCGGGTCTCGAACACGCCGCGCGCCTCCAGCGCCTGCAAGCCGGCGCGCGCCGCCGCCACCAGGTCGGACAGAAGCGCCGCCCGGACCTCGGGCGTGGCCATCGCCCACAGCGCACTGACGCTCTTCGGCGCCGAAAAGGTGATGTCCCATCCGCCCACGCGCTGGTTGCGGGCGGCCGCCTGCACCAGCGGCCGGCCGTCGAGCCCCCGCCCTTCCAGCAGGGCGCGCAGCGCGCCGGGGGTCAGGGCCGCGCCATCGGGCGCGAGCGCGCCCTTCACCGACCACCAGCGCGGCTGGGCCGCCGCGGCGCTGCCGGCCAGCAGATATTCGTCCATCGCCTGCGCGGCGTCCGCTTCGGGCTCGCGGGGCTGCGCGTTCCGCTGCTCGTAATAGGCGACCGCCGCCCCGAGCGCGACCGCGTCGCCGCCGCCGCCGATGCGCTTGAGACTCGCCGTCATGCGTCGGGCCCGAACGCCGCCGCGGGGTCGTCCGCCGCGTCGAGCGGTTCGAGGCTGCCGGCCAGCACGCCGACCGCGTGGCCGATGTCAACGAGCAGGGCCCGCGTGTCTTCGCGTTCGGCGCCGGCGGCCGCGGCTTCCGGCACCAGCTGGCCGAGAGCCGCGACATGCTGGCCGAGCGTTCCGGCGAGCGCCTCAAGGCGGGCGAGGAGCGGCGCCAGGGCGTCCGGGCTGGCCGCCGCGCCTGGCCCCGCCAGGGGAGCCCGGATCGCCGCCAGGACCATGGTTCGGGCCGGATCGGACGGGCGCACGCCCCGCGCCGCCGCCGTCTGCCGGAAGACGGCCCATTCGTCGGCCGTCACGGTCGCCCAAATCCGGTGGGAGGGGGATTTCGCCATCCTCGTCGCCCTTTCGGCGCTTGGCGCAGCCCTGTGCAAATCTGTGCTCCGCCAGGAGCCGCGCCGTGTGAACCTCACGCATGGCTTCGGAAAAGCTTGGCATCTGCTTGGTGGCGCCGCGGCTTATTTGGCGTCGGCTTGGCCATCCACAGTATCTACACTCATTGTATTGGCCTATATTGGCAAGCTTATTGTGCATGAACACGACTACGCCCGCCGTTATTGGCGGCCGCGTGAAACCGGGAGGCCGGAACTTCCGATGAGCGATGCCTTCCGGGCCAGGCTCCGCGCCATGGTCCCCGCCGGCGGCCGGCCCGAACCCTCCGCCGCGCGCGTGCGGATCAGCGAAACCTTCGACGACATCGCCGCGGCGCGGGCGCGCGGCGTCACTTGGCAACAGATTGCAGACCTGTTCACCGCCGACGGCCTGGCCGCCGCCGACGGCACGCCGCTGACCGCCGGCAAGCTCAACTCGCTTTACGCCGCCGAAAAAGCCGCCCGCGGCGGGCGGCGGAAGAAGCGGCGGCCGAAAACGCCGGCGGCGTCACCGCCGGTGCCGGCGGGCGCGGACCCGGTCGCGCCGCGGCCGGCGCCAGGTCCGTCTCCGGCCCGCTTCAGGTTCAGCGGTCCCGTCAAACTCAAATAGGGAGAAAAGGCGTGGTTTCGTTCCGGAGAGAACTGCCGCCGGCGACCAAGGTGCATCGGCTGCCCGGCGCCCTTGCCGCGGCTCCCGCGGGCAAGCCGGCTTCGCGCAAGGTGCCGGCTCTGACCGGCCTGCCGATCTGGTGGCTGATCGGCCCCAACGGCAGCGGCAAAACCCTTGTGGCGCGCTGGATGCTTGAGCGCGCCATTATGGCCGGCCGCGCCATCAAGGCGGCGGCGCTCGACGTCAACAGCCGCACGCTTGCCAGTTTCTTTCCCGACGGCGTCGACCAACCCGAGGCCGCCGACGCGGCCGCCGTGGTGGCCTGGATGCAGGGCTATCTCGGCTATGTGGCGCAGCTACAGGTGCCGGCGCTCCTCGACATGGGCGGCGGCGACCAGAGCCTGGTCGGCCTCGTCACCAGCACGCCCGATCTCCTCGAGGTTCTGGCCGAGCAGCGGCAGGCGGCGGTCGCCTGCTATTTCCTGACGCCGCGGCCCGAGGATCTCGATGTGCTCGGCACTTTGGAGGAGTTCGGCTTCCGGCCGCGCAACACCGTTCTGGTGGTCAACGAGGCGCTTGTGACCGACCGCAGCCTCTTCGCGCCGATCCTGGGACATGCGGACGTCACGGCGGCGCTGGCGCGCGGCGCGGTGCTGGTGGCGCTGCCGCGCCTGTTCGACCAGGATCTGGCCATCCGGCTTGATTCGGCCGCCCTGCTGCTGGGCGAGGCCGGGGCACCGACGCTGCGGGACGGCGCCGTCAATCCGCTGGACACGTTCCAGCGCGCCGCGGCCCGCGCGGCCTGGCGGCGGCTCGAAGACAGCTTCGCCCCGGTCGGCGCGTGGTTGCCGTGACCGGCGCGCCGCCGCTGGCCGACGTCGAAGCGGCGCTCGCCGCGCGGGTCGGCGGCATTCCGGCCGACGATCCGCTCTATGCGGTGGCGCAGGCCCTGCTGGTTTCCGTCCGGACCTACGGCCAGGCCATTGCTCACCTGGAGGCCATGACCGCGCGGCCGCCGCAGGCTCTCACGCTCACGGCCGCGCAGCTCGACCCGCTCACCGCCGCGGTCGAGAACGCCGCCGCGTGCGGCGTGCGCCAAGCCGCTTCGCGGATCGCGGGGTGGCGCGCGGTGTTTGGCGGCGGGCTCGTGGCACTTGCAGCTCTTGGCGCCGGCGTGGCCGTCCACGCCTGGGACAAGGCGCAAGTGATCGCGACGCAAAGCGCGCTCGGCGCGCTGCCGGCCGCCGTGGCCGCGGAATGGGCGCATCTGGCGGCGCTCAATCCGTCGCCGAAGAAACTCGCCGCCAGACCGGAACGCGTGGACGACGGCTCAACCGCCGCCTGGTTGCTGATGCGCACCGCGCCGCCTTCGCCGGCGCCGCCGCAAGCGGGGCCATGACCCTGTATCGTTTTTATGACGTTCCAACTTACAGCGAAGAGATTCGCGGGCCGCCGAGACTCTCATCGCAGCTTTACGGCTGTCATCTCGACGGCGCAGCGGATTTCCGGCAAGGTGGGAAGTTGCGGAGCTGATTCGAAATTCCGCAGTTCCACGCAACAACTTTGGAGGATGCCCAAGGCCCAGAAACAGCAAACCCCGCCAAGGGCGGGGCTGCATAAGATGGATTTTTGAAACCGGCAAACCGGATTTCTGAACCGGAAACTCAGTGACGTGGCAGTCCTGAGATTCCCAAAAATCCTTCTGGCAGTCAAGCGAAACCTGCGGTTTCGCTAACGGGGACGTTTGTGCCCGGATTCGGCCCTTCCCGGCGGGTTGTTCCCCAACCCAGAAAGGAAGAATCATGCTTGCAATTTCATCACTTGCGCCGCTTTTCCCCGGCTTTACTGCGCCGAAGACCTACGCCGCCTACCCGGTGTGGGCCGACAGCACGACCAAGACTGTGAAGTTCGTCGCGCTGTCCAAGAAGGCCGCCGTGCGGCTTTATCACCGCGCCCGCGATTTCGACCGCCGCACGCACGAGCCCGGCAAGCACGGCGGCGTGGTGGGCCGTACCGCCCTTGCCGTCCTGCACGCCCTGCTCTTCGATTTTCTGAACTACCGGACCGGACGGCTGGACCCGTCCTGGCAAGCGCTCGCCTTCAAAGCCGGCGTGGCCTATTCTAGCGTTGGCCGTGCCCTGAAGCGCCTCAAGGCGCTCGGCATGCTGTTCTGGCTGCGCCGCTGCACCGAGACCCACGACGCGGACGGGCGCTTCCTGCTGAAGCAGGACACGAACGCCTATGCCGTGCTGCCGGAAAGCCAGTGGCTTGGCTATGTGGCGCCACCGGCGCCGCCACCGCCCGCGCCTGGCACCTGGGGCGATCACCCGCCCCTGCCCGACGCCCTTACGGCGGCGATGGCCGAGCAGCGTCACGGCGGCACCCTGGAAAGCGTGGTGCGGGCGCTCGAAAGCGAACCGGACAACGGCGTGGCCGCCATACTCGCGCGCCTTGGGCGGGCGGTCCAGAAGGCGGAGTCCGGGAAATCCTCCGGACTCTCACAGTGAGAGAGAACCCTTAACCTCCCTAGAAATATAACTATGCCGTAGCTCTTTTTGCACAGCAGTGAACAAGGAAGCGGACACGCCCTAACGGGCGTGCGGATCATCGCGCCCTCTCGGGCGCCGTGGGGAGGGGCGCTGCCCCTCCCCCTTCCCCTCCTCGGGATATTTGAACAAGGAAATGCGGGGGAAGAAGGATTGTTGCTGCCAGGTCTTTTCCTGGATCCCGCGCCGCGCACGGCAAAAGGCGGGCTATGCCGGAACGTCCACCCAGCCGCCTCCGGCCACCCATGAGGCCAATGCCGCCTCCACGAACGCCAGTCGCGCCACGCCATCGGCGACGGTGGGAAAATCGAGCGCCAGCGGATCGGCGGCCAGGCCGGTGAGCCGTGTGCGCCGCAAGGAAACCATGGCCGACAGACTTTGGCATCGGCAAAAAGCGGACTGTGAATTTGGAAAATGCGCTCTGGGCCGTTATCGCCCAGAGGTATAATTTACGATGAAAAACTAAACCGTCCGGCAAGGCCGCGTGCGAACTCTTGGCGGAGCTTATCGCGCGCTGACCAGTTTCGGCGCGACGGGCGGTTTCGACGGGTGCAACACCAGGCCGCCATCCTCGACTTCGACCTTGGCGTCTGGATAGACGGCCAGGGCCAAGGCGAGGTTGGGAAGAAACCGGCGGCGGAAGATGTCCATGCGCCCCACCGAGGCGCCAAACTGGACCTTCAGGGCGGCCCAGGACACGGGGCGCGGGGCCGGCAGGACATGAAGGCGATAGGCCAGCCAGCAGTAGATGTCGATCGCCTGCGAGTTGTTCGACACCGCTTTGATGGCGGCGTCCTCAAGCGGCACGGGATGCTGCTGGAGCTGGCGGAAGAAGCCGTCCGACAGCGTCACGCTTTCGGCGAACAGGCCTTCCTGCGGTCCGGCGCCGACGAACATGGCCGTCTCGACGACGTTATGGCGCATGACGCCCGCGCGTTCTTTGGCACGCATGTGAAACGAGAAGGTGCAGAAGGTGATCCGCTCGGCCTGGTCGCGCACGGCGGCGATGTTCTTGCCGGCGCAAGGAATGCCCATCTTCCCGAACCATTGCCGCAGGCTGCGGCCGAGTTCCACGTTCCGGCTGCTGGTGCGCAAAGCTTCGGTCTGGAGATAGATCAGGATCAGGCGCGCGCGGCTGCCGTAGGGAACGCCGACGGGAATGGGCGTATCGCCCTCGCCCATTCGCATCCCCGGCTCGACGATGAGGCCGACATGCTCGCCTTTGATTTGCCAGCCCTCGCCGTCGGGCAGCCGCTTGTGCGGCAAGGCGGCTTGGCACCAGCCGGAATAGAGGAGGCCAATGCCGCCGTCCTCATTCGCCAGGTAGGAGGCGGCCGCCTCGATGACGTCCCGGCTCAGGCCGCCCGCGAGCGCGGCCTGCTTCCCGTGCGCCATCAGGATGTCATGCACCTCGCCCATGCCGCTACCCTGCCTCGGACCGGGCTGGGCCGGAAGTGCGAACTCTTGGCGGAGCAGCTACTAGGAAGGCTATTTGGATTCTATGTACTAGTTTGTCCGCCAAGAGTTCTCGGGATAACTCCGCTAAGGGATTGAATCTCCCAGATTGCCGGCAGGGGGCGTTCCGCCAAGAGTTCGCACCGGCTCCGCCAAGAGTTCGCACCCGGCCTGTGGATAGCTCGGGCAGCGGAAATGGTCTCAGGACGGCGACTCAGCGACTCGGGAATGCCAAGAACGGTGCTGATAAGGAATGGACAACGCTATCCGCGTTCCCAGCTCCGGCAATCAATTTCAACCCTGAGCTGAATATGAATATAGAAACCATCTCTTAAGTAAGGCATAAAGGCGTCTCTCACGAGGTGGTTGGAAAGCAGAAATGAAGGCTCTGAAATGGATCGGCGGCTTGATGCTCTCTTTGATCATCCTTGGCAGCCTTCTGCCAAAAGGCCCGCCCCCAGCTTGGGATGCCTATGTCAAATATTCGGCCGAAGACGGGGTCAAAGATAGATTGCGCGATCCGGATTCAGCAGAGTTCAAAAATGTATTTGTTCGAAGTCTTGACGAGAATACACGAGCTGTCTGTGGACTTATAAACGCAAAAAACGGTTTTGGTGGACGTGTTGGTTTTACACCATTTTTGGTGATCTTTAAAAAATCAGGAGATCAAGCGCTAAGAAGTCCCGCTTTACTTGCTTCTGAAAGCATTGGTGGTGGGGTTTCCGCGGACGTTTCGGCAGGTGCAATTCAGCTTGCCTGCTTTGGCAATCCTCAACCCCCGGCGGCGCCGCCAGCACCAGCGTCGAAGATTGAAGAAAAAGGCATCCCGAACACTGCGGCGCTCAACAACACGCTTGAGCGACTTCGCGCCTTGCAGCGCCAGCAGCAGACCGAACGTGCCGCGCCTGCCCCTATGGGCAACGGAGACAACCCAAAGGGTTTGTCTGATCGGCTTTCGAGTAGCCAGCTCAGCGCTATCGGCGAACGCATACGGGAGTGCTGGAGCAAGGATGCTGGCGCACTCGATTTGGAGAAAATGCAGGCAAAGCTACTGGTGACGGTGGGCGCCGACGGTGTGGCCCGCGAGGCGATGATAGCCCCTGAGGACCGCGGACGCCTTAACGACCCGCGCTTTCGCGTTTTTGCCGAACGTGCTGTACGCGCTGCTCTTAACCCGCGGTGCGCGACCTTGCCTATACCGAAAGGTCTAATCGGCAGCGTTGGTATAGTGAGAGTAACATTCAGACCATAAATGTTGTGATGATTATATAATACAACAGCATCGCGAACCAGATGATGCGGCACTGCAGAGTGTGCGATCTGCGCGACCGGGCACTGATCGCGACTGTCATCTATGGCTTCGCATACATCGGAGCAGTGCTCAAGATAAGGGGGGAGAATTAGAACCGAAAGGCTCGGATCGGCTCATTCGTCTGCATGAAAAAGGCGGCAAGGAACATCTCATACCCTGCTATCACGCACGCCTCCACCAAAATTCTGCACGCCTCCAACCGAGGCAACCGGCATCAGCGAAGTCAAAAAGGACGCCATTCCAACATCAACCCATGACGCACGACTGACATGGCACGCGCACGCTAGCCGTCCGTTTCCTGGGCTGATTGGCAAGCACAGTTTCCAGGCAATCGGTACTAAATCGTATCTTTTCAATAAGGAATTGTTAGAGCATGCTCAGGCTGTAACGGCGCATGAGGGCCCACGAACGACCAAGCTCCATGACCGGCCGAAGGAGCGATTAAGCCAGGATAAAGACGAAAAGAGCAGACTATGAATTCTCCGTCCTGCATAGGTGTTAGCGATCTCCTTCCTACAACCCTTTTGGAAGGAGACAAATACATGGTTCAATTCCAAGATTGGTGTATTACCGCCGAGACGGTTATTGGCCATCACGCACTTCGCGTTCTCTCTGGCGACCCAGCGCGATTGGATGTCGGCGTCACTACTACGGCAGCAATCATTCCCAGCCATTATGCTGCTGAAGAGCAAGTCTCCCGTATCCTAGCGCGTCTTGGCAAAATAAGAGCAGCCAAACTCATTGAAAATAAACTGCCAACCACGAAATCAATCCGATCCGGTGACCTGGGTGAAATTTTGGCAACAGAATACATCGCCAGCAACACGACTTACTTGATTCCGATCAAGCGGCTGCGGTGGAAGGATCATCGGAATATGGCCATGCGCGGCGACGATGTTATCGGTATCGCGCAAGACCAGACAACAGGCCGCCTTCATTTTCTGAAGACGGAGGCTAAGAGCCGGGCCACCCTAAGCGCTGGCGTTGTCGCCGAGGCTCGCGCCGGCCTTGATAAGGACGGCGGTTTGCCATCAGCCCATGCGCTATCGTTCATCTCGGCGCGTCTTCTGGAGCTTGGCCATCTCGCGCTTGCCGATGCGATCGACGACGCGCAATTAAAACACGGCATACCCGTATATAGCGTAAAGCACTTGCTGTTTACGTTTTCCGGCAACGGGCCCACTACCCATCTCGCGGCGTCGCTTCAGGGTTACACGGGCCCGGTCGTGCAGTGGGCCGTGGGACTCCACGTGACGGACCATGCGGCCTTTGTCGGGAACGTCTACGACCAGGTGATCGCCAATGCCAACAACGATTGAAGCCATTCAGGCCGAGATCGAAGCCGCGGCTACGCCGGGATTTCGCGGTCGCCTCATCGCACGCGGCCAAGCGAGGGCTATGATTTGGCGCGACGGGGCGCTTCCAGCGGATGCTCCCGCTTTCTCCCCCCAGCTTAGCTACGACCTCCACTCGTATGGTTATTCACTCCTTGGACTCGGTCTCCGCCTGCGTGACCTCGGGGGTGATCCCGCGCGCGCGCGCATTGCCTTTGAGCAAGCTGCTACTGCGCTTGAAGCGGTCATGGCCAAAGGCAATCGTGGCGACAGCGACCGCGACTTTCATTTCGTCATGGCCGCCGCCGCATACCATCTCGCGAGGCTTTCGGCGCGCGCCTATTCGCTACTCGTTATCGTGTTGGGAGAAAGCAATTTCTCGCCCATCGAACGTGCCATCGCCCAGCTCATGCTTCGAGACTTCAATGCGCTTGATGACCTGGTCATGAGCTTTCGAGCCTATGGCACCGGCAGTGACGAGCGGATCACAGCAGCTTTCGAAGCCTATCTCAATCAGGACGAGCCTCAGGCTGCTGATGGTGCTGATTCAGAGCACTCGTCATTCATTTTGGATGGTATCGACCTTGCGTTGACAGACAATTTCTTGGCGGCCATGTCGATCTTTCGGGCTGCTCTGGAGCATGGCGAGCAAGCTCTTGTCAACGAGGCGCTGACGCGTCTGCGGGAGGGTCAAAATATTTGTGGAGAACTGAATCTTTTACCCCAATGGTGGGCGCACCGGGTTGCCATTCACCTTCTTTCCGACCTGTGGGATTCGACATTTCACGTTCGGCTTCCCGCCAACCCGTCGGGGGGATCTGCACCGTTGTGGCCATCTTTGCGAGAACTCTTCATTGCATCTCTCATGCGCCGTCCAAGGGCCGAAGTCGATCTGTGGCCTTCACAGATCGATGCTGCTGTGCGGGCGGTCAATCAGACTGATGACCTCGTGGTGTCGCTTCCTACCAGCGCCGGCAAGACGCGTATCGCTGAACTCTGTATTCTGCGATGCCTCGCTTCAGGCAAGCGGGTGGTCTTCATCACCCCTTTGCGGGCGCTCTCGGCTCAGACCGAGACAGCCTTGCAGCGGACATTCTTTCCTTTAGGCAGAACGATCTCGGCCCTTTACGGTAGCGTCGGTGTCAGCGGCCTCGACGAAGATGCCATTCGCGAGCGGCATATCGTGGTTGCAACACCCGAGAAGATCGATTTCGCATTGCGCAACGACCCCAGCCTGCTCGACGACGTAGGATTGCTAGTGTTCGACGAAGGCCATATGATCGGGCCCGGCGAGCGCGAGGTTCGCTACGAGGTCCAGATTCAGCGGCTGTTGAAGCGATCGGACGCGTCTCAGCGGCGCATCGTCTGCCTTTCGGCGATTCTTCCAGACGGTGATCAGCTAGAGGATTTCGCCAACTGGCTGCGCCGAGACCAGCCAGGGGGCCTCGTTAAGAACGATTGGCGGCCAACGCGGCTCCGGTATGGAGAGGTCACTTGGAACGGCCAGACCGCGTTGCTCAGCTTGCGGGTCGGCGAAGAACGTCCTTTCGTACCACGCTTCCTGACAGCGTTTACGCCACCTTTGTTTATTCGCCCCAAGCGGCAGCGAACGCGAGTCTTTCCTGACGATCAGCGTGAGCTTTGCTTGGCCACAGCGTGGCGCCTTGTTGAGGACGGCCAGACTATCCTGATTTTTTGTCCGGAGCGACGCAGCGTTGAACCCTTCGCCGAGGTAATCATCGACCTCCATGAGCGCGGTGCGCTCAAGTCGTTGCTCACTATCGAGCCGTCCAAACTCGCTACCGCATTGGCCCTCGGGCAAGAGTGGCTCGGCCAGGGTCATGCGATCCTCAGGTGCCTTGAACTCGGGGTTGCATTGCATCACGGGGCTTTGCCGACCGCCTATCGCAAGGAGGTCGAGCGTCTTCTGCGCGAAGGCGTGCTCAAGGTCACGATTTCATCGCCGACCTTAGCTCAAGGCCTCAATCTGTCGGCGACCGTCGTCATAATGCATTCTCTGTTCCGCCGCGGTGAGCTCATCGAGATATCGGAGTTTAAGAACGTCATTGGCCGCGCTGGCCGAGCCTACATCGATGTCGAGGGACTGGTTCTCTACCCAGTTTTTGATGGCGATCCATACCACCTCTCCCAATGGGATCGGCTCATCACCAACCTTGGCTCGCGTGAGATGGAAAGTGGTTTAGTACGTCTGGTGCTGGAGCTGTTGGTCCGCATGCACAACAGGACTGGTGGCACTTTGCAGCAGCTTGCCGACTACGTCGTGAACAACCCCGCTGCTTGGACATTTCCCGAGATACCAAACGAGAAGCCGCAGATTCGCGAACACGCATTTTTATCGTGGCAACGGAACCTAGCCACCCTAGACACAGCGATTCTGAGCCTGATCGGGGAAAATGATATCCCTGATCACAGCGTTGAGGAGACCTTGGACCGCATCCTCCAGTCATCTCTTTGGGAACGTAGCCTCAAGCGCCGGCCCCAAGACCACCAGCTGGTGCTGAAGACCGCATTCGTTGCCCGCAGCAAGGTCATATGGGCGCAGTCGACATCCGTTCGCCGACGCGGCTATTTTCTTGCTGGCATTGGCCTTGAGAGCGGTCTCGCTCTCGACGCCATTGCTGCAGAATGCAACGAGCTTCTCGTGACCGCCAATAATGCCATCTTCGCCTTTGAAGCTGAGGATGCGATTGCCGCAATTACCAGTATAGCCGAGCGCGTGTTCAGCTTCTATCCCTTTGCGCCTGATCCTATGCCACCCAATTGGCGGGCGATCTTGCGCTGCTGGTTGCTTGGTGAGCCGCTCGCAGCCGTCGCCGCTGACCAGGAATCTGACACGCTCCAATTCGTCGAGGGCGGATTGGTATATCGGCTGCCATGGGCGATGGAAGCGATCCGGGTGCGTGGAATCGCAAACGGCGATATTATCGACGATACATTCGGCCTGCGCCTTGAGGATTACGATCTGCGTTTTGCCGTTTGCGCCGTGGAGACCGGCACTCTCAATCGTTCAGCTTCAATATTGATTCAAGCAGGATTCAATTCCCGCATCGCGGCAATCAAAGTTGTTAATGATACCGGCGCCACCTTTTCTACCGCGGCCGAGCTTAACCAGTGGTTAGGTTCGGAAGTTGTGGCGGCTTGGAGTGCGTTGCCTGATTGGCCGACGCCTGAAACGCAGGTGATGTGGGCGACCTTCAGCCGGGATTTTGTGCCTCATGAAGGCAACACCTGGACTAGTCGACGCTATTGGGCTTCGGTGGCGTGGAATTCTAGCACCGCGCCGCGCTCAGGCACACCTGTCCGTCTATTTCACCTGGATGGCCGGCCTGCGGTGCTGTCTGTCGACGGTCTGCCTATCGGCACGCTGAAAGCGCCGTTGAACCCCAATCGGCGTGGCCTCCTGCGGGGAGTGGTCGGAGATGAAGCCGGAA
The DNA here is from genome assembly GCF_937425535.1 of Rhodovastum atsumiense. Lineage (NCBI taxonomy): Bacteria > Pseudomonadati > Pseudomonadota > Alphaproteobacteria > Acetobacterales > Acetobacteraceae > Rhodovastum > Rhodovastum atsumiense. The sequence goes on from NZ_OW485607.1 coordinate 32,854, forward strand.
AAATCCTGCTGACGTACCTCGGTCCTGAAGATCTCTGGCTAAAGAATATAGCTTAGCTACTTGGGGTCGCGACCCAAAGCCGGACTGCGAGGCAGATGTTAGGCTGTGTCGGTATAGTTTCAGCACCCTTCGCCGATTTGCTGCTGCGACTGACCGTCAGTGCAGCATCGACGCTTGTGGTGTTCCTTGCTGAAACTCACAACAATATGCAGATTTTCCGCCGTCTCGTGGATCGCAGCCATCAAGCGGCTGCGGTAGCGCTTATACCAATGCCCACGGGTCAGAACCGATGTGCCCAGTCGCGTAGTCCGATGGACATGATCCGCCAAGGCTGATCCATGAGCCTGTTCCACGCGTCGCAGCAGTGTTCGACGATAGCCTCGTAGGAGCGGAACACTAGGTTCGAGAGCCAGTTGTCACGTAGGAATTGCCATATATTCTCGGTGGGGTTGAGCTCAGGGCATTTCGGCGGCAGCGGCACCAAGGTGATGTTGGACGGCACCACGAGGCGCGCTGAGGTATGCCATCCCGCCTGATCGAGCAGCAGCACGGCATGTGCACCAGGCGCCACGGCGGCGGCGATCTCGACCAGATGCAGATTCATCGCATCGAGATTGCATCGGGGCAGAACCAGCGCTGCCCCCTTGCCCTCCCGAGGGCAGATGGCGCCGAAGATGTAGGTGGACGCCGTGCGCTGGTCCTGGGGTGCAGAGGGTCGAGTACCCCGTCGGGCCCAGCGGCGGGTGAGCTTGTTTTTCTGGCCAACCCGGGCTTCGTCAGCAAACCAGACCTCTATTCGCTCAGGGGCGATACCCGTCTCGGCGGCGATTTCCTCCAGACGGGCCGGGAAACTTTTTTAAAATGTTCGATTGCTCCTTCGGCCTGGGCATGATGGCGCGGCCGAACCGACAGCTTGCGAAAGCCCATCGCCCGCAATTCCCGGCTTATCGTTTGCCGCGACACCGATATCTGGAATTCTTCCCACACCCACTGACACAGATCGATTTGCCGCCAGCGCACCACACCGTGCACCGCCGGGATCGGCCCGCTATCGATGACCGCCGCCAATGCCGCACGCTGCTCGGCAGTCAGCAGAGGCGCTGGCCCCGGCCGCTTGGGATCGATCAGCCCCGCCGGACCAGCCGCGTTGAACTTCACCACCCAGTCCCGAACGATCTGCGGCGTCACCCCGCCGATCTTCGCCGCCTCCGTTCGGCTCGACCCCTCGTAGATCGCCGCCAGTGCCAACAGACGTCGGGCTTGTCCCCCGTCCTTCGCGGCCCGGGCCGCCGCACGGACCAACATCGCGTCAAAATCACCTCGCAAGAGCAGGGGGCGTGTCATGGCGAACCTCCTTCGTTCGCCATCTTGAATCCGATCTCACCCGCGTCGGGCAACCCCCAAACGAGTTGTCATCCACGGGCATTGGTATTAGCCATGGCCTTTCGTCCCGGTCTGGTCGTCTCCCGGCGCGCGCGCGAACGCCAGCAGCGGGCCAATGTCGTGGGCATCCGCTTGCCGCAGGGCGTCGATGTAGCGCCGCCGCAGGTCACCGGCGCTCGCCAGCGTGCCCCGCCCCCACGGGAAGCGCGGCTGGCCGAGTTGCATCGCGAGAAGGTCGGCCATCAGGCGCGCATGGCGGCCGTTGCCGTTAGGGAATGGGTGGATCGCGACCAGCCGGTGATGCAGACGCACCGCGATTTCGTCCGGCGGGAAGACCTGCGCCGCCACCCAGAGCCTGGCGTCGTCGAGCAACTGGCGCAGCTCCACGGGAATCTTCCAGGGGTCTATGCCGATGTTGCGCGTCGTGGTGCGGAACTTTCCCGCCCAACGCCAGACGTCGCCGAACATGTGCCGGTGTAAACTGCGCGCGAAATCCTCGCAGAGGAGGTCACGCCGCAACTGGCGCAGCCCCCATTCCTGCCCGGCGAGGATGTTCGCCTGTTCCGCCGCGTTCAGCTCGCGGCGTAGGGCGATGTGCGAGGGAATGAGGCCGTCCCGTTCCGTGTCGGCGAGCGGCGTGGCCGCATCATCCGGCTCCTCGAAAAGCCCGCTCACCGGTCGTCCCACAGCGTGCGCGGATCGATCGCGCGCGCGAAGGCCTCGTTTTGCGCCTCGGCATCCCGCGCGGCCAATTCCTGCCGCTCCAGCAGCATCGTATGGGCGACCGCCGGCAGGCGACGCCGCGCCACCGCCCGCGCGCGATCCTGCACCATGGTTTCCAGCGGCTTGTTGGGCACGAGCGCGTAGACAAGCTTGCAGTCGAAGGCCGCCGCGACCCTTTGCAGCGAGCGCAGCTGCACTGTGCCCTTGATCTCGGATTGTTCCATGGCGGCCAGCGCCGGCTGGCTGACCTTGAGGCGGCGGGCGAGTTGCAACGAGGACATGCCGAGCGCCTCCCGGATGGCCCGAATCCAGCCCTTGACCGGGGGCGTGAAACGGACGGCGGGGCCGAATTCAGTAAATCTGCGGTCCAAGGCCCGGCGTGCCTCGTGCTTGTGAATGAAGGATTTCATAATCCGCAGCCTATAATTTTATAGCAGATATATAAACCATAGGCTGTATTTTATCGAATGTCAAACAAATTGCGATTTATACGTTCTCTGGAATGAAAAAGACGCGTGCAAGACTTTGCCGCACGGGCACAGGCGCCCGATCCAGGCGCTGAAGCCCCTATTGTGAAGGCCCTCGCTTTCGCGGATAATTCCAAAAGAAAAACGAAAGACGGCACCGAGACGATGCGTTCCCTATGGCGACTGCACATCCGCCCGAACGGCGGACATGGCAACATTGCCGCTTCCGTCGGGCTCTGCCTGGAGCGCTCGATCATCGGCATGGGATGGGCGGCGCCGAATGAGGCCGTGACGCGGTCGGCCGATCTTGAGTGGTACAAGGCGGCCGCTGCCCGGCAGTACCCGGACAGCACCGCTTGGCATTCGGTCTGGACGTTCGCGGCGGATCCGCAATTAGGCGACCTGGTATGGTTCCGAGACCTTGAAGGCCACTTCTTCCTCGCCGAGATCACCGGCCCCTGGCAATACGCCTACGAGGACGACGAGGCGATCGGCGCCGACATCGTTAACTTCCGGCCGGCGCGTATCATCCCAGTCGGGCTGGCCGATGCCGTGCCCGGCAAGATCATCGCCTGCTTCCGCCCGCCGATAACCTTTATGCCCATTCGCTCACCGGGCATGCTTGCCTTCTCGGAGCAGCTGGCCGGTCTGCCGGTGAGTGGCGATGCGGGGCGTGACGTTTTCGAGTTCATGTCCGATGCCGACCTCGAAAACTTGGTCTTTGTTTATCTGCAGTTTCTCGGCTGGTACGTGCTGCCCGGCACCCGCACGGCCACCACGGCCCATTATGAGTTCGTGCTGGTCAACCGCGAAAGCGGCGAACGGGCCGTCGTGCAGGTCAAGTCCGGGCATACGTGGATCGACGCTGCCCGCTATGCCGGCGCGGAAAAGGCTTTTCTCTTTGCCGCCTGCGACCACTACGGCACGAACCCGCCGCCGAACGTGGTCATCATCACCCGGCCAGAGCTGGAGGACTTCATGCTGAGCCAGCCCCATCTGCTGCCGCGCGCCGTGAGCCACTGGATGGCCATTGCCGGTCTCGCGCCAGTGGGAGGGACGCCATAGAACGGGCAGAACAGTACGGTTCACGGCCCGCATCTGCACCGTCGCCGAAGCGAGCGACTTCACAAGGCGTTCCGACCGTCGATCGGCCGAGCCATCCGCTCATCCTCCATCTTGCGCAGGCAAATGTATAGGGCTCCGATCGAGATCGGAACGAATGTAGGTGACATGCAGAAAGCGCCCACCAAAACGTCCCGCAAGACGACCACGACACTTCCCAAGGTGATCTTCTTCCACATCGGCTGGACCCGGGAATATCGCGGAGCCAAGGACGATCCCCCGCTCGGAAAATTTGGCTTCATCGGCGAGTGGCACGAGGCCCTGAACTTCCGCCCATACCGTGGGCGCTGCTACGGCTATGCGCCGCACTCCAGCGTCAGGGTAGGCGAACTAGGGGCGGCCCGCGGAGCGGACTATGCGGATGGGGTTCTGGTGATCTGGACAGCAACGGATCCGGCGGGTGGCGGCCGCTACATCGTGGGATGGTACCGAAACGCAACCGTTCATAGGCAACTCGATGACAGGCGCCCTAGCGGGGCCATGACGCTGGCGATCGCCGACGCCGCAGCGGACGACTGTTATCTCGTCCCAGTCGACGAACGACGCTTCTTCGTCCCTAGCTTGCAAGATGGATGGCCTGGACAGAAGAGTGCGTTCTACGCCAACAAGCACCTCTCGGATTCAGACCTGAAAAAGGTGATCGCTTACATAGATGGTCAGTCGTCTAACGGGTTCTTTCGTGAGGAGCCCGCGCAGGCCGACAAGAAGAAGAGACACGGCGGAGGCCGCAGCCAGGATCCAGAGACACGGGCGCGCGTGGAAAGAGCCGCGGTCGATCTAGTGACGACACAATACGAGCATGATGACTGGGACGTTGAGTCCGTGGAGTCGGACAACAAGGGCTGGGACCTAGAAGTGACCCGGGCCGGGATGCTGCTCCGCGTCGAGGTCAAGGGACTTTCCGGCGAAGGCGCCGTCGAGCTGACCCCTAATGAGTACGAGGCCATGAGGTCGAAAGACAAGCGCATGAGCTATAGGCTCGCGATCGTCTGGAACGCGCTATCGCGGGCGCCGACTCTTACCATATTTTCCTACGAGCCGGGAACGGAAGCATGGCGCTCCGATGACGGCAGAAAGCTCCACTTCAAGGACCTCATCGGCGCGCGGGTTAAATTCTAGTGGATAAAACCTGACGGAAGAGACCCAAGGGAATGGCAGAAATCTGCGCCTTTCAAAGGAATTCGGCCGGCACCAAGCGTTAGGTTTTCACCACTAGCAGCCTGTCCGGCTTAACGCTGCGAATCGACCTCGTTTAGAACCGGAGCGCCTGAACTTGACCGAAGAGGAAAGCCGCCTCATGCCGGTGCCGGAGCTATGCTGGAAATTGGGTGACGGCCCGATCAGGCGGCGGTCTGCACTGGGGCCTCGATGACCTCGAGGCCGTTGCGGAATCTGACACCTCGGACGACCTTCGGCAACTGGTTCTCACCCTTCAGGCGGCGCCATGTCTTGGCAGCCGTCATCACCAGTTTGAAAACCATGAGGCGGGCAGTGTCCTGCGAGAGCGCGCCCTTGGTCCGCACCGTGCGTAGGCGAACGGTGGCGAACACGCTTTCAATCGGGTTCGATGTGCGCAGATGATCCCAGTGCTCGGCTGGGAAGTCGTAGAAGGTCAGCAGCGCGTCACGGTCCTTGAGCAGGCAGGCAACGGCCTTGGCGTATTTCGCCGCATATTTCTCGGCGAACGTATCCACGGCGTCCTCGGCCGTGGCACGGTCAGGCGCCTGCCAGATCTCGCGCAGGTCATGCTTCACCGCGGGCTGAACCGACTTGGGCAGCTTGTCGAGGATATTCGCGGTTTTATGCACCCAGCAGCGCTGATGCCGGGTGGTCGGGAACACCTCCCCCAGTGCTTTCCAGAAGCCGAGACTTCCATCTCCGGTGGCCAGCCGCGGCGCGACCGCCAGCCCGCGGGCCTTGAGGTCGACCAGCAGCTCGTGCCAGCTCTGTGCGCTCTCGCGCATCCCGACCTGAAAGCCCACGAGTTCCTTCTTGCCCTCCGGGGTGGCGCCGATCAGGACCAACATGCACTCGGCCTGCGGCTCCATGCGCGCCTGTAGATAGACGCCATCGGCCCAGCAATAGACGTAATGCCGGGCCGACAGATCACGGCGCTGCCAGCGGGTATAGTCGGACTGCCATTCGTCCCGCAGACGGCCAATGACCGCAGGCGACAGGTTCGGCGCCTCCGGGCCGAGCAGCGCCGTCAGCGCCTCCTGGAAATCGCCCATCGAGACCCCACGCAGGTAGAGGATCGGCAATAGCGCGTCCAGGCTGCGCGTCCGCCGCGCCCAGCGCGGCAGCAGCGCCGAGGTAAAACGGATCCGCTCCGCTTCCGACGCGGCGCCGCGATCGCGCAGCTTCACCCGCCGCACCGGAACCGGCCCAATGCCAGTCTGCACCAGGCGTTCGGGCCCATACCCGTGTCGCACCAGCCGCTCACGCCCGTCCGGCAGCCGCAGACCACTCATTTCGGCCAGGAATGCCTCGGCTTCCGCTTCCACCGCCTGGGCCAGCAGACGCCGGGCGCCGCTCCTCAGCACCGCTGTCAGCGGGTCATCCACCTCATCGGGCTGACGGAGGGCAACAACCCTGGTATGGCTCGTCATGGCGTATCGCTCCTTCAGGAGGTTCTGGCAGGCTCGTCACCCGCCTCGATACGCCGCCTCACTCAGGCCGTCGTCACCCAGTTTCCCCCATAGCTCCCGGTGCCGGGCGGCGGCTTCAAGCAATGCTACAACGCGCAGGCCGCTGTAGCGGCCGGTCCCTGCTGGTGGTGGCCAACAATGTAGTGCAGGCGACCAACGACAAGCAGCAGGTCGTGCCGATGCCGGACAAGGCGATGAACTATATGCTGAAGCGCTGGGACACGTTCAGTCGGTTCCTCGACGACGGCCGGATCTGCCTGTCAAACAACGCCGTCGCGCGCGCCCTGCGCGGGATCGCTCTCGGTCGGAAAGCGTGGTTGTTCGCAGGATCAGATCGCGGCGACGAGCGGGCCGCGGCGATGTACTCCCTCCTCATCACGGTAAAGCTCAACGATATCTATCCGCAAGCCTGGCTCGCCGACGTGCTGGCGCGCATCGCTGATCATCCAGCTTCGCGCCTGCACGAACTGCTGCCCTGGAACTGGCGCAGGTTGAACCAGCATGGAGCCTACCGCCGCCTGATCGCAATCCGCGGCACTCAGCGGATGGATACACAGCGGGCGGCACACTGGCACTGTTCGTTAAGCTAGCGTGCCGCCAAGCGGCGTCAAACTCAGCGGCCGGGATGCCAGATTCGTGGACGATTACCTGCACCAGCGCCAGCAAGTCCGCGATCGTGTCATCGGTCATCATGGCGCCAGCCATGCCACAAACCAAGCAATCCTGCTGAGCCGTCCGGCCTCGTGGGAGCCATTGATCAATCAATGATAGCGCGATTATGTTCTGACGCATCAACCTGTTGGCGACACCTGCGCATGAATGCTCTTCGGCCGCAGCCTTTCCTCGAGGTCCGGGTAGAAGACACTGTCGGATTGCCGACCCTGCTAGGGCTATGCGCAGGTTACGAGCTTGGGCAGTGGCGCTCGAGGCAATTTGCCAAGTACCTGATCCGGAATCTGATTGAATTTATCTACCCCATCGAGGAATGGGACGCTGCAAATTCTGCCACGGGTGTCGAAATGACTGCTCGGGCGGCGGAGGCAGTCTATAAGACGACGAAATACGAGAATCGTGGCGAAATCGGTGAACTAATCCTGTTTTCCATCTTGCGATCGTACTATGGCTCGCTTCCGGTCGTGTCCAAGTTCTATTTCAAATCAGCCGTCAACGACACAGTGAAGGGTTTCGACGCTGTGCACTTTATCAAAGGAAAAGACGGCCTAGAGCTTTGGCTCGGAGAGGTGAAGTTCTATACCGACGCTGCTGCTGCAATCCGCGACGTAATCGAGGAGCTCCATAAACACCTAGAGGCAGATTATCTGCGCGGGGAGTTCACATGGATCGGTAATAAGATGCGAGGCGATGGGCCCCATTACCACGAGATCCGGCGCCTGTTTGACGACAAGACTTCGCTCGATCAAGTGTTCCCAGTGCTGCACATCCCGGTGCTGATTACCTACGAAAGCAAGGCTATCGGCACCCACGACATTGTCAACGATGTCTACAGGGCTGCAATCGAGGCGGAACTGCGACACCACTTCGAATCGTTTAAGGGCCGTTGTGCCATCCAACGTGCCGCCGTCCACCTGATCCTTGTCCCTCTAGGCAGCAAACGAGCCTTGCAGGAAGACTTCGACAGTAGGCTCCGGGCCGCTCAGGATCTCTAGGAACCGGATGATGAACCCCGACGAACTTCGCCGGATCCTCAGCGACCGAGCCCAGATCCGACGGGATCCGTTTAGGGTGGCGCGCATGGTTGCAGATATCTGCAACGCGGATCCAGACGCCATAATCGCCAGGGAGATGGTGATTCGTGCTCTCGACCACTCGGACCTTTTCGAATCGCTGAATGGCTTGCTGGATGCGCTTGCCCGCCAAGTTGGTCTCTTTCCCTATGCGGTGCCTGAAAAGCTCGGCCTGCGCGACCAGCTTGCATGGGAAGCGCATCGGCCGCTCAACCTGCAACTTGACGGTAGCGACATCGTTTTTCACCGCGAACAGGCCGACGTTTATCGTGGCTTGATGGATGGACATAGCTACGTCCTCAGCGCACCGACGTCATTTGGGAAATCCCTGGTCATCGACGCGCTGATCGCGTCGGGCCGGTATCAAAATATCATTATTATTGTTCCGACCATTGCCCTAATCGACGAAACCCGCCGAAGGCTCGGCCGCTTTCGGGACAGATACAAGCTGGTAACTCACCCCGACCAGGCACTTGCCGAGTGTAACATCCTGATTGTAACCCAAGAACGGGCAATTGACCGTGAAGACATCAAATCTATCGATTTGCTGGTGATCGACGAGTTCTACAAGCTAGATCCAGCTTCGGAGGAGGAACGGGACCGCGCGTCGGCATTGAATCATGCCTTGTACAAACTGAGCCGGATCGCCAAGCAGATATACCTGCTCGGGCCAAACATCAGCGAAATTCCCCACGGTTTCGGTGCTCGGTTCAAATGCCAGTTTAAGCGCACAGACTTCAACACGGTAGTTTCCGAGGTCCGGCGCCTGGCTCCCACGCCGAACCGCGAGGAAGCTTTCGTCGAACTATGCCGCACTCTTGACGAGCCGACCCTGGTCTATTGCAAGTCGCCCAAGCAGGCGAACGATGTCATGCGCCTGCTGATCAAGCGACATGTCACGGATGAGATCCCTAAGTTGGAGCGTGCGGCGGAATGGGTTGGCCTCACCTATCACCCGGAATGGTCGCTGCGGGATGCCCTAAGGCTCGGTATCGGCATTCACCACGGACGCCTGCCGCGCTCCCTCGCTCAGCTAATGGTGGCCCTGTTCAATGACCGGCTCCTACGGTTCCTGGTCTGTACTTCCTCATTGATTGAAGGTGTAAATACCTCCGCGAAGAACGTCGTCATCTACGAGAGCAAGATCGGATCTCCTCCGCTCGACCACTTCACTTTCAAGAATATCCTGGGACGGGCAGGCCGCATGCGGCGCCATTTCATAGGCAATGTCTACACCTTCGATCCGCCCCCGGCAGAGGAATTGGATTTCGTCGATATCCCGGTGTTCACCCAAGGCGACGATACGCCCCTTGGATTGCTGGTTCAGGTCGAAGACAAGGACCTGCGCCCCGAAGCTAATGAGCGCCTCACTGGGATACGTCAGCAGGATGTCCTGTCATTGGCGACGATCAGGCTAAATGCCCACATCAACCCCGAAGACCAAATTGCCTTGGCTAAGGAGCTGATGCAGCGCTTTCACACACTTCATCCTCCCATGTTCTGGACGGGACTTTACCCAACTTGGCCTCAGCTGCAGACGGCGTGCATGCTTATCTTTAATTTCTTTATCAAAAGGCCGCGTCAGGGGGTATTTTCTGGATCACAACTTGCCTTTCGCCTAAACAAGTTGCGAGAGGCCGGATCGACTGCCGCCTTTATCCGAGTGATCTTGTCTTCCGATCGAAATGTCGAAACGCCCGACGAGGCGGTGGAAACCGGTATGGAATTTACCCGCAATTGGGCAGGATTCACGTTCCCCAGGTATCTCATCGCACTCGACCGCATCCAGGCCGAGGTATTCAGGCGCCGTGGTCTAAGGCCGGGCAACTACGCCGCCTATGCTGCCGCGGTTGAGTCTCTCTTTATGCCACGCGAGATCCCAGAGCTAGAGGAATACGGCCTTCCCACCGAGATCGGCCGCAAAATCCAATCTCGGTTGGTAATCGGCCAGGGCCTCGACGTAGCGTTGCTGTCGCTGAAGCGTGCTGACCTGAGCGGCATCCCTCTATCTCCTTTCGAGCGGGAGATGGTCGATCGTTGCCGTGCGGATCTGTGACGAGCTCCTGAAGTCAAGCCGCGCATTTCCGCCAGGAACGCCTCGGCTTCCGCTTCCACCGCCTGCGCCAGCAGCCGCCGGGCGCCGTTCCTCAGCACCGCTGTCAGCGGGTCATCCACCTCATCGGGCTGACGGAGGGCAACAACTCTGGTATCGCTTGTCATGGCGTATCGCTCCTTCGGGAGGTTCTGGCAGGCTCGTCACCCGCCTCGATACGCCGCCTCACTCAGGCCGTCGTCACCCAGTTTCCCCCATAGCTCCGAAACCCCCTCTCGCCCACCGTACAAGGGATTCTCGAAACCGCCTGCTACGCTCCGTAACGGCGGGCGATCCCCAGCTCTGCCCCATCGGGAATGGTCAAAGTCGAGACGGGCAGAATAGCACGGTTGGCGGAACGGACAGGGAACAACGACATCGACTGCCCCCGGTCAGACTCGATAACCAGTTGTTATCGCGTTTGCCTAGCTCTGCCCTAATTAGCGATAAAAGCTGGGACATCAGTGGGGTGCTGATCCTTCTCGGCGACCTCTAGCGCTCTGGTGAGGATCCGCAGGTGTGCCGGTCGAGATTGCGGATCCGTCGGGCGACGAAGATTTTGAGTGGTAGCAACGGCACCGCGTCCCGGGTGGAGGATCTCGCAGTTCTTCACCATATACGGAGACGCCGCATATCTCTCCTTGCCCACCTGACCTGAAATGGCCCCAAAGCCATTTTTGCTTTTCTCGTGCATCCAGGCCCGTTTCCGCGGCTCATCCGTCAAGCTCATCCTCGTCGAAGGCACGGGGGCGCTGCGGTTCGAGGCGGGGAGGCTGGGTGCCTAACGGGGCAAGGTAAACATAGCCGTTGAACCCGCCGACCGGCAGGCGGTCGAGAAAGACATGCACGCCGCCCTCTTCGTCGATCCGCGCCTTGCCGATTTCAAGCCAGCGGCCCTGCCGTTTCAGGTTCATGGCCCGCTTCACCGCAAACGCGGTGTGGGTCGGTGTTTTTGTTGTGTCGGCCATGCGCGAACCCTAGCAAGTCTAGGGCGACAACGAAATACGATCTGACACTACATCGAAGTTTTCCTCGATCTGGCCGTCGCTTGCCGCATTGGCGTCCCAGAGAATGAGCCAATCGAGCGTGTCGGAGAGAAAGGCCTTTTCTTCATCAGAGGCATCCGGCGGCACCGGTGCCGCGCGCCATCGGCCGATCTTTTGTGCCGCTTGCCTGAAAGACTTCCGGACATTGAAGCGCCGGGCCAGGCCGCGCGCCAGGCTCGCGAACCCGCCGCCGGCGGTTCCGCCGCGCCGCCGCCGCGGAAAGGGCTTCCCGTCGCGGGGTGACCGGCCTGCGAGGGTGCGGGCTGCCGCCCGGCAAGCGGCCAGCAACCCGGCCAAGGGGCCGCGGCTCTTTTCCGGCTCGCCCCTGTCCGGCCCGGGCGGCAAGGGCGGCGCCGCGTTTCCCGGCACGATCCCAGGGGCTGAGGGCCCCGGAACCGGCACGCCGCGAAGGCCGGACGGCAGGGGCGGATCCGGGGGCGCCGCAAGCCTGGGCCGCCCTGGATTGTTCTGAACCGGCCCGGCTGTGTCCGCCCCCTGCCCCCGGTCAGGCGCGGCCGCCTGGTAGGAGGAAGCCGCCCGCTTCGTGTCCGCGCGTCCCATGTGCCGCGCCAGCGCGGCGAGGTCGTCCGCCCCATGGTCCTCCTTGGCCCATTGCTCCTGGACGTAGGCGACATAAGCGGCAAGGTCGTATTTGGCGGCCAGCGCCGGCTTTGCCTCCGCCCAGGCGGCATAGCTCCGCGCGGCCTGGGCCTGGAGGGCGGCGGTCAAGGCGTCGTACCCGCCCGCCTTTGCCATCCAGGGCTGGAGCCCCCGCAGCGCGTCCTTGGCCACGAACACCGCGACCGCCTCCCTGTGCCGGGACAGGGCGACATAAGCGGAAGCCGCGCGCCAATGCGGCGAATGATAAAGATACGATTGGTCGAGCGTGCGGCCCTGCCCGCGGTAGATCGTTCCGGCATAGCCGTGCCGGAAACTCCGGAATGCGCCGGTCTTGGCGTCGGCGCCGACGGTGAACGTGACTTCCCGGACAGCCGCGCCGGCCTTGCCGTCGAGCGCCACGGTGACGCGGGAACCGTCGAGCGCCAGGATGGTGCCGACATTGCCGGTGACGAGACCGGCGTCCCGCGCCCCTTTGCGGGACGCGCTGCCGGTGAACTGGATGCGGTCGCCGACCGCGAAAGCCAGCTCGCCGTTCGCCGTGGCCAGCCAGTGATCGGCCCCGAGCTCGCCCCGCGCCTTGCGGGCGGCGCGAATGGCCTGGTTGAGGGCATCGACATCCTTGTTCGTGTAGGCGAAAACGAAGCGGGCCTTGGCCGGAGCGGCCGCGACGTCGGCCATGTAGCGCGCCACGAGCGCGGCCTGCGCCTCGTCCTGCCGGTCGCTCCAGTGGAGCGCGCCGCGCGCGGCGAACAGGCGCAAGGCGCCGGCGAAGTCGCCCTTGTGCATAAGGTTGAAGGCTTGCTTCTGGCGCGGGTCCGCGACCCGGCGCACCTCGTGCAGCTCGGCCGCGCCATGCGCGGCGCGCAGCGGCCCGAACATGCCGCCGCGCTCGATGCTGCCGAGCTGGCGGTCGTCGCCCGCCAGGATCAATTTCGCACCCGCCGCCCGCGCCGCGGCGGCAAGCTGCGCCAGAGGCGCGGTCGCCAGCATGGCGGCCTCGTCGACGACGAGAACGGTGTTCGCGTCCCAGGCCGTCGTCCCCTTTTGCAGCCGCAGAAGCTCGGCGGCGACCGTGCGCGCCGTGCCGAACCCGTCGCGGCGCATGTCCTGGGCGACCGCGTTCGTCCAGGCGAGGCCCACCACCCGGCGGCCGCTGCCCTCGTAGGCGGCCCGCACGGCGGCGAGGGTGGCGCTTTTGCCTGTTCCCGCCTCGCCCGCCAGCAGCGCGAAGCCCGCACGGCCGGTCAGGGCGGCAAAGGCGACGCGCTGCTCGGCCGAAAGGAAGGGATGCGCGTCCAGCGCCGCGGCGGCCGCCGCCGGATCGGCGGTATGCCCTTGCGCGGCGGCCAGCGCCGCCGCGTCCGCCGCCAAGGCCTGCTCGGCGGCCAGCACCTGCCGGGTCGTGTAACAGCTCACGGGCGCATCCCCGCTCTCGCGCAGGCCGATGACATCGGCCCGCGTCAGCAGGCGGTCGGCGAACGCCGCGCGGGCGGCGGCGCCCGGGATCGCCCGGGCGAGCGTCCGCAAGAGCGCGGCCCGGCTGAAGGTTGCCTGATTTTTCGTAAGCAATTCAAGGACAAGCGCCGGCGCAGCGTGCCATTGCGCCGCCAGTTCCGGCGCGGTCAGCCGGCCGTGGCACCGCACCGGGCCGTGCGCGATCTCCCATGCCTTGGCCCACCGGCTTAGCGCCAGATAGTCGTCCCTGTCCGGAAACGCTTTGCCGGTCTCGGGATTGATGCGCGACGCCACGATGTGCAGATGCGCATGGGTCGTGTCGTTGTGGGCGACGAACACGGCGCGCGCCGTGCCCAGACCGAGCGCCTGGAGCGCGCTCCGGGCTGCCGCCTCCATGTCCGGCCGGGACGGGCGTTCGTCGGGATGCCAGGACAGGGACAAGTGCAGCGCGTCCCGCGTGCAGGGGCGGGTCCGGCTTGCCTGGTGCAGGGCTTCCCATTCCATCATCCGGCGCGCCACCTCGGCGCGGTCCGGGCCATCGATTTCGAAACCGAAGTTCTGGCCGGCGAGCCACGCCACGCGGCTGCCCTGCCCTGGCGCCAAAACCGGAGGCGGAGCCGCCGGCACGCGCTTCCCTTCTCCCAGCACATAGCGCATCAAACCGCTGATACCGCACCCTTTTTCGACGTTTGGGATCATTCAGACGCCCATGATCCGGCGCGTCGCCTCCCCGAGTTCGGCCAGCGCCGCCCGCAGGGCGCGCGCACTGGCGATCTCCCCGGTCGCGTTGGCATGGTGGGCTAACTGGTTCAAGTTGTTGCCGATGCGGGCGAGCGCGGCCACCAGTTCGCGCTGCTCGGCGCGCGTGCAGGTCCGGTCGGCGGGCGGCAGGTGGCCGTTCAGGCAGCGCGCGCGCACGTAGGCGGCCATGGTCAGGCAGTGGGATTCCGCGCGCTGTTCGAGGGCCATCCGCTCGTGGGGGGTCAGTTGCACGGTGTAGCCGGCGGTGCGGCGCGCGCCGCTATAGGTCCGCCGGTAGCGCCCCATGCCCTCCTGCCTTTCCGCCGGGGGCGGCGAGCGCAATTCCAGCGGAATTGCATAGCTCGCTCCCCTTCTCTCCGTCTTTCGTTGCCATGGGCTAAGGGTGGGCGGCAGCGGCTAAAATTCCGATCCTGATCCCCTGGCCGCGCGGTAGGAAACGAGCCGCCGCCAAGGGGCGGCGAAGAGCGTCACATGTGGAACGATCTCCCTTGGAGCAAAGGGCCAAGCCAGGCGTCGGCCCCCGGCTTGGCCCGATCCCAAGGGCGGGGAAAGCGGCAGAGAAGAACCGCGGGCGAAGCCCCCTCCCTTTAAAGGGAGGGCCGCGAAGCGGCGCGGAAGGGGGAGGGTCGGACCGCCCCTCGGTGCCGCCCGTTCCCGAAGCGCCGTTGCACCAGACTTCCCGGCGCGCCGCGCCCGCACCGGCCCCGGCGCGCGGCTTTAGCCTGCTGCGAGGGGCCAGCCCCTCGCGCTCCCCGGGATATTTGAACAAGGAAATCACCAGCCGCTTCAGAAAATGGCCGCGCCGCCGGAAGCCGCTCGGGGCAGCGGCTTTGCTAGGAACCTAGAAATCTAGCAAGCTAGAAATTTGATGTCGCCCTTCCCTGCCCCGTCCCGGCAAAGGGACCACGGGAAAGGTGCTCTGCCTCGCGGGGGAAGGGCAGGCCGTGCATAAAGGCTAGAGTCCTAGGAATGGGAAATCCTAGGATTCCTCCCCTCCCCTCCCCCATCTTGGCGCCCCGCCCAAATGGGGAAACGCCAGGAGCCGACATTCCTAGGAAGCTATGAAGCTAGGATTGTTGAATCCTAGAAGCCGAAATCGCCCTCTCCGTGCCGTGGCTTGGGCAGAGAGGTCGTCCCGTCGGGGCTAAATGGTCGGCGGGAAATGCTAGAAAGCTAGGATCAAAGAAATCTAGGATGCTAGGGGTGACGTTTTGGCTTTGCGGCCTCATAGCGCGGCCGGGGCAAGGCAAGTCAACCGCTTCCCTAGAAAGCTAGAAATCTAGGATTGCAGAATCGTCGAATCCTAGCGTGACCTTTGGCGCCACGGCGATCTGGAAGGGGTTCCGGTAGCAGTGTCCTCGTAAAGGGGCAGTTACCACCCCGACCGGCTCTAGCAAGCTAGGATGAAAGAATCCTAGGAATGTCAAATCATAGCTTCCTAGGATCGGCGACGGCTTCCAACCCCGCCCTTTGGGCCGCCGAAGCGCAACAGGGGCCGCGTGGCGCGCGCCAAGCCCCCATGTATGAGGTTGCTTCCTTCCTAGGAATCGCATATCCTAGGAATTTAGGATGTTAGGCTTCTAGCGTCCTAGCGCATACTCCGAGCATCCTAGGAATCTAGCAATGATTATCTCCCTGATTTCCCAGAAAGGGGGGGTCGGCAAATCGGCGTTGGCCCGGCTCCTTGCGGTCGAATACATCCGCGCCGGCTGGACGGTGAAGATTGCCGACCTCGACACGATGCAGGGCACCTCCACCAAGTGGAAAGCGCGCCGCGACCGCGCCGGGATCACCCCCGAAGTCCCGGTCGAGAAGTTCGCGACGGTCGAGCGCGCCATTCGCGAGGCCGAGCGGTTCGACCTCCTCCTGCTGGACGGGCCCGCGCACGCGGAGCAGGGCGGGCGCAGCATGGCCAAGGCCTCCGACCTGATCCTGATCCCGAGCTGCTACGGGCTGGACGACCTGGAGGCGCAGGTCGAGGCCGCCTACGAGCTGGAGGAGGGCGGCATCAACCGCGACCGGATCTGGTTCGTGTTCTCGCGGGTGACCGGTTCCCCGGCCGAGGACGAGGCGGCGCGGGAATATCTAGAGCGCGCGAAGATCAATGTCTTCGAGCCGGTGCTCCCGGAGCTGCCCTCCATCCGCCAGGGGCATAACGGGGGCAAAGCTGCCTCGGAAATCAGCTTTCCAGTGATCCGCGAACGGGCCATCGCCCTTGCCCTTGCGATCGCCACCCAAGCGCGAAGTGTGAAGGAGGCCGCCTAAATGCAGAATCCCTTGAAGATCGCCCCGCCGCCGCCCCGCCGCACGCCCGTGAGCGAGCCGGCGGCCGATGTGGCGGCGCCGCCCGCGCCCGTGGCCCCGGCGGCACCGCCGCCGAAATTCGCCCAGGTCAAGGAGGACGAGCGGGTGCAGTTCAACAAGCGGGTGACGCGCCGCGTCGCCGACGGCTTCGAGATGCTCGCCATCCGTTCGCGCAAGCGGGTGCCGGAGCTGCTGGCGGAAGCCCTGGAACTGCTGGAAGAACGCTACGGCAAGGTCTAGTTTCCTATGTTCCTAGCATCCTAGGATTTTTGGGAGTCAGGCGGCTTGCTGCCGATGCGCGGCGCTTTCAAACCAACGGATGCCGCGTTTCGACGAGAGCTATGCTGGAAACTGGGTGACGGCCCGATCAGGCGGCGGTCTGCACTGAGGTCTCGATGACCTCGAGGCCGTTGCGGAATCTGACACCCCGGACGACCTTGGGCAACTGGTTCTCGCCCTTCAGGCGGCGCCATGTCTTGGCGGCCATCATCACCAGTTTGAAAACCATGAGGCGGGCAGTGTCCTGCGAGAGCGCACCCTTGGTCCGTACCGTGCGCAGGCGAACGGTGGAGAACACGCTTTCGATCGGGTTGGACGTGCGCAGATGATCCCAGTGCTCAGCCGGGAAGTCGTAGAAGGTCAGCAGCGCGTCACGGTCCTTGAGCAGGCAGGCAACGGCCTTGGCGTATTTCGCCGCATATTTCTCGGCGAACGTATCCACGGCATCCTCGGCGGTGGCACGGTCGGGGGCCTGCCAGATTTCACGTAGGTCATGCTTCACCGCGGGCTGAACCGACTTGGGCAGCTTGTCGAGGATATTCGCGGTTTTATGCACCCAGCAGCGCTGATGCCGGGTGGTCGGGAACACCTCCCCCAGTGCCTTCCAGAAGCCGAGACTTCCATCCCCGGTGGCCACCCGCGGCGCAACCGCCAGGCCGCGGGCCTTGAGGTCGACCAGCAGTTCGCGCCAGCTCTGCGCGCTCTCGCGCATCCCGACCTGAAAGCCCACGAGTTCCTTCTTGCCCTCCGGGGTGGCGCCGATCAGGACCAACATGCACTCGGCCTGCGGCTCCATGCGCGCCTGCAGGTAGACGCCATCGGCCCAGAGATAGACGTAATGCCGGGCCGACAGATCACGGCGCTGCCAGCGGGTATAGTCCGCCTGCCATTCGTCCCGCAGACGGCCAATGACGGAAGGCGACAGGTTCGGCGCCTCCGGGCCGAGCAGCGCCTTCAGCGCCTCCTGGAAATCGCCCATCGAGACCCCACGCAGGTAGAGGATCGGCAACAGCGCATCCAGGCTGCGCGTCCGCCGCGCCCAGCGCGGCAGCAGCGCCGAGGTGAAGCGGATCCGCTCCGCTTCGGACGGGGCGCCGCGATCGCGCAGCTTCACCCGCCGCACCGGAACCGGCCCGATGCCGGTCTGCACCAGGCGCTCCGGGCCGTGCCCGTGTCGCACCAGCCGCTCGCGTCCGTCCGGCAGGCGCAAGCCGCGCATTTCCGCCAGGAACGCCTCGGCTTCCGCTTCCACCGCCTGCGCCAGCAGCCGCCGGGCGCCGTTCCTCAGCACCGCTGTCAGCGGGTCATCCATCTCATCGGGCTGACGCAGGGCAACAACTCTGGTATCGCTCGTCATGGCGTATCGCTCCTTCGGGAGGTTCTGGCAGGCTCGTCACCCGCCTCGATACGCCGCCTCACTCAGGCCGTCGTCACCCAGTTTCCCCCATAGCTCAAGGCGAGGGGGCTGTCGCCGCCTTCGTAGAACACCGCTTGCGCCAGCGCGTGCACAAGCGCGGCCAGCGCCACGTCCGGCCGGTCGGCCAGCAAGGCCCGCAGCGCCGCCGTCCGCTGCGCGACAAGGTCCGCCGCGACCGCGCCGGAGAGGCGCGGCGCTGGCCCGGATGGCCCGTCTTCCGCGCCGGTGGCGGCATCGGCGGCGGACGGTTCCGGCCTCTTGGCGGGGCGCACAAGGCCGCGCACAACGGCGAGGGCGCCGTCGGGCCGGATGCCGACGAACGCGCCGCCGCGGGCCTTCTGCCGGTCGCTGAACACGAAAGCGGCGGCGGACAGCGCGGCGATCGCGGCGTCGAGCGCGTCGCACCGCGCCCATTCCGCGTCGGTGAGCGACTCCTGTTCGGCAAGCCGCTCCCGCTCCCGCTGCGCCTTGGCGAGGGCCTTGGCCTGCGCGGGGGGCAAAGGCTGGCGCTTGCCGCGCAGTTCCTCGAAGCCGCGCAAGAGATCGAAATCGATCTCGGGCGCGACGGTGACCCATTGCCAGCCTTCCGCGCGGACGGCCGCCGCTTCGCGCGCCAGCTTTTCGCTGACCAGCCGGTCGAGCAGGGCCGGATCGGTCAGGTAGCTCTGGGTCTGGAAAAGGTCGTTCACGACCGCGCCGCCCGCCGCGACATAGGCTTCGACGGTCACGAACTGCGCCCGCCGGTCGCTGGCAGGCACATGCGCCGCTGTCAGGCGCTTGCGGAGGGCAGGGGCGCTGCGCTGCCAGTCCGGCGCTTCGAACCACGCGGCTTCCTGCGCCGCGTGATCGTCGCTGACGGTGAAAGCCATCAACTGGTCGAGGGTCATGGCCCCTTCGCGGTAGAGCGCGAACAGCGTGGGGCTGACGGCGGCGAGCTTGAGCCGTTGCCGCACCGCGTGGGCCGTCACGCCGAAACGGGCTGCGATTTCGTCCGGCCCGTGGCCGCCGTCGACCAGCGCCTTAAAGGCGACGAACTGGTCGGCGGGATGCATCGCCTGCCGCATTTCGTTCTCGGCGAGGCTGATCTCGCTGGCCGTCTCGCCGGTCAGAACGTGGCAGGGAATCGGCGCGTCCTTGGCGAGGGCTTTGCGCTTCGCCAGCAGCTTCAGGGCGGCAAGGCGGCGGCCGCCGGCGACCACCTCGAACCTGCCGCTCTCTGTTGGGCGGACCTGCAAGTTCTGCAAGAGGCCGTGCGCCTCGATGCTGGCGGCGAGTTCGCCAAGGCCGGAAGCGGCCCCGGTTTTCCGCACATTGGCCGGGGAAGGCACAAGCTGTGAAAGAGGAATGGTCTTGATCGTCATGGCTGAAACTCCTGTGTGTTGAAGAGGGAAAGAAAAACGGGCGGCCAGTAACGGCCGCCCGTTCGCGTTCAGTATTCGCTGGGCACAAGGATCGTGTTGTTGGTGCAGTAGAGGTTCACGCCTTCGGCGGGGAAGTCGGTGAACGGGATTTCTTTGGAAAGCACGACCCCCCCGTTGCCGTCCTCGCAGGTGAGGGTGGCGGTCTGGTCGGGCCGCACCACGAGTTTCCAGAACTGGAAATCCTCTTTCTTCACCGCCGCCACAAACCGGTTGGCGAGGGCGATCTCGTCCAAGAGCCAATAGGCTTCGGCGGTGTCTGCGACATACTTGGCCCCGTCGGTGATGAGGATGGCGGGGACAAGCGGATGGCGGTACCAGCATGTGGTGCCGGTAAACTGCATAAGGTCCGCTCTGCGGAACGTCTTGCCGTGTGCGTCGTTCATGGCCGTTTCCTTTCTTGGTTGGTTTTGGGGTTGCAGCTGCTGCTGCAACCCTTGCCCATCGGCGAGATCGGGGTGTGCAAACGGAAAGGGCCTTCTCGGGAGACCGGCAAAAGCAACGGCGTCTGCGCGCCCTTGCGCGAAACGCCGTCTGTCTTTTTCCGGCGGAAGGCCCTTGGAGTGCGCCGAGGGGCTGGCCCCTAAGCAGGGGCCGCGTCTGCGGCCCGCATGAGGCACGTGAGGGATCGTGACCCGCAGGGCCGAGACCCGCAGGGGCTCGGGGCGAAGCCTAGAGCCCGGCCCCCCCTTGCGGGGGGACACGCCCCGTTCGCCACGGTTATGGCGTCCAGATCAAGGTTGCGGAGGGTGGCGCTGGAGAATTTCGGAAAGCGCCGCGTCGTCCTGTTGGCGGCGGCGATCAGCGCCGGGATCATCGACGCGCAGAGCGGGAAAGGACGAGGGCTGCGCGGTCGTCAGTTCACCCGCCGCTTGATCACATACAGGGCTTGCTTGCCGGTGTATTCGAGATGCGCGAAGGCCTCGGCGTCGGTGCCGAAGTCCGGTTCGATCAGCATTTGCAGGAACAGATTGCCGGAAATGCCTTCAATCTCGCGGATGCGTCGCGCGGCCGCCGTCACGCTCTCGAAGGTGCCCGCCTCCACCCATTCGCAGGCCGCGTTCGTCATCATCAGCCGCCACATGCGCCCCCTGGGGTGGTTGGTTCAGAGAGCAGCACGGCAAGCCTCTCCGATTTGCTCGGCAATCCGATCTCACCCGCGTCGGGCAACCCCCGCATGCGTCGTCATCCACAGGCATTGGTATTACCCTTGCTGCCGAACCACCATTGCCACTGCACAAGCGCATGATATTCTTATATGGTAATATAATGTCTGTTTTCTTCCGGGAGGTTTTCTTGAAAGCTTTGAAGCCTGTGCTGGCCTTAGCCGCCTTGGCAGCCTGCTCACCCAGTTTGTCTTACACTCCTGTAAAATCCGGGCCTGATCAGGCAAACTCACTCAGGTTCTCGTTGCAAGCGCCTGCAATCCTACTTGCCGACGCCTCCTTAGAAATAAAGAAGAGTAACGGTGATATAGTGAAGCCTCAGGACTCCTGCCGAGGCGTGACAGAGAAAGACGTCTATAAATGCCTTGAGAATGTTGTTCCAGTAGTATCCTCTGTTGCGGAGGACGATGGTGGAAGATGGCTAGCGATTCCAAACAATTCTTTTCCACGTTGGATTTTTGGAACAACTAAAATCGGTGGCACGCCTGTTGAAGGTAGCGAATTCCTGTACAAGCAAGTGACAATAAATTACATAGATAACACGAAAAATATCATCGCCACGGCGGGAGCCGGTGCCGCAACAGGCGTCTCGATAGGGGGCCTCGCAGGCGGATTGGCCGGAGCGGGAGTTGGTGCTATTATCGGTGCGGCAGAAAATAAAATGACATTCAGACCACCAGTTCCATTCAAAGAAAAAATATGCCAGGAGGACAGGGAAATTATCGACTTAGAAAAATTAGAAGAAATCGGCAATCAGCCTCACATTGGTTTACCAATTATTATTCTCCCAAAAAATTTACCTGATATTAGAAATACAATTACAAGCAAAAATCTCTATGCAGCGGATCCAGACCCCGCATTACATGCAGTATACCCGAATAGTCCTACGTCAGTGTGCTGGCATCTTGTGCCGAATATGCTCTCCACCTCGTCCTCAACGGCATCCTTAAGCCTAGCCCAATTAGGAGGTGCTGTCCCTGTTGAGCCTCGCAAGCCGGAAAAAGGCGACGGTTGGTTTTATAGAATTGTCTTTGTACATTCTGATGATACTCCAGACGAAACTGGCAATGCGCCCACGGCTGAGGATGCACTCTCGGGTAAGTCGCCAGATAAGCAAATTGAAGGCAATATGTTTCCGGCGTCGCTATGCCGTCCGGGCGCTATCTTACAAATCATCTGGTGGAAAAATCTAAGAGATTTTAAATTCAACTATCAGGTGGCAACGCGCAGCTACAAGCTCGGCACCCTTCCCGATCCTGGCCTGATACAGAAAGTTAGCTTACCGGATAACGGAGTGATCAATTTCCGCAAGCAATGCGGTGTGTCGTCCACCAATGGGTCGGCGCCTGCCGATATCAAAGGAGATTGGGATGCGCTGAACAACGCCATTAATAATTATAAAACGAAGGAAAAAGATTATATTACTGTCCATAAAAAGACAAATTTTTGACCAATTAATACCAATGCTCAGAGATCGGAACCGGCGCTCCGGAGTGCAGATGTCGAGAGCAGCGCACCCCAAGTCATCGATCGGTTCTGGTCAACGGGCATTGGTATTATTTATAGGTGTAACTCATTTGACTGAGGCTATTCTAGCTAGAGACTGATCCACCCGCGAGGAGAGCGCCCGACATTCTGCTGAAACGCCGTGAATGTGACTTTCATCGCAACCTCTATTCACAACGCCACAAATTCAAAGCGCTGCTTCGCTCCTGCTTTTGCTGGGGGCCGGCCGGTTTCAGCCGGAGACCAGGCGCCGAAGATCCTTGGTCAACAGAAATAGATGGAGCGGGTCTGTCGGTGACGGCACGAACCCGAAATGCTCGTAGAAGCGGCGGGCGGGGGCGTCCTTCGCATGCACCGCGAAAGCGCGGATTCCGGCGATGTCGCCCGCTTGCAGGGTGCGACGGATCGCGTCCTTCAGCAGCCCCGCGCCGATCCCCCGGCCTTGCCAGGCGAGGCCGACCGCCAGGCGCGCGAGCAGCATGAGCGGCACCGGATGCCTGGCCAGGCCCTTGGTCAGGCGTTCGGGCGCGTCGTCATAGGCAACCTCGCCCACGACCAGGCTGTAAAAGCCGACGATCGCGTCTTCGTGAAGGCCGAGATAGGTTTGCGAAGCGTTCGCCTGCTGGTTGGCGAAGGCGTAGCGGGTCAGAAACCGATCCAGTTCCTCGCGTCCGCAGCTGAAGCCATCGACAGCATGGTCGCGACGCAGCTTCTCGATCCGGAAACCTCGTGTCATCCGGGTTCGGGCGGATCGAAAGGCCCGGCTTCGCGGAACAGGCGCTCAAGGCGCGGCAGCGCGCGCGGCGGCGCGTCGAGCGCCGTCATGAACGCGGTCCACCGGGCCGCGTCGAGCGTGAAGCGCTGCCGCTCGGCAAGCGTCTCGTCGGCGCGGACAAGGGCGCTTTCCAGCACGAACTGGCTGACGGTCTGGTGCCGCGCGTGCGCGGCGGCGTTCAGCCGCGCCTTCGCTTCGGGCGAAAGCCGGAGATCGAGCTTGCTGGTGCGGGGCGGATTCGACGCCATGAAACCCTCCAATCTCGAAAATGATACACCATTTGCCAGACAATGTCATGACAAAAATCGCGTGTCGGTGTTCACGTGGCCGGCGATTTTCCGCCCCAACGGCGGAAGCGCGGACGTTGTGGGCCTCTTCTTAACCATGTTCCTTGTTCGGACCGAAAAGGGCCCTGTTCCTCGTCCCGTTCCTGCTTTTGACTGCCCGAAGCGCGCGGAAGGCCGCAAGGGACCGAAACGCTACGCGGAGCTTGGCGGCGGAGCCGCCTAGCGGAGCTTGTGTTTTGAAGCCCTTGCGGCCTGAGCACGCGTAGGGATGATGGGGCAGGGGAGGGCGATCCTTCGCTGCGGCCTTTGGGCAGCCCGCTGAGTGGCTTTTGCCGCTTTCTTTCCCGCAAACCTCTCTACGCAGCGCCTGACGCATCGACAGGACCGTTCCTCAGGTTCCTGACGCGTGACGGTTATTCTCCGTCTTCGCCGTCCCTGAAATGCTCGCACATGCCCTCATACGCCCAGTCCCGCTGGTCCGGCGTGGCGGTCCTGCTCGTCAGCACGCTTAGCCACGTCGCGAACTCTGGCGGGTCGTCCGGCAAGGGCCTGGCAATGGCTGCCAGCTCGCGCGCCTCTTGCTCGATGCAGTCGGCTTCCCGCCAGTCCGCATTGCCAAGGCATGGATAGGTGTAGGCATCGTAGAACAGGCGCAGCACGTCTCTGACTGTGACAGGATCCATGTCATGCTCGTCCGGAAAGCGCTCGGCCAGCGACTTGAGCAGGGCGGCTTTCGACGGGGTGCGCTTGCGAAGCTTCGCGGCGATCCGCTGCCGGTTGATGGCTGCCGCCAGCTCGCCCTTGTCGATGCGCGAGATGAATTCCCGGCTGTGCGCCTCGATATCCGCAACGGTGATAGGACCGGTAAGCGGTTCCTTCAGCATTGCCGCGCCCCGCCGCTATCTCCTTCCTCGGCCTGCTGCATGAACTCGCCGAAGTCGATGAACGCCCGGCGCTTGATCATCTCGCACACCCACCTGTGGAGCCAGTCGGCCTGCTCGTCGGTCAGAGGAATGACGGTGTCCATTTCCGGTTCGTCGTCATTGGCTGCTTGCCGGTCAGTTCGCATTGGATTTGCCATTGGTGATCCGGATCTCGTAGCCCTCGTCCAGCGCCTGCCCCGGCCTGTCTCCCGGCAGGTCCACGCCCCATTTGATGACGGCGCCGCGCTCGTAGGCCTCCACGAGCGCGGCCGCGCGGCTGGCGTGGGCCTTGCTCACCTGCTTGCCGTTGCGGAACAGGGCGAACCACGTCTTTTGAGAAGCTTCATTGCCCATGGGTTCTTCTCTTTGCCGGTCCCGGGAAACAGGAAAGGGCAGAGACGGACAAATTAGGCTCTTTTCAGCTCGCGGTCTTCCAGGATCGTCCCGTCTTCGTCGCGCACGCGAACCAGGAGCAGCGCAACCATTTCGCCTTCCGCGTTCAGCCATCCCTTGTCCTGCCCGTAGGTGATCAGGTCGCACAGCCGGCCGGCCGTCTGCGCGAGATCGACTTTCCCGCCCTCGTCCTGGATGGCGCAGGGTCACGGCCGGTGTGGCAAGCGTCAGCGCCTTGCCGTGCGCGGGCCATATGGCGTCCTCCGTCCACATGAAGCCGCCGCCTTTGCTTGGACCGAGCGGCGTCGCCAGGTGCAGGATCCGGGCGTGAATGGCGTCAAGGGCCGCGAACACGCGGGTTCCGAAAATTCTGCCCCCCGCGGACCAGCAAGCGGAACGGTGCCGTTTGCGGGAAAGTGTTTAGCGCGGCTACAACCTTTCTACGCCTCGAAGTCGCTGAGAAGAATACCGGCAAGGGCGCTGAGCCACAGTACAAGACCGGATGACGAGAGTTGCGCCCAGAATTCTGCATGAACCCAAATATGGACAATCATGGCGCCGATAAACGTCGCGAATCCAGCCGCGAAGGCAAGGGCGAGCAGCGCCTTGAGGAGCGGCGACAGCTGAAATTTCGTGAAATCGCCGTCCTTGATTTCGCCGAGAAACAGGCCAAGCGGCAGGCAAAAAAGCAAGACGGCGGTGGCGAGCGCCTTCCGAGGCCATTCTGCGGCGGACCATATGCAGAGGACCACCAGCGCGGCGATCAGAAGAAGGCCGGCTATGGCCAGACGGGGAAGGAATTTCGAAGGTGTTTGGCTGTTGCTTTGCATGCCAGTCCGTTTCAATGGTGCCATCCATCACCCAACGCCGGACCGCCGCTGGGGGCCGGTATTGCCCCTTATGCGCCCCCCGCACGGGAGCGGGGTGGCGGTCGTGAACCGTTCCTTGATTTTGCCCGTCCGGCGGACGTCTGCCTACGGGCTTGAGGCAACAAGGATAAGTTATTTTAAAAACAATATCTTATGCGTAGAATTTAGCGTCAAATATGAGATACCCCCAAGGGCGCCATTTCCTAGATACCTAGGATTCTAGGATAGACCGCGACCGGTCGTGGGGCGTCAGGGTTGGCATTGGGGGACCGCCCGGAAAGCTGCAAACGTCGCAGCGCACCGTATTCCGCTTTGAAAGCACCCGATCCATTTTGAATGGATAACGGGTTTTTGGCGGCCGGGGGAGGGCATGGGGCAA
Source organism: Rhodovastum atsumiense (assembly GCF_937425535.1). Lineage (NCBI taxonomy): Bacteria > Pseudomonadati > Pseudomonadota > Alphaproteobacteria > Acetobacterales > Acetobacteraceae > Rhodovastum > Rhodovastum atsumiense. The sequence goes on from NZ_OW485607.1 coordinate 58,634, forward strand.
TCGCCGACAGTGCGGGAGAAGGTGGAGGCGCGGATCGCCGGGCGGCCGGACGAGGTGTTCCTCACGCGCGAATTCCGCGACCTCGGTGGCGAAAATCAGGTTCTGCGGGTTCTGCGCGCGTTGGTGCAAGACAAGCGTCTGGTGCGCCTTGGGTATGGCGTTTATGGCCCTGCTGTCGTCTCGCGGCTTTCCGGCGAGCCGCTCCTCGCCAGTCCGGGTGGGTTTCTCGGCGCGGCGCGGCAGGCGCTCGACAAGCTTGGGGTGGAATGGGAGCCGACGGCGACGCAGCGCGCCTATAACGAGGGCCGTTCGACCCAGGTGCCGGCGAATCCGGCGGTGCGGATCAAGGGCCGGTTTTCACGGCGGCTCCGCCTCGGGACGACGGAGTTGCGCCTTGAACGGTGAAGAGCCGCAAACCGCTCTCGAAGTTCGGGCGGCGTTTCAGATTGCCAAGCCTGGAACTTGAGAATTTGGCAAGAGCGGCTGCGCTGCTGTTTGAAAGAACGCGCGGAATGTGATAGGTTCCGCCCACGGTACAGGCTGGGAAGCCGATGGCCGTCAAGGAAATGGGCCCGCCACGGCGACGTGGCGGGCTTTGCTTTTGCACGCGGCGCTATGGAAGCGCGCCGCGGCCGCGCGGGCGGATGCCGAGGGCGGACGCTGAGGCGCAGCGCCGGGACGAGCGGTTCGCTGGATTGGGTCTTGCAGGCGCCGCCTTTCTTCATGGCGCTTCCCCTTAAATAAATAGACCATATAGTTGAGTGATCGTAACGAAATTGTGTGTATTTGGCCGGTTTGAGGCTTGGGCGGAGATGAAGCGGCGATTTGTTTGATGAAACATAAAGGACGTTATGTTACACTAAAGCCATGACTAAGCCTGAGCCTGTCCAGACCCGTCAGCTGACTATTGCTGACCCCCGCGGTCCCGTCGCCGGCCCGGCCGCCAGGGTCGTGCCCGCCATCATTGCGGACGCCGGCGACCGGGCCGCACGCCGCTTTCTGGAGTTTTTCGCCGCCACCATCCGCAACCGCAATACCCGCGCCGCCTATCTCCATGCGGCCAACCGGTTCTTCGCTTGGTGCGACCGCCACCGCATCGGCCAGCTCGCCGACATCGAGCCGCTGCACGTCGCCACCTACATCGAGGCGCTGGGCGCGGATTTCGAAAAGCCCACCGTCAAGCAGCACCTGGCCGCGATCCGCATGCTGTTCGACTGGCTGGTCACCGGCGGCGTGCTGGCGGCCAATCCGGCGCACGCGGTCCGCGGGCCCAAGCACGTTGTCAAGCGCGGCAAGACGCCCGTGCTCACCGCCGACCAGGCGCGCGCGCTGATCGAAAGCATCGATACCTCCACCCTCGTCGGCCTGCGCGACCGAGCGTTGATCGGCGTCATGACCTACACTTTCGCCCGCATCGGCGCCGTCGTCGGCATGCGCGGCGAGGACTACTTCGCCAACGGCAAGCGCTGGTGGATCCGCCTGCACGAAAAAGGCGGCAAGCGTCACGAGATGCCGGCGCACCACAAGCTCGAAGCCTTCCTCGACGCCTACATCAAAACCGCCGGCATCGCGGGCGAAAACAAGAGTCCCCTGTTTCGCGCCGCGGTCGGCCGCACCGGCGCGCTCGCCGCCACCGCGATGAGCCGGGTCGATGCCTGGCGCATGATCCAGCGACGCGTCGCCGCGATGGGCCTTCAGGTGCGCATCGGCTGCCACACCTTCCGGGCCACCGGCATCACCGCCTATCTGGAGGCCAAAGGCACGCTGGAAAACGCCCAGGCCATGGCGGCGCACGAGAGCCCGCGCACCACCAAGCTCTATGATCGACGCGGCGACGAAATCACGCTCGACGAGGTCGAGCGGATCACGATTTGAGGGCTCAGGATTTGCGACTCAGAGAAACACTCGCTGGAGTCGCGGGGTTGCCGGCGGCTCCAGCGGAATCTGCTGCCCAATAACAAAGGATACATACAAATCGTCGACACAACGTCGCCAATTTTTCCTTGTCATAAATTACCCTGCAGACTCCTCTTAACATATTAATCAGAAGTTAGATATAATTATTCTTCTAAAGAATCCAGTTCTTCTGCCACAAAAATTTATTCACCTATATATTCGAATCTGAGAATTTCTTTGCCA
>NZ_OW485608.1 GCF_937425535.1 Rhodovastum atsumiense
GCCCCGGACACGACGTAGCGCATGGGGCGATCCTCCGCCGTGGTGATGATGTCGCCGTTCCGGATCTGCGCGCCGGTCCAGGCCGGCAGGAGGATCGTCTTCCAGGGCATCCTGACATCGGAGGGTAGCGACAGGTCCCCGCGCTCACCCTTGGTTCCCTGCAGCACGCTGGCCGGCCAGCCGGACATCAGGACCACCTCGTCCGCCGTGGCGTTGCCGCCGTAGTAGTCGTCCCCGGTCGCCGGCTGGCCTGGCCGGGATACCGTCACCGTGGCGTTGCACTGCACGCACAGCGTCGCCCCCAAGGGGACCATCTGCCAGATGAAGAAGGTCCCGCCCGGCCCGACCAGCACGTCCCCCCGCTGCACCACCGATAGGTCCATGTGCCCGTCGAACCAGGGGTTCTGCGGGGTGTTCGGGGCGCCGAATGCCTTGCCCATCGGCTTGAATGCGGCGGCCACGGTCCCGGCCTGGGCCGCCATCGGCGCCGTCGCGCTCGCCGGCCGATACATGGCGTAGGGCTGCCCGATCTTGGACGCGGCGATGCCATATGCCTTGCTGATCTTGGCCTGTAACCGCGCGCCGGCCGGCAGACGCGGCACGCTGGCCCTGGCCTGAATGACGGGCGTGGCAGTGACCCGAGCGACCGAAACCGCGATCGCCACCGCCGTCCCTGCGGCCACAGTCGGCCCAGCCATGACGCGGTTCATGGTGGCCGACACCCGCCCAGCACCCGCCGCGGCGACGCTCGGCACGGGGTTCATGCGCGTCAGCGAGAGCCGCGCCGGCGCACTGGCAGTCGCCACTCGGCTTGGCGCCGCTGTCGTCCGCGCGCAGTTCAGACCAACCCTGACCGCCGCCGCAGCCGCCACCGCCGGCGCGACGGTCGTCCGCGAAACGGCGATCGTCTGCATAGATCAGGCTCCAGCTTCGACGATCGTCCAGCCCGTGATGCTCACCGTCTGCCCGGCCACGACGGCGGGGTTGTCCACCACCAGATCAGGGCCGCTGGCCGCAACCCCGGCAGTGCCCTGCTCGTGGCAGGTGGCGCCGGTGGAGTCCTTGATCCGATAATGCGCCACCGTTCCACTTGCGACAGCAGCAACCGGCGTGACGGCATTCATGGTTTTCTGACCGCTCGCCGCCGTGGTCATCCAGTCGCTCGGCAAGACGAACTCGGCCAGCAGCAACCCGGAATCCGCCGCCGCACAGTTCGATGGCGGCGCTCCGGATCGGAGTTGGAGTTTCGGCGCGGTGCCGATCGTTGCCTCGATCGCGTCGGCGCGGGCATTGCGGACCGCGACGGAATATTGAACAGCCATCAGGCGGCTATCCTCACGGGAGTTGTGGGTTCGGGATTGACCACCGGCAGCACCGCCAGCACTGCGTCGCTCAGCGGCTCCAGCGAGTAGACATTGCAGTGCGCCCCCGGCACCGGCTCGGTCACCGGCACCGTGTTGCCGTCCGCGTCGGTCGTCGTCTCGCCGGTCTCTCGCGTCACCACGGGGATCGGGTCGATGCGCACGCTGTCGTTCGCGGCCACGGTGACCGTCACGCCGAGCGCGTTGACGACATCGCGCACGAGGCCAGCAGCGCGGAGAGATGCCCAGAGCGCGGCGTCGTCCGTCGCGCGCAGGCGGGTTGTGTGCCACTCAGGCATAGACGCCTCCCACAACGCACTTCGCTTTCAGGTCGGAATCGCTCAGCAGCCGGCCCCAGAACCCGGTCGGCCTTTGCCTGCCGTTGAGGTAGTAGCCGGCGTAATCCCGGCCCGGCAGCAGGCCGAACAGCGCCGGCAGCGTCGCGGTCACGCCGACTGGGTCCGCACCGTTGAGCACCAGCGCATAGCCTGCCTCGGACCAGCGCAAGCCGCCCGCGAATGCCGTACCGGCGGTCACGGTGCCGGCGCTCACCGCCTCGCCGAGCTGCGTGCCGCCGATGATAGCCTTGGCGTGCAGTTTCGCGTCGGCGCCGACATAGAGCGTGAGGCAGTTGTTTGCGTCACTGCCGACGCAGAACAGCGGCGCGTAACTGCCGGCCGGCGGGATCGCATCGACCCGCGCTTGCATGATGCCGGTGCCGCGCTGGCCGGCGCCGAATGTCTGGGCGTAGGCGGCGGCTTTCATGGAGGCGTTGTCGCCGAGGCGGGTGCTTTGAGCGGGGGCGCCGACAGGTGGGAGAATAACAGGGGGCAGGAATGGTGTCTTGGAGAACACCGGAGCGCCAAACCGCATAGTGAAGTTAAGCGTATCTCCGCCTTTGGTGTACACCCACAAAGTTTGCTGCGAAGTAAGGTTGCCGGTTTTTGATACTACTGGAAGTGTGGAATACCGCTTTAGCCTAGATGCATCGTCACCGAGATTAATTACTGTGATAACTTTGTAGTCAGTTGTCCCGGTGCTGCTATCAGTAGTAGCTGTACCTAAAACTACCCTTCCTGGTAGCACGCCATCAACGAGTTTTATAAATATAGATGACGAGAATACATCTCCTGTAATTGTTGGTGTTCCTGCAGTATCCATGGAAAAGTTTAATGCGAGAGCGTCAACCCCTGTTGTTCCTCCGGCAACCCCCGTGCATTTGACGTCAAAACATGGGACGCCGTTTTCTATGCCCTGCCAGACTATTTGACGAGAACCTCCCACAGGGATGGTCCAATTTAGGGGTCCCGTTCCCGGCGATCCGACAGCCGCCCCCTCGCAGCGGGGATTCCGGACAGCGTTTGTAATCTGCCCGTAAAATGCCCGCCCCGCCGGCACCCACAGCCCCGAGCCAGAGTCGAATTCATAGCCCTGGCTGGGCATGTTCGGGCCGTACTGGTTCAGCACGCCGCTGGAATCGAAATCCCAAGTGTTGCCGTTGCTGAAATCCCAGATATCGGCAAATCGAGCATCGATCAGGCTCATGTCCAGCTCCACTTCACAGTGCCGCTCAGCGGGTCATCGAAAATGGCGTCGAGGCGGGAATAGCCGCTCGTGTTGATCGGGCCTGCGGCGATCGAAATGCCGCGCGCCCAGGAGATGCGCCCGACGTGATCGGCACTGACCGGGTCGTTGTCCCAGGCGCGGAGGGCGCCGGTCAGCGGGTCGTCGATGAGGTGGACGGACTGGTAGGTGGGGTCGTCGAGGAGGGCGTCGGGACGGTTGGACACGCCGCCGAACGCCGATCGGATCGGCGCCCGGACCGGGCTGCGGATGGGGGAGCGGATCAGCATGGTGCCTACTGGCTGATGCGCCAGTTCACGGAGCCGGAGGTCCAGGAGGTGCAGCGAAGGCGGTAGATCACGCCGGCCTCGGGCTCATCGATGACCAGCGAGCACGGCACGGTCAGGGCGACAGCAGTGCCGTAGGCGTCGGTCGAGAGCGGCAGGAACGTCGAGCCGCCATCGAAGCTGCGCTCGATCACGACGGTGGCGACGAAGGTGCCCCAGATGGACACGTTGAAGCGACCGCTGCATGCGACCGACTTGTCGGCCGCGCCTGCGGCCGTGAATGTGCCGGTGATCTTGTTTGCCGCGCCGTCCGGGATGCCGCCCATGATGAAACCTCCTCTATGACCGGATCAGCTTGTTCCCGGCTTGCTGCAGCCCCGATCCCGGCGGGAAGCCGAGGAAGCGGCACAGCTCCAGCCGCAGGGCGTTGAACAGTGCGCGCCGGTCAGTGATCTCGTTCAGGTTGTGGGTCCACACCGCCGCCGCCGCGGTGTCCAGGTTCCCCGCCGCGTCCTGGATCTCCTGCTCACGCGCGGCGAGGTTGACCAGAAAGAACCCGGTCAGCCGTGCCTCTTCCTCCGCCGACAGGTGCGCCAGCCGGTAATCCAGCGACAGGCCCATGTAGCTGACGTTCGAATACGCCAGTTCACGCCATGGGCGGGATGCGTCGTCGCCCGCCACCGAGTAGCCCATGTAGTGGCGGGTGTCGGCGATCTGCTGCGCCGTCAGGGCCATCAGGCGTGCCGCCAGCCGGCGGCGAGATGGGCCTTCAGGGTGTCCGGATGCACCCACAGGCGGGCGCCTTCCTTGGCCACCTCGATCAAGCCGGCGTTCGGATCGGGTGCCGGATCGGCGGCGGCCGGGACCGGCGGGGTGGTATCGGACATCGGTTCCTCCTGAGACGGCGCCGACCGGGAGCGCTTCCGCCCCCGGCCGTCACTCGCAGCCATGCGTCACCCGATCAGGATGGCGGTGTGGGCCGGCTTCGTGTTCGCCACGCCCCAGGCGATGGCGACGTGATAGGCGGTCTGCCGGAACTGCTTGTATTCGCTGATTTCGAACGACAGGCCCGACACGGGATCGGTCACCGTCATCACGTCCTCGGCCATGTCCCCGCCCTCCGGCCGCGCCGGCATGCGGGCGATGAGCTGGATGGCCGATCGGCTGAAGGCTACGTTCGGCGTGTAGTTGCCGCCGACCGTCAGGGCGTTGCCGGTCGGGATGGTGACCATCGCACCCGGGGCGCCGAGGGTGATCGTCCCCGGCGCGGCGACACCGGAGTTGACCACGTATTTGTTCGCGGTGTCGGCCGCGAAGGTGACGATGTCGCCGGCCAGCACGGTGCCGGAGCCGGTGACCAGGGCGACGCTGCTCACGCCCGGCGCCGTCGCGCCCGAGGTGACGTAGCTCGCGCCGGTGCCCTTGGTGACGGTCTGGATGGCGTAGCTATTGTGCAGCTCGAAGCCTTCCAGGGGCATTTCCGAGATCGAGCCGCGCCGCAGCAGGCCGGCACTTCCGGCTTCGTTGACCTTCAGCAGCAGGCTCTGCCTGCCGCGCAGGTTGGCGACCGCGGCCGAGCCGAGCACGAGCTGCAGGTCGGTCTGCGGCGCGCCGTTGTCATCCAGGATGCGGCGCACCTGGGCGATATCGGACAGGTCGCCGCTGGTGCCGAACGGCGTGGTGCCGGCGGTGCCATAGGCACGGGACGCGCCCTGGTAGGCCGCCGCCCACAGGTCGGCCTCGATCATGTTGACCAGCGTGCGGAACGCCTGCTGGAACTGCTGACCGATGATGGTCTGGTAGGTGCCGGCGGACTGCAGGCCGACGCGTTCCTCGCCGTTCCAGCGGATCGGCACGTGCTTGGACCGGCTGATGGTCATGGCGACGTTGCCGACCGTCTGGTCGCCGGTGTTCGGCGGCGTCACGGCCGGGGTGTTGTCCGCCGCGGTCTGCGCCTGGGTGATGGGCACCAGGATCGTCTGGTTCAGCGCCGCACGCTCGGCCGAGGCGTTGCGGGTGACGGCGGGGATGAACCCGACCATCTCACGGGAGACGATATCGATCGCCTCGTAGATGGTCGGGATCAGGTTGGTCAGGGTGTTGGCCAAGACAGGCTCCTGTTGGGGATCAGATGTGAACCGTGGGCCATCCGGCCCCTACTCCGACCCCCATCCGAGGCGTCGGACAGTCAGTCAGGCGACCGTCAATCGACGATCGCGCAGTCCTTGGCGGCCGAGATTTTCGCGGCCGGCTCCAGGGCGTCGAACTGTGCCCGGGTGATGGTGCGCCGCCCCGCGCCACCGGTGCCGCCCGATCCCGCCGCGCCGCTGCCGGACGCGCCGGTGCCCTTCAGGATGCTGTCCCGGTGCGGGTAGGCGTCCACCAGCGATTCCAGGGCCTCGTCGAAATCGGCCACCTCGCCGGGGCGGGCGCGGCTGTAGATGCGATTGCCGGCGCGGTCCTTGGCGACGATCTTTCCGTCCTCCAGGGCGAAAGCCGAGCCGAAGGCGGCGCGCGCCAGATCGCCGGGGATCGCCAGACGGTCGGCGATGAACTTGGAGCGGCTGAAGGCGCCGCCGATCTTCTCGTCCACCAGCGCGGCCTGCAGGCCGTCGCGCTCCTTCACGATCGGGCGGTATTTGTCCTCCACCGCCTTGATCGCCTCGGTGCGGACGCGCTCCGCCTCGCCGGCGTCGATCAGCTTCTTGGCGTCCAGGTTGGCCACGGTGCCGAGCGCCTTGCGGGCCGCCTCGGGATCTTCGATCCCTTCGAACAGCTTCAGCTTGCCCTCGGCCGCCTCGGCGCGCTCCCGATGGCCCTTCGCCTCGCCGTTCAGGCGGGAGATGGTCGCCAGCGTGGCGGTGTAGTCGAACGCGATTTCCTTGCCGTCATCGGCCACATAGACGGGCTTTCCGTCCTGCACGACGGCGTGACCGTCCGCGGTCAGCTTCAGCTTCATGAGTCGCTTTCAGGGCCATCCGGCCCGATGAAGGGGCATCCGCCCCGGTGCGCCGCCGGCACCTGCCAGGCAGCTATCGGCTACGGCCGGACGGTTTCTTCCGTCGCGACCGTCTTCGGCGCGTCGGCCTTGGCGCGCGCCATTTCCTGTTCGATGTCGATATCCGGGGACAGGATGCCCCGCCGCTTCAGCTCGGAGAGCAGCGTTTCGAACGAGAGCGCACCGACGCTCCGCATCTGGAACAGCAGGCTGGCGGATGCCTCGGCCAGGGTGGCGGCGCCGAAGTCCCGGTAGATCGAGACGTGCCCGCCCTCCTTTTCACCCACCCACTGCGCCATCAGGCCCAGGGCGGTATCGAGGCTGTCCTCCACCGCCTGCATGATGCGCTGCAGGTCGCACATGCCCTGCTCGTTATCGGCGATCGTCTGCACCTCGGTCGTGTTGCCGGGCTTGATCACCAACAACTCGGCGCCGACCTGGCGCATCCGGTCCTCGAGATCCAGGAGCGACAGCCGGCCGGCCTCGATCGCCGCGCCGGAGTGTTCGACGTATTTCAGGTCGGCGTGCTCGGCACCGGTCTGGACGAACGAGTTGGCCCCGACCGTGATCTGGGCGTCCCCCAAGCCCTTGGCGAACAGCAGCGGCACGCGCGCGACATGGAGGATGGTCTGCTGGTCAGACTTGGACTGCCAGTGCTCCACGTTGGCGTGCGCCAGTTCCAGCATCGGCGGACGGCCGATCATGAAGCCGCACCGCAGCCCGTAGACCGGCACGAACGGGATCACCGGGAGGGTGGTGACGCCCTGGTCATGGATGGCCCACGTCTCGGCGCCGTTCTCCAACCGCTGCTTGCGGTAGACCGCCCATCGGCCCGGTTCCAGGACACGGACCTGCTCGACCGCCTTGCTGGCGAACGGTCCATCGTCTTCATGCACGTATTCGAGCAGACGCAGTTGGGTCAGGACCCGCGCGCCACCCCGCATTTCGTCGCGCCAGCCAAGGATGTGATGGCCCCGGATGTGCACCGCGTAGGGGCGGATGCCGGCCTGGCGCTCATCCTGCACGGTCCTGGCGCCGTTGCTCGGCGGGCAGTCCACCAGGATGCCGCACAGACCGTAGGCCAGCGCGTCGGCGCACACCTCGGCCGCGAACGTGTGCAGGTTCCGCCCCTGCAGGTCCACGTTGCCCAGCCACTCGACGATGCGCGGCGGCACGTCCTCACCGATCGTCACCGGCTTGCTGAACGGCTTGCCGGTCAGGACCGATACGGTGCGGGCGTAGGCCGGGAACAGCGTCGCCGTTGCCAGCCGGGCCTTGTAGCTGACGTCATCCTCGGCCGGCCACTGCGGCAGGAAGCGCTTCCCGGCCTTCCGCATCGCCTTGGTGCCACCCATCAGGGCATCGATCAGCTCCCAGTCCTCGGCCATCTCCAAGACCTGGGGGGACGGCTTACGGACATCGTCGGTGAGCATGCGCGATCCTACAGGCGGAGCGGTTCAGTCTTGGCGGGTGCGCGCCGCTTGATGTAGCCGTCCAGGGCGTAGCGCAGCGCGTCTATGCCGTGGTTGTGCTTGTCCACGATGATGGGCAGCACGTCCTCAGTCTTGGGGTCCACCTTGTAGCTGTAGAGGCGGAACTCCCTGGCGATGTGCTCGCAACGAGGGTGCACGACGATCCGGCGGAAGCCCTTCAGGTGGGCGATGCCATCCTCGATGCTCCCCTGCCACTTGTCGGCGGCGCTGATCCGGAATCCCTGCCGCGCCACGTAGCTGATCGTCTCGGGCCGCGCGCTGTCGGCCTTGATCGGCCACTGCCTGGCGGTGGAAATGCGATCGAACAGCGCCGGAAGGGCGTCGATCTCGGTCCCGTGTCCGAATGCCTCCTGGTCGACGAACAGGCAGTCGTCGCGGATGAAGGACCGCACCAAGGCGGTCGGATCGGTCGCGAAGCCCCAGTCCGCCCCGTGGAAGAACCTGGCATCCGGCGGCGTCTCGAATGCCTCCACGGCCACCTTGCCGCGGAAGATGATCGCATCCGAGATGGTGACGTATCCGCCTTCCCAGATGTGGTCATACTCGTCCGGCCGGCGCGCGAGGTCGGTCCGGCGTTCCTCGTCCAGAACGGCCGGAAACCACGGGTTGTCGCGCCAGTTCGCCTGGACGACGGCGGCCATGTCCGGGCCGAGCGCGTTCGGCCCGCGCAGCAGTTCGTCAACCGGATCGGCGGGGCTTTCCGGGTTCCAGGAGAACCACAGCTCAGACCCGGGCTTGCGGATGGTCGGCCGCAGCAGGCGGAGGCTGCGCTCCGAAAGGGCCTGCGCCTCCTCCACCCATGCCACGTCATAGCCTTCCAGCGACTTGATGCTGTCGGCCGTGTGGTTCTGCATGCCCTGGAAGATGATCAGGCCGCCGCCCGGCGTCCGAATCTCGGTCTCAAGGGAGCGGAACATACGGCTCACGCCGAGGGCCTGGATCTTGTCCTCGATCAGCCGCTTGACCGACTGCTTCAGGCTGAGCTGCACCTCGCGGATGCAGACGGCCCGGAGGCCGGGCTGCAGGATCGCCTTTTCGGCCAGGCCCTCGGCGAAGAAGTGGCTCTTCCCACTGCCGCGCCCGCCCCATGCGCCCTTATACCGCTTCGGCCCCAGGAGCGGGACGAACACCCGTGGTGTCTGGATTTCCAGGCTCGACGATGACACGGCGGATGGTCCTGATCTCGCTCTGGTCCTCCCCCGCCTCCTTGTCGGTCAGGCCGAACGCCTGCCGCTCCAGCGGGATCAGCTTCGCCCGGGTGCGCGCCATACTCTCCAGGATGTCCTGCGCGGCGCCGACGCCGGCGATCCCCTCCGCGCCCTCGATCAGCGCGTCCAGCTTGGTAGCCAGCTTCTCCAGCCGCTCATTGTCGCGCGCCACGGACCGCCGGTGCCGCAGCACGACGGCAACCCGCGTCTCGGCGGCGTCGGAGACGATTTGCGCATCCTCGCGCGCGTTGGTCGTGCGCAAGTCGGCGCGCAACAGCCGCGCATCGGTCTCCCGCCGAACCGCCTCGGTGAGGTCCTTCTGCCATCCGCCCTTCTTGGCGTGCCAGCGGATCGCTCCCTCGGCGCACCCATGCTTGGCGGCGAGCTGGCGGGTCGAGAACGTGCCGGTGCGGTATTCCCGCTCCACAGCTTCCCAGTCGATCTGCTTCCGCCCGGGGGCGCGGGCGCCTCCATCGGGCGACGGCATGGTATCCTCTCAGAAATCCGCTGATGCGCGTATTTGCCGGGCTTCCACCGGCTTCAGGGAGTAGCCCGGAAATTCCGGGCACCTTGATCTGCGCCCTTCTCACCCCTGTGGGCTGGGTATCCCGATCAGGCCGCGCTCACCTGGGCCGGCCGAGCGCGGGTGGTCTTCCCCTCGCCGAGGTCCACCTCGATCCAGATACCGCCGCCACGGCCGGCGCCGGCGTCTTCCTCGCCCACGAACTTGCCTTCGACCGTCTTGCCCTTGCGGGTCACGCTGACGCGCTGGCCCTTCCGAAAGGAAGCCATGATGCACTCCTGCTGGGTTTGCTGGTGTCCGGGGCTTCCACCCGGCGCAGGCAGTGCACTGCCTTCTGCGCAGAGGGCCGACCAGCACGGCCACGGGCTGCACACCCCGCGCTGTCCCCGCATCTGATGCGAGCAGCGGACCCCAGAAACGACAACGCCCGGCAGGGGGTGCCTGCCGGGCGCGTGCCGCGCTATAATAGCGAAAAAGTAGAATAAAAATCCCAGTTTTGTCAAGCCGCCTTTTTGGTTTCTGCTCGCTGCTGGGATACCGCGATGGCGCCGCGCTCCGCCTTGGTGCCGTAGGTTGCCAAGAATTCACGCGCCCATGCCAGCTTATCTTTCACCCTCTGCCCGCATGGTTGCGATGTGACCCACAGCTCCAGGTTTTCGGGGCGGTTGTCGTGCCGGATACCGTTTTTGTGGTGGACGTTCTCATTCATGCGGAGTGGGCGGCCGATCATGTTCTGCATGACCATCCGATGTTCCATGATCCACCAGAATCCGCGCTGCATCCTGACCGCGCCAGGGAAATTCGCCGGAACACGAACTGTGACGTATCCAGATTTTTGCAGAAACCGCTTGAAGAACTCCGGTTTCCGCTTCTTTTCTGGTTCGTCGCATTTGCGAACCACTGACGGAGGCCGTCCATGCCTTACCTTAAAGTGCTCAACACACAATCCATCCTCGCGGGCAATGCGGATGCATTCATAAACTGAGCACTGCTTCATCAGATCACTCCACCCCATCCATCTATGCCGCCATTGGAAGTTGGCTTTCACGCCGTGCGCGCGCCAGGCCGCCGATTATCATATCAACCCCGCGAGCGTGCCATAGACGGGCGCTTTCGTGAGATGTGCCCATAGTCTCACCGATGCGCCGCCATGGCCATAAATGGCGATCGGTGACCGGCGACACCAGGGACCGCAGCGCGATCACACGGCGGATAGGAAGGTTGGATTGTGGAATGAAATGCAGCCAATCAGGAAACACCTCATCCATCATGGCGATGTCGTGTGCGGTCGGCTCGAAGCGGGGGACTGACCTTTCTGCCTCGACCAGTTCCTCTACCCCCTTGATCACCTCCAAGGACCGGAGGCGCAGTTTCGGGCTGTGCCCAGTGTCAGGCAATGCCATGAGGGTCTTCCCCGCGTGGCGGAGGCGGTATTCGACATAGGCCGCATCGATCGGGCCTTCATAGCGGCTATGCCGGCGCATCAGGCCGCCCTCCCGAAACGCTTCCACGCCGGCAACATCGCGGCTTTCAGGTCCCATCCCCCATCCGGACGGTGTTCCTGCATCGTGATTGCCTCCCCCTGTTCCCTCAGTGCCAGCACACCGGCCTCGGTCTCCGCGTTGGGCCATTCCCACTCCCTGCGGCCCGGCCGCTTGCGGGCGACCACGGTCCATTGTGTCGTCAGCGCGACCATCAGGCTGCTTCCTTCCAGACGGCCGCAGGGGCCGGCACAGCGATTTCAGGTGTCGTGGTAGCGGCCGGCGGCGTCGGAACGCCCTGGCGCGCGGCTGTGGGGCGGCGCGTGCCCATTGCCGGGTCCTGGTAGGCATACGGCTCGTAGAGTTCGGGGGACCGGCCGGTCAGGAGCGCCCAGGCGTCCGGATGCCCTGCCGGCAATGGCCCGCGCGTCACCACCATGGGCATGACCGGCGCGGGCGCCGCCTCGCGTGCGGTAACCAGCCCGAGATCCTTGCCCCACACGCGCGCCGTCGTCTCGTGCACGCCGAGTTCCTTGCCGATGGCGAACCACGAGGCGCCATCCACGCGCATGGCCCGGATGGTGGCAGCCTGCCGTTCCGACAGAGCCCGAACAGGGCGCCCATTCTGGCCAGCCGCTGTTTTCGTAGTCAGGCCAAGCTCCCTGGCGCGTTTGAATGCCTCGTCAGTGCTCACCCCGATGGCCTTGGCTGCTGCTCCCCAGCCCCGCCGCCAGCGGCGTTGCCGGCGGAGTTCGTCATCCATCACAGGAGTCCAGGCGATCTCGGATTGCGCCATCACGCTGCTCTCCGCATGCCGGCTTCGCGCACGGCCCGATCGAAATACGCCAGCGATGCAGGCGGCGCGTATCCGGAGCGGCTGGCGATGCGCCGGATGGCCGAGAGGATGTGGTCGTGCAGGTCGAGCCCGGCGCGCAGCCAGTCCCGCAGCGGCGTCCAGTCGCGGAACGCCTCGACACCGGACACGCCGGCGGCTTCAGCCACGAGGCGGCCGGCAATCGGGAGCGCCCACCCCTCCACCGCCGGGTAGGTTTCCCCCTCGTAGGTGGTCGTGGCATCGGCCAGCGTGTCCCAATCCGGGCCTGCTGGAGCCTCCCGCCGCCCGCTGAGCACCTTCGTCACCCAGGCAATCGGGGCCTCAACCCGCTTGGCCTCGGCGTCGCGGAGCGCGGCGAGAATGCGCGCATCGTCCTGGCAACGCCGGCGCAAGACGCCGATCTGCTTGGACGCGCCCTTCCTGTCCTCGCCGGTGAGGCGGCAGACAATCTCCGCCCCTTCCTCGAACAGCGCCTTCGTCGCGTCCGGAATGCCTGGGGTGTTGAGCGGGAGGGACGCCTCCGCCGGCGGCGCGCCAGCGCCAGAGCGAAGCTCTGAATCTTTCTTCTGTTCTTGTTGAGGTATCGCGACCCGCGCGTGTGTATGCTCTTGCTCTGCATTTGCAGGTGCATTTGCAGACGGTTTGCAGTCCGCTTGCTCTGCAAGTGCACCACGTTTGCGCGCTGCCTGCATGTGCTTCTCGCGTGCAGCGTCGGCGCGTTTGCTGCTGATCTGCTGCGCTTTTGCACGCTCGGCATCAGCGCGACGCTGATGCAACTTGCCTGCATCAGCCGTGAAGAACTCACGAATGGTCGGCGCGATCTCGACCCATTCCTTTCTCGACATCCTGGCGATCCCGGAAAGCTTCGCGTCGTCGTCGGGCAGCGGCCCGTTCCGCCAGTAGTGCATCAGGAGCAGCAGGTAAGCCCCGTGCTCAGCGGCACGCAGATGCATCGTGTCCGCGAGATAGGCGCCGATGTGCAGAGGCATCCATGTGTCGGCCTTGCTCACGTCGCGGCCTCCATTTCCCCGAAACGGGTCAGTTCACCGTCGAACCGCAGCGGAATGACACCCGTGGCGCCATCCCGGACCTTGGCGACGATCAGTTCAGCCCGGCCGGCGGCGCGCTCCTTGCGGTCCTCCCAGGCCGTGATGCGCTTCGAATAGGCTTCCTCCCCCTCTCCTTCCCGGCGCTCGGGCTGTGCCTTCGAGACGTAGTATTCCTCGCGGTAGACGAACGAGACGGTGTCCGCGTCCTGTTCGATGTCGCCGGACTGCCGCAGGTCAGCCATGACAGGCCGGTGATCGTCGCGGCCGTCTGCCATGCGGTTGAGCTGGGCGAGCAGCAGGACCGGGCAGGAATGCTCTTTCGCCAGGCGCTTCATCGCCCCCGAGATGCGCCCGACAGCCCATGTCGCGCCGGCCCGCACGTCCCCATCTTCGGGGCGGACGATGTGCAGGTGATCGATCATGATCAGGCCGAGCGGCACCTTCCGCGACGCGTGCCGGGCCTTGAGCGCGATCTGCGCCGCCGTCAGGCCGCCGCCGTCCTCGATCCGGAGCGGCAGGCCACGGAGTTCCTTCCTGGCCACCACCAGGTCGTTCATGTGGTGCTGGTCAAGCTGACCCTTGCGCATCCGCCAGATCGGCACGCCCGAGGCAACCGCCAGCGCCCGCCGGCCCAGCTCGGCCGCGGACATCTCCAGACTGATGGCCAACACGCCATGCTTGGCTCGGGCCACGTTGAGCGCCCACTGCCACCCCAGGCTGCTCTTGCCAGAGCCCGGCCGGCCGCCGAGGACGTGCAGTGTGCCCGGCTCCATGCCGCCGAGCACGTCATCGACGCTCACCATACCGGTTGAAATGCCGCATGGGCCTTGACGCCTTGTGGCTTCCTCGGCCGCAGCCATCGCCTCGTCAATCGCTTCGTCCAACGATACCGCGCGCCGGCCGCCGATCTCTGCCGCTGCAACCCGGTCCAGTTCCGCCATCGCGCGCGCAACCAGGGCATCCGCCGGGGTCGCATGCTCCTTGATCGCCGCATCGACGCGCAGGCGCTCGGTGATCTCCACGATCTGCCGGCGCCGGGCATAGTCGAGCACCATCCGGCCATAGGTCGCCACCGAGTCTGGCAGCAACCCCACCGTGGCGCTGATCAGGCTGGTGATATACTTCTTCATGTCCTCATCAGCAGCGAAGACCTGCGCTACGCTGAGCAGCAGTGGCCCCTTCGGCTGCGCCGTCGCGGCGGCGCGAATTGCTGCGTAGATGTCGGGATGTGTCTGCACCCCGAAGTGCTCCGGCGCGAGCGCGGCCGGCAGGGCTTCGATAAGCTCCGCCTTCGATAGCAGCGCGCCGAGCAGCGCCTGCTCAGTCTCTGGCGTCACCAGGGCAGCAAGGGCCGCATCACGCTCGGTCGCAGCCCCTATCAGCGCCATCTCTCGATCGGAGAATTTCACCCGAGAACGCCCCCGAAAATCTTCATGTCCTTTAGGATCTCGCTGATGTGGCGCATCCCGCAGGGACCATCGCGTTCGATACGATCAAGCTGTTCTGCGATTAGATCTCAATAGCCTTCACAGTCCACGGCGGCGTCATCGTAGGCATAATCTGGATTTTCGTTGCACCTAGGCCGCGTGTATGCAAATAAGCCGTCAGCCGGCATTGTGTGGCACCTCTTCGGTAGGTAGCCCTGGCTTGGTGAGGGGCGTCGCAGGTGTTCCACCACCTCGACGCCCCGCCTGTTTCCAAGCCAGACCATTATGCTTCACGAGCGCCTGTTCAGCAATGCGACCCCCTGAGAATCTCTGCTCGGGATCTGCATGATCCGCTGATTGACGGATTTTGCTCACGCCGCGCGCCTTGTTTGGGAATATCCGGATGAGAGCCATTCCTCCCATGCCCCCGCGACCACGCGCGCTGCCTGGCGCTCGGCATCGGTCGCACGCACCCGGCCCACGGCCACGCTGATGCTCCACAGACGCGTGGCCAGCGGGATCGGATCGATTCCCCGCGCTGCCCACCACGCCCGTTCATCACCGCAGTGGTGGATGCTCCCGGGCCAGTTCGGATCGTGATGCCGGACGCAGACGGGACAGCACCATTCGTCGCCCGGCTTGAGGCCGCGGGCCTTCGGCACCGGCGCGCAGGTGAGATGGTGGGCCTGGACATCCGTCCGCCCACATCTGGGGACGCAGCACGGAAGCTGCGCGACCCATCGCCGGTGCGCTTCTGACCGTGGCCTGTCCGTCTCTCGCCGGCACTGGCGTCGGCTCCGCAGCTTGCTGATGGGGAGAACGTCGCTCACGCCGCCATGTCCTGTTCTGCAAGGTGGCACATGATCGAGCACTCGATCGCTGGGCTGTCGTCCTGCGGCGGATAGTTCGCGGGCAGTTCGTCCAGCCACACAGGGTTGCCCTTCCCGTCCCGGCACGGCGTCCAGCCGATGGCACGGGACAGGGCCGCCATCCTGGCGAAATCGGCCGGGTGGCACTTGCGCACCAGCGCCCAATATCCGCGCCCGCGGGCCTTGACGCATGTCGTGCAGTTGTTGTTGGCGAACCCGCGGGCATACTGCGCCGGCAGCTTGATCCCGGCCCGGTCCAGCATCCCCATGCAGTCGCCCTTGGATAGGCCGGCATCAATGAGCACATTGGCCATCCGGACCTCTGGGTTCTGCGCCTTGAACCGAGCCGCACGCCCCCCCTCTTCCGCCGTGAACCCGAACACCTGAATGTGCGGGTCCCAGTCGCGTTCGAAGATCTGGCGTGGAGCTTTCTTCATCTCCACCGTGCACGGCGCGCCCTGGATGCCGCCGAGATACCGGCGCTTCTGCCAGACCTCCCAGCAGTCCGCGTAATCGAGGCTGCTCAGGTTGACGATTTCGCGCCCGAACCACCGTTCACAATCGGCCGCAAACCGGTTGTTATCCGCATCCTCGTTGGCCACGATGCACCTGGCGATGACAACCTCATCGTCAGGGAAGCGAGACAGCGTCAGCTTCGCGGCAACCGCACTTGCGGCGCCAGCCGAGAACCACGCAACGATCCTGCGCGCTGTCATGCCGCCCTCCGCTCGACCGCGATGTCGTCGTCCACAGGGCCGCCCCATTGACTCGCCATCGCCTGTGCGATCCCTTCAAAGGTGCGGCTGCGCTCCCGCCAGCGGTCCGGGTGCGGCGACATCCGATGAACGCGCGCCACACGCCCATCCACGATCTTGGTCGGATACAGCGGCATCAGGCCATGCAGCCAAAGGCAGGTGGCCTTCGTCTCCCCGTGGCCAAACTGCCACGGCTGGATCACCTGCGCCGGCTCCCGGTAGTTGACGATGCGCTCCTTGGCGTAGCGGTGCATGATCGGGTTCTCGATCGCCCGCCGCGGGATCGGCGCATTCCATAGCGCGCTGAACAACTCCGCCGCCGCGTCGAGTTCGTCCCACAGGCCGCGCTCGCGCAGCCAGCGCACGCCGGAATTGCACAGGCGCGTGCAAGGCGGGTGGAACACCGCGAGCAGGTCCCAGCCGTCGTTCAACACGTCGCGCACGTCGCCGACGATGTGCTTATTGGACCGGTCCTCCGCTGGGAGGAAGTCGCAGGACCACGCATCGTGCCCGAGCGCCGCGAACGCACGCCGCACCACGCCCGAAAACTCGCACCCGATTAATACGCGCATCACGCCGCCCTCGCGATCGCGCCAAGCCCAGCGCACAACAGGCCCCAGCGCGCGATCAGCGCGGCCTCGGCGCGGTCTGCATCCAGCTTGCGGGAGAAGATGCCGGATTGGCCCGGCCAGAGCTGAAGGGCGCGCTGCCGGCTGGCTTCCTTTCGCTGCGCCGGCTTCGAACCAGGCGGCAGGCTTACGCCCATGGCCTTGCGCCACGCCTGGGGCTGCACCGGCGTCATCGGCAATCCGAGCGCCGCGACAATGCCCTCGACAATGCCGGCGGCCCGGCACAGCTCGCCGGCATAGGTCGGCACATCGGTAGGTCGGCCGGTGACGTGCTCCAGCACCACGTGATCCGGCCGCAGGGACCGAATAGCGTCCGCCAGTTCCGCCGGCGCGATCCGATGCCGCGTCGTCTTGCCCACCCGGACGGAGACGACGGGCATATCCAGCACCTGCGCCAGCGATCCGTCCGGATGCAGCAGAGCAAGCGCGCCCTCACAGCCCGGATCCACACCCAGCACCATCATGTCGCAGAACTCCGCACATCTGCGTATCTGACCACTCGCCGGAGGCCGAGCGCGTCGAGCAGCGTCGGGCCTGGATCGCGCCGCGCGGTCAGCACGTCGTTGAGCACCGTCGGCGAGATGCCGTGCGCCCTCGCCCACGCCTGCTGGCCGCCGGCCGCCTCGATCTCTCGGCGCAGGCGGGCATAGAGATCGGCCAGCGACAACGTCGGGCGCGGCGCCTTCGCCGTCAGCCGCTCCAGCTCGGCCAACCGATCACGCTGACCGGGAGATGGCCTAACCACGGCACGCAGTTCCGTAAGCTCTTCTAACAGCACTGCGCAGCGTTCGGCGTCGGTCATCTCCGGGACCTCGGGCGGCATGATCCTACGCATGACGGCTACAGGGAGCGGGCGCATCAGGCAGCCTCCACCCATGGCTGTTGCCGAGCGGTGCGGGCGCAGTCCGGGCCGCAGTAGGCGCGCACCCTGGGGCCATCCACGGCATAGACCCGCACGGCATCATCGTCCGGTCCTGCATCACCGCCGCACTGGCGGCATCGCAATTCGGACAGCGGCCGGAACACCTTCAGCGCATCGCGCTCCAGATCGAGTTGCCGGCTGTCGTGGATGGTCGGCCGCCCGAGCGGGTGGCCGGGCATAACGCCCGGCTCCTGTTCGCTTGGCTGGTTAGCAGTCCCGGTCACTTCTCCAACTCCCTCGCGATTTCGGCAGCTCGTAGCGAGAGGCGGAGAACGCGCTCCCACCAGAGCACGAAACCACTGGCCCGGTTGATGCCGAACCAGTAGCAGAGGCGCAGTCGATAGCTCAGCCAAGCGAACACACCGCTCAATCTGCGCCGGCACCACTTAGGCAAGCGTTGGCAGCACGCATCCATTCATCAGTCACGGCCCTGAGCCGCGCCTCTTCAACGGCGAGTTCTTTTCTCAATTGCTCGCAGCGATACTCGGCGAGCTTGAGCCGGGACGAGCGGATCAACTCCGCCTCCTCCACGGTGACGGAGAACACCTCAGCAGCGCGCCATGACCTGAGACGGCGCGGGGTGATCCCGAGGATTTCAGCCGCGTCGTGTTCAGCGGCCTTCATTGTGTCATTGTGTCTACGGCATAACCTAACGACCTCCGCGATGATTCCGGATAGTTCCCGAATCGTTCGATCACGGAAAAAATTATCCAAATTTCTGCGGCAGTCTTTCCAGGCCACGCCAGTGCTCTCCGGTGCAGATTGCGTCTTGGGGAGATCACAACCGACAACAGCAGAGAGAGAGGCGGACGACATGGCGGGCTCCTATACGCCCGCTATCGCCGTTTTCACGGCCTCTCCGACACGGGACAGGATCGCCGCCATGCCCACCCACCAAGGGACAGACACGCCAATGACGAAGAGCAAGGCCGTGCGGAGCGAAACCCGGTCCCGGCGGCCGAGCGATGGGATCGCAGCGATCATGGATGAACCTCTCGATGTTGGAGCCGCACAGCTCGCGCTGCTGCGGCGAATGCTGTCTGTGTTGGAGGTGATCCAGGGCGAACTGGTCGCCGAGCGTGAGCGGCGGGACGGCCTGGACAAGGCCCGCGCGACATGGGCACGCGAGCAGCGGGCCGCGCTGGACCGGCTCCGGGCTGGGCCGTGACGAAGCCAGACCGCGTGCAGGTCTATCTGTGCATCCTGTGGACGCTGGCCGTGGCGCTTTACATCCTCGGGTTTCTGATCCTGTGGAAGCTGTAGGAGCATCAGGCAGCGAGCCTCACGTTCCGGAAGGCCCGCTCGCATTCGCCGAGCGTCCAGTCGGGGTGCGCCCTCCAGATCGGTTTCAGGCTGGCGCGGACCTCCTTGAGCGCAGACAAATGCTGCATGTCATCCGCGACGGATTTTTCACGGATGGCGATGATGCGATCCAACTCCATCTCGCGGAGGAAGTCAGTTTCCTTGATGACCTTCGCCTCGTCATCAAGCGCATACCGACGCCGCAGCATATCGAAGCAGGATTGCGCATCGGTGTCAGTCGCCATCCTGCGCATCTGCTTCGTTGCAGCTTCCTTGACCGAACGCGCGAAGTCGCGCTTTGCGCCCTCCACGAGCAATTCGCGGTTGGCTTCGATCATGGGGAAGCCGAATTCAATCGCCTTGTGTCGGTCGATCCGGATGCCATCGTTGGCGAATGATATGGCCTGCTGGACGATGTCCTTATGCCGCATGCTTCGTCTCCACCGTTGCCGCGATGGCGCGTTCAATCCGCGCCCATCGAACCGGCTCGACCTCGCGATACAGGGGGATGAACTCGGCCAACCATGCAGCGGCCTTGTCCAACATCTCGACCGGCTCCCCGTAACCGGTGTGCTTCTTCCAGGCGTCGATGACGACGGACGGCGCGGGGAGCGCCGCGAGATTCTTGATCGCGTCCATCGCCTTCCGCCGGACCTCAGCAGCAGCCCAATCGAACCGTTCAACCGGTTGGGGCGGCGGCGGCGCAGGTTCGGGTTCCGGATCGGGCTCAGGCACCGGATCGGTGGGTTGCTCTACCTCTTCCGGTTCGTCAGCCGGTTCCGCGATGTCGGCCGGCGTCCAGGCCGGATCCGGCTCCTGCACAGGCTCAGGCTGCGGCTGCCGTGCCGCCACGGTCTCCTGATCAGGTTCCTCGGCGCCGATGTCAGCGGGCGTCCACGCGGGCTCAGGCTTTGGCGAGACGACGGGCGCCTGGGCTGGCGTGGGCACAGACACCGGGCGTGCCTGAACGGGCGCCACAGGCGCGGCCGGGCGCGGGGGTGGTGGGGGTGGGGGTGGGGGTGGGGGTGGGGATGGCGGCGGAGCAGAAGGACGCGAGCGATTGGAATTAATGCTCGACGTATTCATGGTGTAGGAGATACCACCACGATGTGCCGTGCGAGCTTTATCTATCTGCGGATTTTCCGCAGATACGGGTGGAGGAGGCGGACGCAGCTTCCTGACTGTCCCCTCGTCCACGGCAGCGATCTTTGCGATCCAGCGATTGCTTTCTTTGCTCCACTCGGGATCATTGATCAGCCGCAGCACGGCGCGGCGTTTGTCTTCGTTGGTGCGCCGTTGACCATGCGAGGAATTGGCGGACAGGCTGAACAGGATGGCATCGCGCTGCGTCCCCTGCCGCACGTCGGCCTCGATCTCGACAAGACCCAGCGACTGACCGGCCAGCGTCCGATGGAACCCATCGGCGAGCCAGTAGTCGGTGCCGTCGAAGAAGGTGATCACCGGCGGGAACACGGCGCCATCGGCCATGTCCTGAGCGTACTCTTCGACCCAGTCCCGGTGCAGGGCGGCGCGTGGCTGGGTGCCGCCGTCCGTTCGGATCTTGGCGATTTCCAGCTTCATGCCGCCTCCGCATGTGCTGCCGCCCCACCAGGCGGCGGGATGATGGTGTCGTCGTTGGCCGCAGGCGGATCCCAGAGATCAGGACGAAGCTCATGAAGGGGAATGCTGGTTGCCTGCGCGACGGAACGGGCGCGTCCAGCCGGAACGCGCCGCCACTGCGAGACGGATTGCGGGTTCCGCATCCCGATCGCACGTGCGAGCGCACTGACGCCGCCGGCGGTCCTGATCGCTCGCATGAGGGGTTCATCTCTCATGCCCCCATTGTAAGCATAACCTTCATTGCTTTCAAGGGGAGCTTTTAGCGACTTCACCGCTGAAGGTGGATTACAAGCGACCAAATCCTTGGGTTAAAGAGTCTGGACTGATATGGCCTTGGGGCAGAGAATTTCCGAACTGATGAAAGCGCGCGGCATGGACCAGTCGGCGCTGGCCCGCACCCTTGGCATCAAGTCGCAATCTGTGAACCAGTGGATCGCGGGAAGAACGGCCCCTGGCCGTGACCGCCTCCCCGCCATTGCTGGTGCACTTGGTGTGTCTGTGGCTGACCTGATCGATGATCGGGGCGGATCATCGGAAGCTACTGGCCAAGTAGGACAATCACATACCGATAATCCTAGTCTGCCAGATTTATCTCCAGAGTTACGGGATGCCTTGAGGGTAATCCTTTTGCATCTCGGCATCAAAATTGACTACACGGATAGCGGAACGCCTTTTATCAGCGGCCCACTGCCGGGAGAGTTTGTCAAAGATCCCGACGAACTCGCCCTCCTCAGATTTTGGCGCGGCCTCGACCACGCCCAAAGGATCCTGATGACGCAAATGCTCGAGATGCGACAGGATCACCTGCGCGCTCGTGGCTGATCGACTCATAGCCCTAACCTGCTTCGAACAGAACGGGAACATACGCGCTGAAGCGCAATGAGTCTACCGTATTTCGCGCACAGGGTGGCGCATCGTGGCGGCCACCACGCCTCCAATTGGCCAGATACGCGGCGGAACGCGCCCAGTCAGCGCCAAGTAATTGGAGTCGCCCGAAAGGCCATAGGTCGCTGGGTTCCATGCTCGTCCCGTGCCTCCTATCCACCGTCAAGATCCCGGTAATTACCTATAAGGCTATCGCCACAGGCGGATGTCAGCAACCGCAATCAACTAATAAGTTGTTGAAAAGACTCGGACTCTTTTTTTAGACGCAGAAAGCAACCATTCCGAGATGCCTACAGGGGCATCCTGATGTCGGCAAATAGGATTTGTATCACAGAGCTTCAGGAAAAATATCTGCGCCACACATAGCGCAGATTGACGAACAAAATTGTTGGTAAGGAACAGAAAATTTGACCTGTTATTGCGATTTTTGGGAAGATTTTTCTTCCATGGCTTTTGCTTCTTTGAGTCTGAACACCACTTCATTACTTATGGTGCGACAGTTTTTATCAGCCGACGCCGCAAGCCACTCCTTTAACTCTGGAGGAAGCCTGATCTTTAACTGAGCCTCATTCATCGGATTACCCATCATAATGAACCACCGTGGTCCATTATGGGGACTAAACCACCGTGGTTCCGTTGCTGTCAACACCACGGTGGTCCAAATTGGGGCATGGCCCGTGACGACCCGCAGATGAAATTGAGGATGCCACATGCGCTCAAGGAGCGTGTCGAGGCGGCGGCGCGGGCCAGCGGCAGGTCCATCAATGCTGAGCTGGTGGACCGGATCGAACGATCCTTCGCCGATTCCCCCGCCGGGGCAGAGGCGTTCCTGCGTCAGATCGCGCAGGCCCTGGAAGAGCTGCAGAGCCGGGGCGTGTCGGATCTGCGGCTGAGCCTGCCCGACGAAGTTAAACCAGCCAGCCTGCCGCGTGCGGGGCGCCGACCTCGCTCAAGCGGTCAGTAGACAGACGCCAGATGGCACCATCTGCAGTCGTTCATCGCGTCTGGCGCGTGATCGAATCAGACGAGGCGCTAGGGGTTGGATGATCGTGCTTGGTCAGCTCGCCACCGCGATAGTGATCCAGCGCTCGATCCAAACCCCCGCCCAGGTTATCTGCCACCCTCACGCCGCCCGAGGCTGCACCTCGGCCGCGATCCGCTCGGCGCTCTCGGCCTGGGCCTTGGACAGGTCGTGCGCCGCCTGCAGGTTCATCCAGAACTCGGGTGTCGTCCCGAAATACCGGCTCAGGCGCAGCGCCGTGTCGGGCGTGATGGAGCGCGGTGCGACGGGATTGATGATCGCCGTGATGCGATTGGGCGGCACAGCCAGGTCACGCGCCAGGGCGTTCGCGCTGAGCGCGAGCGGGCGCATAAATTCCTCAAGCAGCACCTCGCCGGGGTGCGTGCGGATGCGGGGCTTTGTCATCTGAGCACCTCCTCAGTGGTAATCCACGATCTCGACATCCTCCGGGCCGGCGTCGGTCCAGCGAAAGCAGATCCGGAACTGGTCGTTGATCCGGATGCTGTGCCCCCCCGCCCGGTCGCCCTTCAGCGCTTCCAGGCGATTGGCGGGTGGCACCCGCAGATCGTTCAGCGCCGCCGCGGCATCGAGCATGTCGAGCTTTCGGACCGCAACTTTGGCGATGGCGGCCCAGCGCCTGTTGCGCCCGATCAGGTGCAGCTCGCGGGTGTCGTCATCGCGAAAGGAGCGGATCGGCATAGCAGAAAGCTATTATGCGTTACGTAATACGTCAAGCTATAATCCGCTCGTTCTCGATCAGGCTCACAGGCGCAGCGCCTACTCGAATGGATTGCCTTCAGGATCAGCCGACTTCGGCTTCCCGCCGATCCTGGCGCATGTCCGGAACGCGTTGGTCGCTTTTGTGCTTCCTGCCAGAGAAACCGAAACTGGCTGCGCCTTCCCGGCCGTCACAACCATCGCCGACGCTGCATCCATGGCAGAGAACAATTTAATCATATCGTCTTCATCAACGTCAGCGACAACCATATCATCAGTGTTGCTGGTTATATCAAACGATTTTTTAAAAGTACCAACAGACAAATTTATTGAGCCATTCACGCTTGATGGAAGACTCCATTTAGAATTTATTACCCTAACTTCGGTCCCGCTATAGCCGGCCCGAAAGGCAATGCTGCCTTTTATATGCATAGCCATGCACACATCTGGTGGCGCGACGATGCTTGTCTTATGCGCCAAGGCGATCCATTCGCCGCTCATGGCGAGCGGAACAAGGTTTTCATCAGCCCTCGCCGCTTGAGCGCCAATTGATGCCGCAATCAGAGATGCGGCCACCAGCCGACCACGCATTGGTTTCTCCCGGTTTGGTTGCTGAACCGTAGCAACCAGTGCGGCACGGGGGAAGGATTCCAAGCCACAGCCGTTCGGCCCGGGGCGCCGGCTTGCCCGACCACCTTCAATTTGAAGGTGTAGCTTACATTCTGCTTGCAATGGCACTGAAGGTGGTGCTTACATGCCTCCATCAGATCGGAGGCACACCATGTTCCTCACCAGCAACCCCCTCTACGGACGCGAAATTATCGGCGGCGGCATCAGCCTCTCGCCTGTGGCGCGGGCCGGCGTTTACGGGACGGTTCACGAGGCCGAGGAAGCCCTCCGTCGCATCCGCGCTGAATATGTCCACGCCTGCCAGATGCAGGCGAACGCACTGTCGAAGCTGAATAAGGCCCGCGCTGCCTATCGCCGTTCCGGCTCGAAGGCGGACGCGATGTCCATCAACGACTGGCGTCGTGATCTCGGCCGCTGGAACAGCCGCAAGGCCGAGGAAAGCCGCCATCTGGCGAAGGTTGAAGCGCAGATCGAGGCGCTTCGCATCGCCGATGAACTCGACGCCCTCACCCTCCCGCACGCCGCCTGATCAGAAAGGATCGGATCGTGTCCGACGCCATCGCCCGCGCGCGCTTCATGGGCGCGTTCTCCACGGCCCTCCCCTACCCGCCCCCGGACAGCCTCGCCTGGGCGCGCTGGTGCGCCGCCGCCATGGCCGCGTTCGCCGGGCACCCCATCCCGGCCGGGACTGAGCAGCACGTCCAGGACGCCATCGCCAAGGCGCTGAGCACGACGCTCACCGCCGACGCCCCGCGGAACGACAACGGCGGCCACTACGTCGGCCTGGACCGGAAGGCTGCCTGACATGACAAAATCGCTTGTTGAACTGGTCAACGAAGTCGAGGGCACTCGCAGTGCCCTTGCGGATCATGAGGCCCAAGCTGCCGCCGTCTCGCGCCAACTTCGGACGCGCATCGGCGAATTGCAGACCGAGATCCGTTGTCTTGAGGCGGGCATTGATCTGGCGAAGGTCGCTCTTGCGGAAACGGTGCTCTACGTGCATGGCGAGTTCGACCGCGCTGGCGAAGATCGCGATGGCGCGCGCCAGGATGCCATCAACTGGTTTGCCGCATGCCAGCCCGCTACTGGTTATGGCAGCCTGCGCCACGAGTATTTCGGCACCAAGAGTTATGACCGGTGGCGCGGCCAGCGCAGCAACCACGAATACGGCTACGGTCCACGCCACGGCAGCATCATCTTTGAGATTGGCCTGCTCGCGAGCGCGCGGAAGCGGGACCTGACAGCGGATGAGCGCGAGGCAGCGGTCTACTATCTCGTTCACCTGAGCGCGATCCAAGCGGCTGCAAAGGCAGCGAAGCAAGGAGCCGCCTGACATGTATCGCACCTATGACGACTATGTCGGTGCCATCTCTGCGGAAGAGCAGGCCGCGCTTGACGAGAAGGAAGCCGCCGAGCGCCTGCTGCCGCCCGATCCGGAGAAGAACGGCGCGCACTGGCTCAAGAGCGACGGCATCTTCTATTTGGCGCAGTGGTCGGTCTACGCCGACAAGTCCGAGTGGCAAGTCTACGACGTGGACGACGTGATTGTCATGTCGCCGCACGAGGCTTGGAACGAGCGCTGGGAATACGTGGCGCCCATCCCCGAGCCGGCCAAGCCGATTGATCAGCAGTGCAGCCGCTACGCCGGGCACTGCGCCCTCGCCACCTCCTTTGCCCGCCTGATCCACCCCTCTCACAAGGCTGCCTGACCATGCCTCGATCTCCGAACACGACGCCGAATAGCGTGAGGATTTTGAAAATGAGGATGACTCCCGACGCCATCATGGTGACACCGGAGATGGCGAAGAGTTGGCTTCAGCATAATGGCGGCAATCGGTCACTGCGGCCAACGCACGTGAAGGATCTTGCCGCGAAGATGCAAGCCGGCAGGTGGCGCCTGACGCATCAAGGAATCGCCATCTCCGCCACTGGCCGCCTGCTGGATGGGCAGCATCGTCTCGAAGCCGTTGTTCAGTCCGGCTGCACCGTCCCCATGATGGTCTTCACCGGCTGCGACGAAGAGATGTTCGGCGTCCTCGACAAGGGCATCATCAGGACGATCCGCGACGACCTGAAGGAGACGGGGCGCGTCGTGGATCCATGCTCGCTACTGGCGCGCCTCGCCCAGGGTGTCAGCCTCAGCGGCACTCGTGTGGACTCGTGCGATGTTGATCTGGTCATAGACATCCTGCGCCCCAGCATTGATGCGATGCTGGCTACCGCGAGTTCGAACGCGCGGGGGAGAACGGCATCTGGGATTCGGGCCGGCTGGATTCTGCGCCACGCCACGTCGCCGTTGCGTCAGGACTATCTTTGCGAACAGTGGCGCGCATGGGTCCACCTGGATACGGCGGCCATGGCTCCGGGGACATCCGCCTTGCTGAGACGCATCGAGAGCGTCAGCAAGGGAGGAACACGATCATCCGTCCAGGCGGAACATATTGCGATCAGTTGGATAGCATTTGATCCGTCGCGTCGAGCATTCACCAAAATCGTCATCAAGGACATCGACGGAATTCTCGACGAGGTTCGCGAGAGATACTTATCCGTTGCCGCCTCATTTGCCAGCCAGATCGCCAACCGGAAGGCGGCCTAACCATGACCATGACCATGCTCCTGATCCTCACCGGCTCGATCATCGGCGCTGCTGTCGGCGCCTGGATCGGTGACCGCCTCCTTCGCACCGCGCTGCGGAGGACGATCCCGTGAGCGAGACAACCGCCTTCGGCACCTACCCCCGCCGCGCCCTCCGGGGCCGCTGGTTCGGCAAGCTTTCCATCCGCCGCTTCTGGCGCCGCATCCACAACCGCTGATCCCAACAAAGGAGATCGCACATATGGCTTTCGCTATCCGCAATCTGTCCGTCCTGGCCTATGCGTGCGGCCACACGCAGTGGCACTTCAAGTCGCCCGCACCGCTCGCCGAGGCGATGACGCAGGGTCACTTCAACGCGGCATCCGACATGATGGCCATGGGCGACGTGGTCTTCGTCTCGGCGCCTGATGGCGGGGCGATGCTCTACGTCACCAGCACCGCCGCCGGCGTCGTGTCGGTTCAGCCGATGGTCGCCACCCCGGCCCTGCAGCAGATGGCGAAGGCAGCCTGACATGAGCACCGCAGACGAAATCCGCGCATGCGCGAATGCAGTCAGCCGGCACGATGTGCTGACCGCTGCACGCCTGAACGCCGCCGCTGTTACCGTGGCGCAACTGGAGCGCCGAAACGTCGAACTGTCGAAGGCCGCTGCCGCGCGGACGATCGAGCGCGTCACCGCCAAGCCGACCAGCGCTGATGTTCTCCCCTGGCGCCGCCCCGGCCCGCTCGGCCGCATGCACAGCAACGATCCGACGCCGCCGGCTGCAGCATGACCAGCGTGGCCGCCCTCCCCGTCCATGCCGCCCCGAAAGGGGCGGCGCAGCCGGTGCCGTTCGCATCAGCCGAAGAGGCGTGGCTGTGGACGATGGCTGCCCATGTGGCCCGGCGGGACGGCACCACAATGGAGGACCAGACGCCCCGCCCATGCGAGGTGGACGATGTGATCCGCATTCTGGACCAACTCTACCGGTCCAGGCGGATCGGCCTCGCCCACGCAAAGGTGCTGCGGGTCTACGGCGAGATTCAAACCGCGCCGCGCTCGACATACGGCCAGGAACGGGCCGACGCACGACTCTGGACCGAGGCGATGACGCGGCTCGCGGGGCCGCTCCGCCAGAAAGGAATCATCCGGTGAAGATCACCGAACTCCGGGTGTCGGTCGCGAAGACCGTCAACCTCGGAAATTACAACTCAATCCGCCTGGAGGCCGGCGCAACCGTCGCCATTGAGGACGGCGACGATCTCGACGCCGTGCGGGCGGAGATGATGACCGAGATCAACACCAGCCTGCATCAGCAGTGGGACAAGTTCAGGAGGGGCGAATAATGCTCGACGCTACCGAATCCACCCCGACATTCGCTCTGACCGTGCCGGGCAGCCAGGCGCCACTGGTTCTTCCGACCGACCCATCCGAACTGCTACCGACCTTGACCGCAGAGGTGGTCTACGCCCCCGGCAACCCCATGGTCATCATCGGCGCCGTCGAGCGTTGGGCTCGCGCCGAAGCCGCCAAGGCCGACGCTGGCACCACCAAAGGCCGCGCCGCCCTCGTCAGCCTCGCCGCCAAGATCGCGAGCACGAAGACGGGCTTGGACAAGCTCGGCCTCGACATGACGGCCGGCTGGCGCGAACGCACCAAGGTGGTCAACACGGACCGGACCCGCATCACCTCGGCGTTCGACACCCTCAAGGCCGACATCCGCCAGCCGGTTACCGAATGGGAACGGGCCGAGGAAGAGCGCAAGCAGGGCCACCAGGACGCCATCGCGGCCATCTATGCCCTCGGCCAGTTCGATATGGCCGAGCCAACCACCGCCGAGATCGCCGCGCGCATCCCCCAGGCCGAGGATGTCGGAACCAGGGATTGGGAGGAATTCGCCGAGCCGGCCGCCAAGGCCCGCGCCGACACGGTGGACAAGCTGCAGGCGCTGCACACCGCCGCTGTCCAGCGCGAGGCCGAGCGTGCCGAACTGGCCCGTCTCCGGGCCGAGGCCGAACGCCGCCGGCTGGAGGACGAGGCGCGGGCGCGCGCGGAGGCTGACGCGAAGGCCGCCAAGGAGCGGGCCGAGCGCGAGGCCAGGATTGCCCAGGAAGCCGCCGAGCGCGCCGCCCGGGAGGCTGCAGCCAAGGCGGAGGCCGAGCGCCTGGCAGCCGAACGTCGGGCCGCTGCGGAGCGGGAGGCGATCGAGCAGCAGAAGCGGGAGGCCGAGGAAGCTGCCGCCCGCGCCGAAGCCGCCCGGCGCGAGGCAGAGGTGCGGGCCGAGCGCGAACGCCAGGAGGCTGCCGCCCGCGCGGAGCGTGAGCGCCAGGAGGCGATCGAGGCCGAGCGCCGCCGGGTCGCCGCCGAGGAAGCCGCCCGGAAGGCCGAGGAAGAGCGCCGGGCAGCCGACAAACGGCACCGCGGCCGGATCAACCGCGCCGTCCTGCAGGCCCTGCTCGGCCTGCCGATCGGCCTGACGGAGGACCAGGCCAAGACAATCGTGGAGGCCATCGCCCGCAGCGCCATCCCGCACGTCAGCATCGGTTACTGAGATGGCCGTCCGCCTCACCGAGCCCGGAGTGTATTCGCTCCGGGCCGCCGACTACCACGCTGATCCGGCTCCTGAACCGAGCCTGTCGAACAGCCTCATCAAAATGCTGCTGCAGAAATCACCGCGCCATGTGCAATACGCGCACCCGCGCCTGTCCCCGAACTTCAAGCCGAAGAAGGTGACGGACGCGATGGAGGATGGCTCGATCCTCCACAGCCTGATCCTCGGGACCGGCGTGCCGATCACCGAGGTGTCGGCCGACAACTGGACCAGCCAGCGCGCCAAGGCCGCGCGGGCGGAAGCGCGGGCCGCCGGGCGCATCCCGGTTCTCTCTCGCCGGCTGGCCGAGCTGCACGAGTGCGCGGATGCTGCGGTCGAGCAGATGATGGAAATCGAGGCGTGTGAGCCGTTCTTCGATCCCGACGCACGTTCGGAGGTGACATTGCTGTGGCAGCTCGGCCCGCTGTGGTGCCGGGCCATGGCCGACCGACTGGCCCCCGGCGGTGTGTTTTTTGACATCAAGACCACCTCCACCAGCGTGGCGCCGGCCGACTTCAGCCGCACCCTGGAGCGCGAGCACGCAACGCAGGATGTGTTTTATCGGTCAGGCGGCAACATCCTGGCGGAACTCGGCCTGATGGAGGCGCCGACAGCTTTCCGCTTCGTCGCGATCGAGACATACGAACCGTTCTGCATCGCCGTCTACGAGGCGCAGCAGACGCTGATCGAAGCGGCGACCACCGATGTCCACCGCGCAACAGCCACCTGGGCGCGCTGTCTCCTGAACAACGACTGGCCCGGCTACGGAAAGGAGATCAACCGCGTCGAGGCCAGCGTTGGCCGGATGATCCGGGCCGAGGAAGCGAAGCTCGATTGGAAGATGGCGGCATGACCAAAGCGCCGCGCACCACTGGCCGGGGCGATCCTGGGCAGTCGTCCAAGATAGCGGCTGCCCTGCGCGAAAGCATCGCCACCTGGGCCAGCTACCTGTCCAACGTCGATGCGTTGCCGCCGTCCTGGCCCATCAACTGGCGTCCGGATGGCGCCAAGCACTGCATCGTCTGCCACGGGCGCCGCTGGTGGCGCCTCGCCGCCGATCCCAACGCCACCCCCGGCTACGGGCCGGGATGGTGCTGCCAGACCTGCTGCCCCCCTCTGGCGGGGGCAGCCATCATCATCGCTCCTCAGGAGATGACCCTTGACCGAGCAGCCTGACTTTCACGTCATGGTCCGCGCTGACCTGCTGGTGATGGCGCACCGCTTCGTGTCCGCCGATTCATTGCGCGTCTACCTGCAAGGTGTGTGGATCGAGCCTTCTGCGGAAGGCGGCGCCGTCCTGGTCGCCACCGATGGATGGACCATGGCTGTGTTCCACGATCCCGACGCCATGGTGAACCGGCCCGTCAACATCTGCCTGCCGCCGGCCGCGCGCATCGCCGGGGCACGCTCGAAGACCAGCACACGGCGGCACGCCAAGCCGACATTCCCCTTCTTCGCTTTGCCGGCAAACGAACCTGTGCCCGGCCGTGCCCTCGGGTGGATCACGGGAGCCGCGTCCGTCGCTGAAGCGGCCGAACTGGCGGACATGAGAGACGCAAACTGGTGCGGCGTCGTGCGAACCATGAACAGCTTCACGGAATGGCGCGTGTGCGTGCCGCGCGAACGCAAGCCTTCAGCACATCCTGGCGCCTTCAATCCGGAACTGCTGTCCCGCTTCGCCCCGATTGGGAAGCCGATGAGCATCTACCTCGGCCAGGAGCACGAACCGGCCCTGATCGAATGCGGGCGCACCGACTTCTTCGGGCTGATCATGCCGATGAAGGCAGACCGCGCCCTGTTCTCCGACATGAAGGCCAGCGCGCCGGCATGGATGAACGCGCCGGCCAAAGCCGAAAGGCAGGCCGCATGACCGACCGTCCCATCATATTCAGCGCGCCCATGATCAAGGCGCTGCTCGACGGGGGGAAGACGCAGACGAGACGGTTGGCGACCTCCCCGCTGGCCCGGTGCGTGCCCGGGGACCGTCTGTGGGTGCGGGAGAACCTGTTGCAGCGCCCGATGGCGAACTTCCTGACCGGGGAACCGACGAACGCCATCGTGGCCGCCTATGCGGCTGATAATGGCGATGTCGTCAACGACGCTGGGTTCAATCTGGCCCCTTGGTGGAGAAGCGGCGGCGGGTTGCCTTCGATCCACATGCCGCGCTGGGCCTCGCGCCTCACCCTGACCGTCACCGACGTGCGCGTGCAGCGGCTACACGACATCACCGATGCCGATGCGCTGGCGGAGGGGATAGAGCCAGAGCGTTACTGCCCCGTCAGTGACAGCGCCGGATTGCACGCCTGCGGCTCCGCCGAGCCGACCGATCCAGTTGCTGAGTACCGCGACCTCTGGGACCGCCTGCACGGCGCCGGCGCGTGGGACAGCAACCCCGAGGTCGCCGCGCTGACGTTCACCGTCGAGCGCCAGAACATCGATGCGAGGATCGCGGCATGACCACTACCGAGCACACGGCTCCCGCAGCAGCGGGGGCCAACCCTCTCAAATCCGCCGCTGAGCGGATCGCCCTGGTCCGGGCTGGGCTTGACCGGCTCCGCGCCGAGAACCAGCGCCTCCAGGCGGATGTGGAGCGGCTGACGCGGGAGCGTGACGACTGGTGCAGCGGGACCGCTCTTGCCCTGAAAGCCCAGGAACAGGCCGAGATCGAGCGCGATGCCATGCGTGCCCGCATCGCCATGGCCGAGCGGATGGCAGAGGCGGCGCGGACGGTGATTGCTGCTTTCGATATGGCGTCTGACAACCCGTTGCGGGTCGCCCTCGCGGCGTGGGAGGCGAGCCGTGGTTGAGCGCTCATTGATTGATCGGCGCGAGACCAACATGGGCCTCTGCGGCTACAGCGGGAACACGCGGGGATACAGCTTTTACAATCCCGATACCGGCACCGAGTGGTCACGCGAGCACCCGATTGAATCCGGCCAGTGCGACGATGCGACGGACATTCGTCCGATGCGGTTCAGCACGTGGCGGCGCCAGTTCATGGAGCGACGCGCATGACCACTCCACAAACGAACAAACGCTTCCCGCAGATGCCGGACTTTTGGGCCGGCATCACGGACGATAGCACACAGACGGAGAGAGATGCCGCAAATCAAGCGCTTGATGCGTGGCTGCGCACGGATGCCGGTCGCGAGTTTCTGGCGGCCGATAAGCTGGTGGCGGAGACCGCGAACACGCGGGACATCACATGGCGCGAGGCGATGGAGGCGTGCGGCTATGAGTGACCCCCTTCCCTTAACGACCGAGACCTTCACCGCCCGCGCCGGCAGCAACGGCGAGGCGCTGGTGACGGCCCCGAGCGGGCGCGTGGAGTTCATGGGCCTGTGGCAATTCTTCCGGTTCTGCCTCGCGGCGGCGCGCGCGGGGCACAAGATCGAGGTGCAGAAATGACCCTCCGCGACACGATCGCCCGGGAGGTGCGCATAGTGCTCGGGGAGCATTGCGTCACCCCTGCTGCGACGGATTCCATGACCCTCAACGCTCGCGTCGAATGGCGCAATTCGCTGGCGCGAGAGATCGCCGATGCGGTGCTCGCCGCCTTGGCGCCAGTTCGTGCAGATTCTGCACATACTGCCACCCCGGCGGATTCTGCCGTCATCGCCGAGATCGCAGCCGAACGTCGACGACAGGTCGAGGCGGAAGGCTGGGCGCCGGCGCACGACGATGCGCACCGCCGTGGCGAGTTGGCCGGTGCGGCAGCTTGCTACGTGCTGTACGGCCTGCGTAGCGCCATCGGCGAGGCGACGCTTGCCGACCGTGTGCGCTTCTTGGCTCGCGATCTGTGGCCGTGGGACAGCTCGTGGTGGAAGCCAAAGGACCGCCGGCGCGACATGGTGCGCGCAGCCGCCCTGATTGTCGCCGAAATCGAACGGCTTGACCGGGCCGCCAAGGCGCCGGCGGAGGGTGGGGCCAATGCCTGACCCCATGACCACCGACCGCGCCCGCGAGATCAACGACGCCCTCGTCACCGCCTGGATGGTGCGGGAGCAGATCACGTGCGGTCCCGTGCCGGACCTGTCCGGCATCTCTCTGGCCGACGCCATGGAGGCAACCGAGATCGTCGCCGCGCTGCCCGGCGAGCGGCAGCCGGACGGCAGCACAATTCTGAAGTGCCATATCGAGGAAAAGGCACTCGCGGGGCTGCTGGCGTGGACGCTCATGACGCGCCTGTCGCAGATCAGGGAGGCGGCCCATGGCTGACCAGCAAACGACCGCTCCCGTGGTCGCGAAGAAGTCCTTCAAGGACGGCCACGTTGCGGTCGGCGTCCAATTGCGATGCCGCGGCTTTGGGAACGACAGCGCGAAGATCGACGCCAGCACGGACCTGACCACGGACCAAGCCCGCGCGCTCGCGCGATCGCTGGTCGAACTCGCTGAACAGGCTGAGGCGAAGGTCGCGGCGAAAGCCGCCGCAGATGAGCGGCGCCGGAAGTGCCGGGACCGAGAGGTTGCCGCCGGCCGCATGGTGGTGATCGGAGGGCGATGATGGCGGGTTACCAGCAAGCAACCGACTGGCAGGCCGGCGCCATGGCGATGCAGGAGGCGATCGCTGCGTGGCACGCCGAGCAGGCGCGATGGTTCGGCGCCCCGCGTCCGAACATGTGCATGACCGCCGAGGACCGCGCCCGGTTCGCATGGGCCGCTGCCAGCCACGCCGCGCATGCCGCCCACATCCGCCGGATGCCGCTCCCGGAGGCGCCCCATGCCTGAGCAGCAGGCGCCCCTACTCGCCCCCGGCGCCGGCGATCGCGGCCGGTGCCTGACATGCCGGCACTTCACCCCGATCGACAACGGCTGCGTCCGGAACGGCACGGTCACCGACGCCGCCGGGAATGAGCGGCCCATGATGTATGTCTATCCCGCGATGCGGGCACGGTGCTGGGAGGCCAGGGATGGCCAGTGACAGCAAGATCCACCGCCTCGGGTGGCGGCCGGATCCACTTGCCGAGCTGGTGCGGGAACTCGCCCGAGAGGCCGCGAAGCCCGTCACCGCGAGGGGCGGATGGGGCGCCATGCTCCGCCGGGACCGGGAACTGATGCGGCGCGCTGCGGAGAAACTGTCTCAATGGGGGCGCCGCTCACAGCATCCACAGGGACAAGGTGAGCTACTGAGCGAGATGGCTTACGGGCACGCAAGCGCTGTAGCAGGCCATCACGCTGGCGAGCGTGAATGTGAGCATGTGAGCTTGCTCACATGTGAGCAAGCTGGATAGCCGAGCGGCTAGTGGGAAGGCGGGGAAGAAAGAGTTGTTGACGGTCTGCCCGCCTTCATGCTGTGCATCTGCATCGCGCGCTAGCGCGTTGGAGATGCTGCATGCATGTGATTGTCGTCGCAAGCCAGAAAGGTGGCGTGGGAAAGACCACGCTTGCTGCGCATCTGGCTGTCCATGCTGACCGCAATGGCACGCGCACCGCGCTGATAGACACCGACCCGCAGGGCGGATTGGCGGGCTGGTGGAATGCCCGCGCCGCCGAGACGCCCTCTTTTTTCAGGGTGGACGGGCCTCTCCAATCCGCCCTGGACGGTCTGCAGGCTGCCGGCTTCGGAGCGGTGATCATCGACACCCCGCCGGCCATTACCGCCTCGATCGCCGCCACAATCGCCGTCGCAGACCTGGTGCTCGTGCCGGCAAAACCGAGTCCGCAGGATCTGCGCGCCGTTGGCGCGACGGTTGATTTGGTTCGCGCGGAAGGTCGGCAGATGCTGTTCGTGGTCAACATGTGCATCCAGCGCGCCCGGCTGAACGAAGACGCAAGAGCGGCGCTCAGCGAGCATGGGCCGGTCGCCCCCGGCCTCCTGTTCAACCGGGTGGCCTACGTCAATGCCATGATTGATGGACGGACGGCAGGGGAGGTGGAGCCACGGGGGGAGGCAGCCCGTGAAATCTCCGAGCTATGGGCGTTCCTGGCGGGAGCAATGGCAGGGAGGGAGATGCGTCATGTCGCAGCCGCCGGCTAGGCTGACCGCCGGTCTGGTACCGGTGAAGAAGGGGGAGGCCGCTCCGGTCACGCCACCGCCCACGCCGGCACCCGAAGAGGCTGCGGCAGAGCCCACGGAGGCACAGGCCGCCCCCGCAACCGCGCCAGAACCATCCCCGCCGCCTGCGCCGCGCAGATCGGCTCCAAAGCAGGTTCCATCATCGGCGCCGCAGTTGGTGAGGGAGCCACCGCAGCAGGCCCCTCGCGTCTCAGTGAGCGCCCGGCTGCCTCCGGAGCTGCAGGAATGGATCCGCGTGCGCGCCTTCGTGCGCCGGATGCCGATCCAGAACCTATTGGAAGAGATCGTGGAGTTCTACCGCCAACACCACCCGTAGGTGTGGAGTCTATGGGCGCTTGGCGGCGATCAAGCGGGGAGGAACAGGCGGTTTTGACGGATGGAGCACGAGGCCGGTTTCAGAGGCGCTTACCCGTGCATCAGGGTAGGCGGCCAGGGCGAGTTGCAGGGATTCCAGGAAGTGCGATCGGAAGCGCCGTAGGCGGGTAAATCCACCACCGAATTGCGCATGCAGGGCAGACCAGCTCACCGACACATCACCCTTGAGCGCGTGCAGCCTGTAGGCAAGCCACACATACACGTCGAGCACGAGAGAGCGCGCACCGATTGCTTGCAGCGCCGTTTCGCTGACTGGGACGGGGTGGGAAACCAACGCCTGATAGAATTGCTCGTTGAGCAGAACGCGCTCTTGCCATAGCGCTCCTTGCGGTCCCTCATCGGCCGTCAGCGATATCGCCCCGTCCACGAACCCGCCATGCCGCATGATTTCTCGGCCCGCGCGATCGGCGTAGAAGGTCAGCCGGCACCATGAGATGCGCCGGGCCTGCTCGTTCACCAGCCGGTAGGTCGTTCCTCCGATTGAGAGTCCCATCGTTTCAAGCCATTGGCGCATGGAGCGGCCAAGCTCGATATCCCGCGACTGGCTCTTAACGGCTTGGCTTTGGAGGAATAGCAGGATGAACCGGGCATATGAGCCGTATGGCAGCCCTACAGCGCTGCCAGCGCGGTCATGACCGGCTTCCAGCATGAGGGTAAGGCCGGCGCTCTCCCGACGCCACAGAAGGCCATCCACGGGCTTGTGGGGCAAAGAAGTGAGGGCGAACCCTGAATACGTGAATCCGACCCGGTCAGCGTCATCCCCAAGCACCTGATACGCTGCCTCAACCACGGAGCGGTCGTGCTTGGTGACCGCCTGCTGACGAGCCACTTCAATGCCATCGCGCAGGATCAACTGGTGGACGGTGCCCATGGGGCGACCATGGCGGTATCCATTGCCGCCGGTCAATGTGGAGTCTGGGGGCGCAAGCTATTTGGAAGATATTAGATTCTTATATTAGTTCTGCGCCCATAGACTCCACGGGATAACTTTGTAAGGCATTGAATCTCCACAGCCAGAGTTATCCACAGCGCCCCCAGACTCCACACAAGCGCCCCCAGACTCCACACCGGCCTGTGGATATCCCATTTCCCGGCCTCACACGTGATAACCTCCGATTCCCATGAAAGATGATACGCTGCCACAATTCGAAAAAACGGAGGAAAACCGCGAGTCTCCTGACGCTGCGATCACGCGATAACTGCCCTCCCCCAGACCGAAGCCAGCCAGCGCCAGAATCAAAAAAGACCCCGGGGAGCGATCCCCGGGGCCACACATCCTTCACCGATCCGCCCGCACGCAGCCGCGCACCACTGGTGCGCACACCGCATCCCTCCCGCTGACCCCATCGCTGTCCCCGGCATAGCGGAGAGACTCGACTCGGCCGCCCCGAACCGTGGCGATCGCCCGGCAGGAGGCCGCAGACCCCACCGATACCGAGCCCGCGCTGGCGAGCGAGATCGGCCAGGTAACCGGGAGCAGCGCCAAATCGGCGAACAACGGCAGGGACGCGGATGTCGCAGCCTCGGACCGGCCCCATTGGGCCACCAATCCGCCGTCCGGCAGTGGCGCGGTCCGGTCCGGCACGCCCATGCAGGATTGCAGTTCCGCCAGCGTGCGCCCGACTGCCCAGGTCCGGGCCTCGCGCGCCTGCCGGGCAGCGCAGCCGGTGAGCAGCAGGACGGCCACCAGGGTGAACAACGGACGGGTCATGGCGTCACCTCGCTGGCCACCAGGGACCGCACCCGCGCCAGGTGATCCCGGCACTCCGCCCCGGCGCTGGACAGATCCACGATCCACCGTGCCAGGGCCTGGTCACTGGCCGTTGCCGGCGGTGCTGGCTCGGCCGCGCACGTCAGCAGCGCCGCGGGAATCTGTGCCCGCGGCGCTGGTGCTGGCCCGCTTGCGCAGGCCGTCAAGGAGAGCGCGCATAGCAGGAGACTGAGCGCAGCCATCGGTCGCAGTTGCATGGTCGATTGCCTCTTTGATGTCGGCCGTCTCCGCCGCCCGCGCGTTGGCCGCGGCCAGCGCGGTGCCGAGGGCAGCCGTCACGCGGCGTTGCTGCGCCAAATCGGCGGCGACCTGCGCGGCCTGTTGCTGGGCGACCAACGCCGCCCGGACATCGCGGTCATGGAGCGCCACCGCGCCCCATGCCGCCCCGATCACCGCCACCACGGCGAGGCCGATCGCCACGTAGCGGCCGGCCGTCCCGGACAGCAGCGAGAGCAGGGCGGTGATCATTCCACATCCTCCGCCGCCGGCCAGTCGGGTAGGTCCACGGTCCGCCCGGCGAGCGAGTGCGTGCAGTCGCTGAGGAACTCGATCCGGCCGGCACGGACAAAGCTGTGGCAGCGATGGCACAGGAACGGCGCCTTGCGTCCGAGCCGGGCCTCGTAATTGCACCAGCACGAATCACCAGGCTTGTGGCTCGAGACGTAGTGCCCGCTGGTAACCAGCACCGACGGCGAGAACGTCGGCGCGTCGGCGTTGCCATCCCAGGACCACCGCGCGCCGTTCGCATTCGGGCCATCGACAGTGACGGCGTGCGTTTCCTGGCAGCCGGGACACCAGAACCCGAGCATGCGGCCATGCTGGCTACTGAGCTCACGCAGCTTGGCTGACAGCCGGCTCATGGCTGCCCTCCCGGCGGCGGCCCGGGCGGGCGCTCGCGCATCACCACCAGCCACAGCGACGCCGCCAGGCCAATCAGCGAGGCAATGGCGTCCAGACGCTCGGGCGAGATGGACACACCGAGCGCCAAGGCGAGCAGGCCGAGCGCGCCGCCCCGCGTTGTGCGCTCAGCGGACTTGGCGGCAACCCATCGGGCAACTGCGACCCAATCCACGGCGGCGAGACGCGCGCGCAGCTTCTGCAGCACGGATGTCATGCAAGACTCCAGATTTTCGGGGAGCCGCCCGCAGGCGGCGGGATCAGGCCGCCACGAGCGTGAGAGCGGCCAGCGCAGCATCGCGGCACCGGTCGGTGCGCCCGAGCCAGCCGTTGCCGTAGGTCCGGAAGCCCGGCCGGCTCCGGTAATAGGCCGCCCGCGCGACCGACATGCCGTTGATGATGGCACGCGTGTCCGCGCCGCGTGCGGCCAGCACGGTCATTGGTCCCACCAGGCCGTCCACCTCGGCGCCGACCTGCCGCTGCAGCTCGCGCGCGGCCCATCCCTGCCCTGGGTTCACCGCCGCATCGAACGCCAACAGGTCGAGGCCGGGCCGCAAGTCGCCGCAGCGCAGGGCGTTCCAATACTGCGCATGGTAGATTTCCGCCGCCTCGTCTCGGGTCAGCGCCCGCACATCTGCCGGTGTGCACGACCTGCCGCGCCAGCGCGTCAGCGTGGCAATGGTGATGCCCAGGTTGGTCGCGCCGCCGGGGTCCCGCGGATCGTTGCTGTATCCCCCCTCCTCACGCAGCACGAAGGGGAGGCACACGTTGAAGCGGTCCAAACTCACGGAAGCACCTCCCGCGGGATGACCAGCGGTTCCCGCACGCTCATGAACACGATCGGCTTGCCGGCCTGGGTGAAGTCGGCGATCTCGGCCGCGATCCCGACCGACTGGCGCCACCCGGGCGCCTTGACCACGATCAGCCCTCGCGCCGACGCCATCAGTGGCGCATCGGCCCGGAGCCACAGCTCCACATCGGTCGGATCGATATCCCCGTGCTCGGCGATCGGATGCGAATGGCAGATCGGGGACAGCACCGGCACCCCGCATCGGATCAGCGCCGCCGTCACCCGGCAGGCCATCCTGAATGCGGCTTCTCGCCCCATGGGATAGCGGGTGTAGGGCGAACAGATATACCAGTAGCTCACGCGGCCAGTGCCTCCCCTGCCCATGCCCAGTCGAGGACAGCATGCACCGCCTGGCGCTCGAAGACCGACCGGTCCCCGTCGTTGTGCAAGTCCACCGTCACCACGCCCGGCAGGCTGATGAAGCTGCGGCTGTCGCCGGCGAAGGTGCGCCCCCTCCCCTCCGCGTGGACGCGGATCAGCAGCATGTTCCCGGCGCCGAACTCGGCAATGACCGGCGTCCACTCATCGGCGAAGCCGGCATCCGGCGCCACGATCGTCTGCACGTTCAGCGCCAGTGCCCGCCGCACGAAGATGCGCCCGAACACATCGGCGCCGTGCAGCGGCTTCATGTAGCGTTCCGAGTGCGCGATGTAGGCGGCGCGCGGCGTCTGCCCGAAGAAGTCCGCATTGGGCACGTCCTTCACCGCCTCATAGGCGTCGTGCGGCCGGCCCGGCATGCCATAGGCCGCGTGCGTGGCCTCCTTCAGGTGGTAGGACATCCCGAGCCGGACCGCGCCGGTCATGCGCGCGAGGATGGCCGAGGCCGCAGTGTCCTTCCCCGCCCGGGGCGGCCCGTTCAGCAGGATCAGCTTCATTCGTCCACCTCCGCCATTTCGAGCCCGGTCGCGATGCAGCCGAGGTCAGGGACCACACGCTGCAGCGTCCGGCCGTCTCTGGTTTCCACCTTGATCAGCGCCGCGTTGACGCCCTCGGCGAGCAGCGCTTCAAGCGCCGCCCGCGCCCCGTCCGCTATCGGCCCAGAGGCCAGCGGCGGCAGGGCATCACGCGGCTTTCGCTTCACAGGGCCGCACCGTTTTGCCGGCGGCATGCCGCGCCCGAGCCCATGTCAGGAACTCGGCCGCGCGCTCCGGATCCTTGACCACCTCGATCAGCCCTTCCTCGTCTGCGTCGGGGAAGATCAGGGTGACGACGGCTGGCAGGTTGTGCTCCGGGAAGCCGAGGGCATCGGCGTAGCCGTCGAACACCTTGTAGGTGCCCACCCGCAGCGCGCAGGACCACACGCCGTTCGGCTGCCGGTGCCAGCCCTGCCCGAAGACGTGCTTGTGCCCGCAGACGAAGATGTGGTCGGGCGGCCCGAGCTGCGCCGCCTTCCCGGGCCCATGCGCCGGGTTCCATTGCGACGCACCGCGGAAATCATGCCGCGCGTTCACCCTGATCTCGCGCCCGTTTGGAAGATGCAGGGCGAGCCGTGCGCCGTGCGTCTCGTAGGGAACGCCGGCTTGCTTGGCCATCCACTTCACCGGGTCGCCGTCGCCGCTCCAGGCGTCATGATTTCCCCCGATCAGGTAGAGCCAAGGGACGGCGCCGATGAACCACTCGGCCAGCTTCCACGCCTGCGCCGCCGTGGTGGACTGCGCGGCGTAGAGGCGGGCCAGCCTGCCCACCCAGTTGTTCGTCATGTCGCCGGCATTGCCGGCCAATAGGCCCTTCGTGGTCTGGGCCAAGTCGACATGCCGGCGAAGCCGAGGCCAGTCGCACCCGTCATCGTCAACATGGGGATCTCCCATGTGGAGGATCCCGATCGGCCCATCCAGCCGGACCGTCACGGGGATCAGCCGTCGCGCCTCACGGGACACCTGCTTGCGCCGGAAGGCCGCGGTGCGCGCCTCGATCAGCGCGTCCACATCCGGGTTTTCGTCCGGCAGGTCCGGCACCTCGAAGTCAGCCGGAGGGGGCGACAGCAGCCCCTGTCTCTCCGCCTCCCGCAGCCGGGCGAGCGCGACGTTGCGCGTCCACCCTGCCCGCTCCGCGACTTCCCAGACTGCCGATCGGCGCCCGGTGCAGACGTGCTGCCCCATGGGGACAGCACCTTCCGCAACGGCCAGCTTGTGGAGGCCGGCCGCGCGCTGCACGTCGTCCGTCACAGCACCCGCCCCGCGATCCGAGCCTGGACGGCCACCACCGCCGCATCAATCAGGCGCGGGCCAACATAGGAGATGCTGATGATCAGGGCGAACCGCGGGAACCCGAGCAGCCCCAACCATTCACCGAGCCCCTGGCCGATCCACCCCATTCCGATTGCTGTCGGCACCTCCCACAGCAGGCTCCACCCGAGGGGGCGCCGGTGCGCAGCCAAGGCCAGGAGCCGGCCGAGCAACCCCAGGCCGCCAGCCGTCGCCGCCGTGTGCGCGATGTCGCGCCACGTCTGGTCGTCCATATCGATTTCCTTGTGAGGGGAGCGGCCACCAGAAGGCCGCAGGTCAGCCGATCAGGCTGGGCCGAGGATCAGGTCCCGGCGGGATAGTCGGGCCGCGCCGGCAGCGCGGTGGAGCTGGTGTCCGTGCCGTTGACGATCGCGCGCAGCGCCTGCACGTAGGTCAGCCATTCGGCCGGGAATGCAACGCCAGCCTTAAAGCAACGCAGCGCCGTGATGTCGGATCCGTCCAGTGCAGCCCGTGCTGCAGAGACGAGATCCACAATCACCGGGGATGGCGCGGCAAATGTCCAAGTGCCGTCAGTCTGTTTCGACGCCACATCTCCAGCGGAGGCCGTGGTGCCAGCGGCCAACTCTGCCCAGGTCCAATCGCTGTGAACGTCGAATTTGGCGTCGGCAACCTGCGCCACCATGCCAGCCGGGGAGATCAGTGCGTATGCCATAGGTCAATACTCGATGATGACAAGGCCAGCAGCGCCGGCTCCACCGGAAACAGCGGCGCCAGAACCGCTGGATCCGCCACCGCCACCTCCGCCAGGGAAGGGGCCTGACGATCCGGTGGACGTGCCGGTTACGAACGGGGCAGATCCGGATCCGAACGCCCCCCCGCCAGTCCCGCCCGCAGGAGCCGTTCCAATCAGCGACCCAGACTGGCCGGTCTGCCCACTGATATTGATCTGTCCGCCGGTAGCTGTCCCGCCATACCCATAGGTGCCCAACCCGCTCGCCCCAACAGCGCCCCAAGATGCGCCGCCGGCGGTGAGCAGCGATCCGACAGATGATGCACCGCCGTTCGTGCCGTTCGCACCGGCCGCTGCGGTGCCACCGGAACCCACCGTAATCGCCAATGCCTGGCCAGAGGTGACAGTGTAGGTTCCCTCGGCATAGGCACCACCGCCGCCACCGCCACCAGCCGAGGACGAGCCGGTTGCCCCGCCCCCACCTCCGCCGCCCCCCCAAGCGCGTGCACGAATGCGGGTCACGCCGGCCGGGACAGTCCAGGCAGCATTCGCCGTGAACACCTGCATGTTTGCGAAGCCCGGGACCATGCCGGCCCCGAGTTTCGCCGGGATAATGGGTGCCTGCGAATGCCGGACGATATTCCCGGCCGTGATCGTGGTCTGCCCGTAGGCGATGGTGATGATATAGAGGGGCACATAGCCGCTGTCGGCCGATGGCGTGGCCTGGCTGCCCGTGGTCGCCGCCGCACCGGCCTTCAGGCCGAGGGTAACGGTCTGCGGCCTACGCGTGTTCTGCGCCGCGCCGCTGTTGTTCGGGCCGACGTAGGGCACGCCTGGGTTGGCCGCGTTGTAGTAGGGCAGCGCCACCGGAGTGCCGTCCGTCTCGCCCAGCGTGGCCTGCACGAGGTAGTTGCGGGACTGACCGGCCGTGGTCGGCGCCGACAGGGGGCCGAGTGCCGTGGTCCCGAGATTGATACCCTGCTTGACGAGGTTCGAGGAATCCGCCGCGAGCGATCCGAACGCGCTGTCATCGACGGTATCGAGGGCAATGATGCTGCCCGGCCCGACCTGCACGCTCAGCGACGCCGGCGAGGTCGGAGTGCACGCGAGCCCGTCAACCAGCGTGCTGGTGCCGAACGCGGCCTGCAGCAGCGCGCCGAGGCCGACCATGGCATCCCGCTGCGATTGCAGGACATGCGTATCCAGCGGGATTGCGCCCGGGTAAACGATCGTACGGTCCATGGAAGCTCCGATCAGGAGGTGATGCGCGCCCAGGCCACGAAACCCGAAGGCA
This sequence comes from Rhodovastum atsumiense, assembly GCF_937425535.1. Taxonomy (NCBI): domain Bacteria; kingdom Pseudomonadati; phylum Pseudomonadota; class Alphaproteobacteria; order Acetobacterales; family Acetobacteraceae; genus Rhodovastum; species Rhodovastum atsumiense. The sequence continues at coordinate 42,860 of NZ_OW485608.1, forward strand.
TCGTGCGGGCGATTGCGTCGTTGATTTCGTCGTCGGTCACGCGGTCGCCAACCATGTCAGCCGACAGGTATTCGATGGCGCCAGCCCCGTAGCCGCCGCCGGCCCACCCCGTGCCGCTGTAGTATCCGCCGACATTGGCGATGCCGCCGGATGTGGGACGGTATGCCTCGACGAAGCACTGGCCTGGCAGGTCCAGAGATCCCCAGCCGCCGCCCGACTGCGGAGACCAGATGACATCGGCATCGCGGGTAGCCGGGCCGCCGTTCGTATAGATGAGCGACGACATGGACGTGCCGGGTTCGATCTGCGTGCCCCACGCGTAAATCGTCGTGCCTGCCAGCAGGTTGGTCTGCCAGTAAACGTTCTGCGCGCCCGCTTGTGTGGTGATGGTGGGTAACCGAAAACGCTGCCACGTCGGCGTCAACGCGATGTCCAGCCGCGATACCTTCTGTGAGCCGGTCGAATCATTCCACATGGAATAGAACGAAACCGTGGTTGCAGCGTCGGCGCGCAGCCAGACCGATGGCGTGTATGTGCCAATGTCCGGTGAAGCGTATTTCGCGCTGGTCGCCCCGCCGGCTGTGGGCGCGGTGATCTGCGCTGCGGTCATTGTGCCGTCCGGCGCCACCACGGCATTTTGCGTCACCGTGCAGCCGCCCCAGGTGCCCCCATTCTGGAGGTTCGAATACGGGCAGTAGTTCGTCGCCCCCGACTCATTCAGCAGCGCTGCGGGACCGGACGAGTAGTCGTAGCGGGGCGTGTAGGGGCCGGCCGTATGCACGAGGCCATCGGCCCCGACATAGGTCCCAGGCGAGCCCCGGCTGTCAAAGAGAGCGACGGCCGAACCATAGCCGCAGCCACCGGCACCATACCCCCCGGTGTCCGCCGGCCGCGCTGGTTCGAACACCCGTGGTGTCCGCCCGGTCAGATCCTCAAGAACCGAGATGACCGCCGCCCGCGTCCCGCGCTCGCGCAGCAGCTCGCGCTTGATCCGCCGCCGGTATTGGGTGTCGCTCTCGGCTGTCCGGCGTTGGAGATCCACGCCGAAGAAGTCAGCGCCGATGCCGTCCAGGAACACGTCGGTTGCCGTGCTGATCCTGGTTTGGGCCTTGGTGTAGGTCAGCAGCGCATAGATACTCTCCCAGGCACTCGCGAGGCCGGACAGCAGGGCCGACAGCACCGGCGCATCGTCGGGAAACCATCGTCCGGGCAGCGCGGAGCGCAGCCGCCCGACGAAATCGGCCTGATCCCCAATTGCCATCAGGACACCGTGACGGTGGAGACACGCACGACGCTGCCGGCCGCGCCGCCGATGTTCGCCGTGCCGCCGTTGACCGTCAGGCCAGACACGCCACCGACGCCGTCCACGCCGTAGGCCACCGCGATCAAGCGCGTCCAGGACAGCGCCTCGCCCATCCCGAGCCCGTCGATATAGGCCGCGATGGCGGTCTGCACCGGCCCGACCAGATCGCCGTGCGCGTAGCCGGATGCCGCGGTCACGGTGAGCGCCACGTTGGCGGGGACCACGGTCGGCCCATGCACCTCATAGGTCCCGCCGAGGGGGCGCACCGCCTCAACGGCCGCGGCTACCGAGTCGATCAGGTCGGCGCTCGGTGAGCCGGATCCGTCGTCCACATAGACCGTCGTGTGCGCATCCCGGGCCGCGCCGGAGCCGTCCACCCGTTCGGCGAGCTGCACAAACAGCCCCTGCTGGACGGAGGTCACGGCATATTCGACCGCCGCCGGCGTCGCGCGCGAGCGGGTGTTGATGTAGTTGATGAAGCGCGTCCGCAGCGCCGCATCGGTCTCGGCATCCTCCCCGTTCGTGAAGGCCGTCGCGTTGGTGACGGTGTCCACCCCCGGCAGCGCCGCCGAGATCAGCGTGATGGTGCCCGCCAGGACGTTGCCGACCGTGCCGGCCGTCTGCGCCTGGACGGGCACGGTGACCGAGGTAGCACCGGCCGCCAAGGTCGCGCCGGCCGTGGTGGCGAAGCTGACCGATCCGTCCCCCGTCTTGACGACGGTCCCGGTCGAGATGGCCACCGCCGAGGTCGGCGCCGTGAACGCCGAGAAGGTGACGGAGCCCGTTGCCGCCGTCGCAGCCTGCCGTTCCAGGCCGAAATCGGCGACGAAGCTGTCCGCATCGTCTCCCGTGCTGGTGGACAGCCTGGTGGTGCGCAGCACCAGGAGGATCAGCCACTGCATCCACAGCGCGACGCTGGCGTTCGCCTCCAGGATCGCCCGGAGGACGGTCCCCGAGGCCACGTTGAGCAGCGAGGATGCGGACGCCTGGACTGCCGCCGCCTGCTGCGACAGCCAATCCGCGAAGGTGCGGAGGGAAAGTGTTGCCATCAGGTCACCGGAGCGGTCAGGGTTTGCGTCTCGCCGGTATCGGCATCGACGTAGCGGATCGAGGCGACCACCGTGCCGTCATCCTGGGCCGAGACGGTCACGGTCGGGGCCGGGCTGGACGCGACGGCCGCCTCCTGCCGCATCTGCGCCCGCGCGATCGCCGCGATGCGCTGTGCATTCGCCGGCTGGCCGACCATGGCCGGCAGCCCAGCGCCGTAGCCCAGGTCCCACAGGTAGTCGGTCGGGTTCGTCAGCAGCCGGCGCAGGACCCTCTCCTGCCCGGCCTGGGATCCTGTCGAAAGGGCGAGGTCGCCCGTGGCGCCGACCGAGAGGTCGGAACCCATGGTATGCGCCAGATCGGCCATGTCACTCCACCGGGTGATCCGTCGTGTTGCTGTCGATCGTCGCCGGGCCGGGCTCGACGTTGGGCACCGGGTGGTGATGGGCGTTGTAGGCGTCGCGGAGGTCGCGGACCGAACCGTGCTGCATGTCGCGGTCGGTCACATCCTGAACCGCTCGGACGTTCTGCAGGGCCTTCACATCGAGGTCGGCGGTCATGTTGCCGTTGACGGTCATGTCCCCGTCGTGGCGCCAGGTGCCGCGGCTGTAGATGGTCCCATCCGCGCAAAGGCGGATCACGCTGCCGCTCCTGTGCTGCAGGATCACCTCACCAGCGACGGCCTCGGCCTTGCCGGTGCTCGGCGCCCCACCGGAGCCCGGGGCATTCGGCGGCGCCGGCGGCCGGTTGCCATCGTTGTGGGCGAACCCGGTCACCGCGAAGGAATCACCGTCCGGTTCCAGCCGAGCCATGTCGCCCGGCATCGGGAGCGCAGTCACGCCCCAACCGCCGGACGCCGCGGCCTGGACAACCGGCAACCACCCGGACAGCACCCCTTCCGGTTGGATCAGCACCCGGACCGTCTGATCAGCGGCGTTGACCGACCGGACGATGCCCCATCGGGGCCGCGGCTGCATGCTCAGCATCTCCGACACCACGCGTCGGATCGCCTGCGTCCATCGAATGTCCATCAGGTCAGCGCCGCCTGCGATCTGGTATCGTGGTTCTTCAGGGTCACCCACATACCGAACCCGCCGGTGAATTCGATCCGCCTTGACACGGTGTTGACGTAGTAGCGCTGGTCAAAGGCTGCCCCCGTCCCCCGCAGATCCACGATGCTCCTGGGGGACAGGATCACGTCGCCCGGCCCCTGCCAGGTGATGTTCTTCTCGTGCTTGCTCAGTTCCGCCAGGCGCTTGTTCGCCTCGGCCTGCGCCTGAGCTTCCGTGAGGTTTGGGATCACGAACACGAACCGCTGCGTGGAGGTGCCGACCTGGGTCGCCGACTTCGCCGCGGCGGCGCTCTTGGCCCCGATCGCCTTCGCGACCTTCTTGAAAGCCTTCCCCTGCTTCGCGTGCCAGCTCTGGACCACCACTTCGATGTCCCGCGCCAGGGTCAGGGACCGCTCGAAGCGGATGTCCTGCACCCCGGACACGGGATAGGGCGCCCCCGGTGCGCGGGGCTGGTAATCGACCACGTAGGGGTTGCGGGTGTCGATCTCCGTCGCCGGATGGAAATGCAGCGTCTCGCCGGTCACATAGAGGTCGAACCCCTCCTTTTGGGCCAGCCACACCAGGAGTTCCCATTCCGTCGTCACGCGGCTGAACTGGCCCAGGCTTTCATGGGTGTGGTCCAACTCGTAGTAGCGGCCAGCCGGGGTTGTGGTGACCGTCACGTCCGCCTTGAGGTCATGCCGTGCTGCCAGCGTCGCGGCGATCTGCGAGGCGGTCAGGTTCTGGAACGCCTCCTGCGTTTTCGCCTCCACCAGCCGCATGGAGAGGTCATGCCCGTCCACCTCGATCCGGCCCGTGTCCGGATGGATGCTCAGGTGCTCGACCTGCCCCTGGATGAGCGATGTCCAGGCGTTCCCCCCGTCGATGCTGACCCGGATATCCAACAGCAACGTGGGCTGGTCTGCCCACCACGCCGCGGTCTGGCCACCGGGCGCGTTCAGCGTGATCTCGGCCCGGAAGCTGTCCGCCTGATAGGCGCTGTTCTGCTCCACGTCCGCCGATACCGCGCCCGGCAGTTCCACCCCGTTGGCCAGGATGAGCAGCCTGGGCGCTCGAACGCCCGCGGCCGGAGGCCCGTTCGTGCCGCTCATGACTGATCCGGCACCCCGCCGGCAGCGGACGGATCCGCATTCGGGATGCGAAGCGTAACCTGCCCGGACAGCACGAAATCGGACAGGCCGTTCACCTCCGCGATCCGCGTCGCCTGGGTCGCATCGCGCAGGTAGTCAGCGGCGATCCGGAACAGATTGCCGCCGATGACGGTGATGGTGCGCATGTCAGCCCCCAGATGCTGCGTTCCGCGCGGCCCGGCCGAGGTAACCAGTCGCCCCAGCCGCTTGCGCAGACACCCCGGACAGGTTCGCCGCCCGCGCCAGCGAGGCCACGGAACCGATCAGCCCCCCGGACGGCGCCGCAGCGGCGATGGATGCGATCCCGCCGTCCGAGGCAGACAGGATGCTCCTGGCTCCGTCCACGGCCGACGCGATCTTGGACACTGCCCCGGAGGCCAGCGACACGCCGCCGCTGACGGCGCTGACGGTGGACAGGGCGCTCACGGCCGCGCTGCTGCCGCCCGTCACCGCCGCGGCGAGCCCGGCCACCTTCTGCGCCGCGCCGAGCGCCGCCGAGCCGGCGGCGAAGATGTCGAACCCGAGCGTCTCGTTGATGTCGTTCTTGATCCCGTCGAGCCATCCCGGATCGGCTTCGGCCACTTCCTCCTGCAAGACCGTGCAGGTGATCCGGTAATCGACCCGGTGGAAGCCCTCGTCCGGCACGAAAGTGCCGATCACCACCGTGTAGACATGATCTCCCCAGGAGAGAGGGACCGCGTCGCCGGCATCGCACATCCAGGACAGCTCGCGCGCCCGATCCGACGCGTCCGGCCCGAGCATGAACCCGGACCAGGCGATCTCCCCCGGATCCGGCCCCATGGCATCGATCACCCGGTTCCCACCGGGTAACCGATGCACGACAAGCTGTTGCTGGCGAGGCCAGCAAATGCGCTCGGGCACCTCGTAATCCTGGAAGGTGAAGTCCCCAAGCATGACGGCCCCATCACCCCCGAAGAGGATGGAGGCCGCGGCGTCAACGCGGCCGATCAGGCCAGTGATATCCATTACTGACCACCCCACGGATTGATGCGGATGTCTGGTGAAGCCGGGCCGGATGGAGCGCGATTCATGTTGTCTGCGATGGCACGCGCGACGATGCGCCCGACTTCTCGCCCGTCGAGATAGACCCCCACCCCTTCCAGCCCATGCTTAACGGCCTCGGCCACCTGCCTGGACAGGGCATCGGCGCTATCGGGCGCGACCTTCACAGGGATCGCCTCCTGCGTTTCACCAACCCCACCAGATCGCACGACGGTCACGGGAACCGGCCCCTGCGTCGCCGCGTGCGCTGGCGTGGCCTCTCCGAACAGCAGCCGGCCGATTCCGCCTACTGAGCCATTGCCGAAGATCCAGGAGCCAATGTTCCCGATCTCACGCTTGGCCCGCTCAGCACGCTCGGCCTCCAGCTTTTTCCGGAGTTCGACGTAGGTCTTGCCCCAGATCGCTTCCTCGAGCTTTTCGCGCCCCCAGTCCAGTGCACTGCCGATGCCCCAGGCCGTGCCGCCGACAAGGGCAAGCTGCGGAATGGCGGCCGCGGCGCCTGCCGCCCCAGTTGTGGCGGCGCCCCCGGCGAACAGACCCGGAGCCGCGAGGCTTGCCATCTTCCCGAGCACGCGCGCCCCCGGCCTGAGGAAGAACGAACCGATGCTCAGTCCCATCAGGCCGAGCAGTCCCGCACCAAGGTAGCCTCCCCCTGTTCCTGCCAGCTCGGTCAGGCGTGGATGCTCCTTCTCCCAATCGGCAATCTTGTTCAACTTGTCTGTGAGAGAATCGAGCATCTTGATGGCCGGATCCATAAGTGGTCCGCCCAGCATCGCTAGGAATTTTTCCAGAGATGCCTGGAAAGCCGCGAATTTCAGTTTTGGATCATTGGCCTGAAGATATTTCGGAAGGTCTGGACGAACATTGCGGGTGTTCGCAGCCTCCTTTTCAATGGCTGGCATATCCTTGAGAAAATCAGCCAGAAGCCGAGCATAAGTTGATCTTTGAGCCGCCGGCCCAGAGAGCGCCCTGATCTGCGCCTCAATGCCGTGGACGCCGGCTTTCTCCATCCTCTCCTGGGCTTTACGAACCCATTCGAGCGTATTGGAGAACATCATTTCCTTGTCGTAGACGCCTTCCGTCGTGACCTGCTCGCGTGTCCGCTTGGAGCGCCCCGTTTTCGGGTCTACTACTACCTTTGTATGCGGGTCTTGCTTCGCGAGGCCGATCTTCGCAAGCGCATCATAGGTCTTGGCGGTCATACGCTCGCCTTCGACCACCTGGAACATGGACATCATCGCGGTGCCGAACCGCGAGCCACCCATGACCTGGATCATGGCCGGGGCGATTTCCCAAAGGAACTCGTCCGACATCATCATCCCTGGGACAGCGCCCATCTTGGCAAACGCCAGGATCTCGGCGGGATCAACGCGGCCACCAGTCGCCACATCGACGCGGGCGATATTGCTGAGCAGCTTGTTTAGGTTCTGCGGGTGGAACTCGACACGCTTCTTGCCCGTCTTCGGGTCCGTCACCTCATCGGTTAGCTTGCCGAGGATCTCAAGCGCCTTGGCCGCAGCGTAAACTGGCTCATCCCGGCCAGTGCGCGTCTTCTGAACGGTGTTCAGCACCGTAGACAGCTCAGCGAACGCCGGGAGCATCAGCATGGCTTCGCCGATGTCGCCGGTGACCGTCTTCAGATCGATCAGTGCCCCCATATTCCCGGCGAGCGTCGATCCGGGGGCCTTCTGCGTGGCAAAATATGCGACGTTCAGGGCTGCCTTGAGCGCGTCCGGGTGCAACCGCTTGTCCGTGCCGAGAATGGCCTGCAGGTGCGCCACATCAGCGCCTTGCTCCAGGGCCGACCGCAGCCCGGCCATGATGCCGCCCCCGGCCATCCCCGCCGCAATGCCAGCGTGCAGGTAGTCGTATTCACCAACCCTTGGAACCTTCCATCCCGGGCTGAAACGCGGATTGAGCGGAATGCCACCTGGCCCCGGCAACGCCAATGGCGGCGTGCCCCCTGGGGGGATCGCGCCTCCTCCGCCGAACCGAGCGAAAATGCCCCCAGCCGCGGCCCCTGCCAATGCCCCACCAGCAAGCGGCACCAGTGCGCCCCCGGAAGATGGTGGAGAAGCGCCCCCTGCCCCTGCAGCCCCACCGGCGTAACCGCCGGCGCCAGGCATCGGCATCGCGGAACCGGCGCGACGCGCCGCATTGGCAGCCCGCTCCATTGCAGCGGCAGCCTGGGACCACGCCGCGGCAGCGCTCTGCCCTACCCGGTTGAGGCCGCGCATGCCGGCCGCCAACTCGTTTACGGATATCTGAGTCCGCTTTATGATGCGGTCCAGTTCCGTGAATGCCCTGGACAGCACGCCCACCTCTCGGGGGACATTGCTGTCGAGCAGGAGGGTGATCCCAACTCTGTAGGCTTCAACCATCGACATCGAGCATCACCCGCAACAGATGGACGCCAGTTTCTTCGAGAACGAGAGACCTGCAGCCCGCAGCACGCCGGCGCAGTTCGAGGCAGAGTGCGCCGCCATTTTGTCGGCACTCGGCTGGTGTGCGCGTTGCGTTGGCAGATCAGGCGACCAGGGCGCGGACGTGATTGCCACCAAGGCCGGTGTCCGGATCGTGCTGCAGTGCAAGCTCTACACGGCCCCGGTCGGCAACCGGGCCGTCCAGGAGGCATACGCCGCAGTCGCCTATCATGGCGCTCACCGCGCCGCCGTCGTGGCCAGCTCGGGCTTCACCACAAGCGCCCGCGCTCTTGCGGCCCAGACTGGCGTCCTGCTGCTTCATCCCGACCAACTCGGCAGTGCAGATCGGCTTTTCGGTGTCCCAGAACCAGTCGCGCCGACACCGAAGCCACCGCGGCGCGTCATCCGGAGGTGCCCGAGCTGCGGCACCGGCCTTCGTCTGCCGCAGTGGCGTGCGGGTCACGTCCGGTGCCCATGCTGTGGTCACCGATTCTGGTGCGCCACCCTCTTCTTCTAGTCGTTCCGCCTCGGAAGCCCGCGGAGTGCCCACACGACACGGCCGCCAACTGCCTCTGCGACCTCATCGCCCTTCACGAACGCTGCGCGCCCCAGGAACGAGCGCGGCGGGATCGGGTAGAGGGCGTTCGGGGTGCCCATCTCCTGCCAGAGCGCCACTTCATCGTCGCTGCCGACAATGGCCGTATGGTCGTTCTCCAGTCCGGAAGAGATGCTTTCCCGAAGGTGCCCCTCCCTCAGCAGCGGGTTGTCAGGCGGGGCATAGCCGAGTTCGCGCTTGCCCTTGATATGCCCTGCCTGTGGATGATTGAACCCGTCCAGCGTGGCCGTGGAGAGCCGATCCCATGCCGGGAAGGGGCCGGCCGCCGGCTGGTAGCGCCCGATTTCTTCCTTGGCCTCGCGCTCCACGACCTTGGCGCCGGCCTTCAACCCTTCCTTCTGGGCCTCATGGACAGCCGCCGGCAGCGTCGCGAGGTGGGCGAGGAATGCTCCGAGGCTGCCGAACGTCTTCATGAAACCTCCACCCACTTCTGAGCGGTCCAGTCAAACCGCTCCTTGCCAGACATCTCCCGAGCGGCGACGACGAACCCGAGCCGCCGCGTGGCAGACATCTGCATGATCACGTCCCACGGCACCCCTTTCCCCAGGAGGTAAAGAACCTCCCAGGTAGATGGGTGCCGGCTCAATTTTTTGCGGCGGCCTCGTCCACCTCGGCAGAGGCATCCATTTCCAGGGCCGCCCTGACAGCTTCCATCCCCGCCGCGCCGAGCTTGACGACGAGCGCGCGCGCATCGCGAAGCGTCTTCGGCATGGGAACCGGCACACCGTCGATCGCCTCGACCGAAAACGCCGGCCCCATGAACGCCAGCAGACCGCGGTTGGTGGACTGCTCTCCGGCCGCCTCGAGGATGTCGAAGACGTTCTCCGGACCGAGCGGGCGCAGGGTATACTTGCGCCCGTTCTTGTCCGTGGCGACCAGCTTGCCGTCAACAGTGGTGGTCTCGACCATGGCTTACACCTTCCGCCGGCGGTTGGCACTGAACGCAAGGCGTTGCTTCACGCTGGTGTCGCCCTGCCAGCGGCCGCTGTCCTCCATCCAGAAGCTCACGTTGTCGAACTGGTAGGTGGACTGCGATCCATCCGGCTCCTGGATATACTGATAGATGCTGCCGTTGCTCACCCGCCCGGTCGTGAACCAACCCAGCTCGATCAGGGCCATGAGATCATCAACGGACGGGCCGGCGCGTTCCAGATCGATGCTGCCGTTCCATCCCTTCGGCAGAGCCGCGTGAAGCTGTGTCCCGTCCAGGCGGTCAACGTGAACCTGCGCGTATCCAGGGCGGGCATCGAACCCCGTGATGTTCGGCAAATCCACGCGCCCGAACGGCCCCACCATGACGATGGTGCAGTCGCGGCCGACGTTGAAATCCCCGACGCCTGTATTGACAATCGGCATGTGCAGCCCCCCTTACGCCGCGCTCTGCCGGACGATCTGCACCGTCTGGCCGCCTTCCACGTTGACGATGAACTTCTCGTTGATGGACAGGTATTGCACCTGGACATCCGCCTGGCCGTAGCCGAGGGACACGCGCGACTGCGGATTGTTGGTGTTCGCCGCGGACGGCGGCGAGCAGATCACGCCATAATCGGCGATCATGCCCTGGCCGCGCATGTTGGTGCAGAACGCGTCCAGCGTCGCCTTCACATTGCGGAACCAGTCATCGGACATCACCCGCCCGACATAATCGCCCATGCCGGCGTCGAGCGTCGCGGCGATGTAGTTGGTCATGCGCGTATAGTTGTCGCCGTTGGTGCCGGCGTTGCTGGACGAGTTGTGCCCGCACCGCACGCCCCAGAAATTGCCGCCGGGCTGCGGGTTGGCGATCACGTCGATGCCGGCCTGGAACAGCGTCTGCAGCTCGGCCGAGCTGTAGGTGGTGGCCTGCCCGCTGCCCGGTGCGCCGGATTTCTGGCTGCCCACGACGCCATAGAGCGGCTTGTTCAGGCTGGACTGCTCGGGCGAGAGGTTCGCCAGCCGGCCCGCCACAAAGCCCTGCGGGCTGACCAGCCGCAGCACGCCGTTGACCTGATCGTTCCAGTAGATCCAGTCGCCGAACATGACCTTGACCGCATAGCTGTCCAGGCCCGCCGTGTTCTTGGTTGTGACGGCGTTGCTGATCGTGTCGCCGGACGGGCCGCAGACGATCATGTAGACGCCCTCGGCCAGGCCGAACGCTGCCTGCGTGGTCCACTGCGTGGTGTCATCCGCATCTGCCAGGACACCGATGCTGCAGCCCTGCCCGCGCAGGGCATACATCCCCTTGCGGGGGATGGTATCGACGCCGACCAGGACGGCGGCCGTGATCGTGGTCGCACCGTCCGTGCCCTGGGTGGTGACGGTCGAGGTCGTGCCGGCGGTCGGGGCCGTGGTGCCGGCGCCGGCCGTCGCGGTCACGAGCTGCGACGGGCCGCGCAGCGCGCTCTGGCCGTTGTTGATCGCCGCCGCTGCGGCGACCGCGAGCGCATTCCCGGTGCCGCCCAGGTTATCGAACACCTCCGGCACCTGGCCGGGCAGCGCGATGGTCAGCTTGCTGGTGTTGGCCTTGCTGCCCGTCCCCCAGGTGGCGACGATGCTGCCGCCGCGGCTGCCGGTGTAGATCGCGGTCAGCGTCAGCCAGGTGGTCCCCAGCGAGAGGACGGCCGCCGTATCGGTGCCATCGGACACGCGCACGCAGCGGAAGTTCGACGCGCCTTGCTGGACGGCGGTCGCCACCTGGGTGCCCATGTCGTATTTCCGGTTCATCACCGGGCCGAAGGCGACGGCATAGTCGGCCATGGTGCCGATGATGACGGGCTTGCCGACAGGCCCCCAGCTCGCGGTGCCGACCACGCCCACGACGTTGGTCGGGACGCCGTTCAGCACCAGGTTCTGCGGCGGGACGATCTGGACATACAAGTCCGGGACCACCAGGGCCGTCGTGTTGATGCTTCCCTGCTGCACGATCGGCATGCTTCAGCCCTCCTGCACCGCGGCCGGCGTCTCGACCGGCACCTGGACCTTGACCACTTTGTCCGCCTGCTCACCGGCGAGGATGCGCGCCACCTCCGCCTGATCAGTGATCGTGTCGCCACGCTGGCGATCGCCGAACGGCGTCGTCACCACGAGATGGTATGCCATGCTGTTCCCTGGTTAGGCCGCTTCCGGCCCGATGATGATGGTCTGTGCGCCGTTCAGCGCGACGTGGATGGGCACGAACAGGCATTCCGGTCGCGCCTCGACGTAGGTGGTCGGGTATTCTGCCTCGTAGCGGAGGTCGCGCCGCCAGATCCGGTCCTTGCCGGTCGCGTCGGTCACGAACGTGCCCCGATAGATCAGCCGGGCGGAGGTGCCGTCCCCCAGAGGGAGCCATCGGACCCGGGCAAGCGCGTTGTCCACCGCCCCCGCCACGGCATCGCGCGCCGCTGGCGACGGGCACCAGGTCGTAACCCGGATGACCTGGGCCTGCCGGCGCGTCTCCATCCATGCCGGCTGATCCGCCACGACGCGGGCCTGCACCTCGGCGTTGGTGGCGATCGTCAGGACCGGCCCTGCCGCGCTCGAGCCCAGGACCTTCACCGCGAAGGCCGCTGCCACCGTCGCTGGCGTGTCCGCCGCCGTCAGCCGGTAGGCGTAGGCGGTCCAGGTGGTGCCGTGCCCGACCTGGATCCCGGCCACCTGCCCTGCCCCGCCGGCGCCGCCGAAGGTCACCACGGAGCCCGCCACGCTCACCGTCAGCGTCGGCGTGACGGTCGCCCCCGGATGCCAGGCATCCTGGTAGCGCGTCGTGTTCCGCCCCATCCCAGGGTCCGAGAACACGGACACATGCGCCGCGCCGGCGAGAATGTCGGCGTCGAGCGCGTCAGGGGTGGGCCAGCCCCGGTAGGCCCGCACCTTCAGCCCCGCCCCGGTGCTCGCCACCAGCGCGCCGGCCCGGTAGCCGTCACCAAGTGCCAGCGCCGTGGCGACCTGCGCCACCAGCGCCCGCTCTACCCCCGCAAGGTCGGCCATATCAGGCCACCGCCAGGGCCGCCGAGATGCGCCAGCCGTCCGTCAGCTCG
>NZ_OW485609.1 GCF_937425535.1 Rhodovastum atsumiense
TGGAAGTGCTATCCTCAGGATCGGCCATGATCCGGGCTCTCCATTAGCTCGATCTGGTCAGGCCCGGATCGAGGCGTTGCACCGCCTCTCCGGGCCGCCTGCCATCGGCGGGCAGGGGTGTTTATCGAAAGTCCATCAACGCATCAATGCTTCAATCATTACTGATGCGTCGATATGCGTGGGTCTGTGCATCAGCGCATGAGCGCCCTATGCTGCGGCCATGTTCATTCTTGTGGCGCACACACCCAAGGGCGGCAGTGGCAAAAGTACTCTTGCCCGCGAGGTCGCCGTCTCTGGCACCATGGCAGGGCTGACGGTGGCACTCGCCGATCTGGATCCGCAGGGCACCACGTCCGGCTGGTTCCGACGCCGAGCCGCAGAAGCGCCTGTCCTGGTCCGGTTCGAGCCCACCGACACCGGAGCCGAGCTTGCTGCGGCTGGCGTTGATCTGCTGGTGGTGGACACCCCACCCGGACAGCCGCCTTACCTGCGCCAGCTCCTCGGCCGCGCCGACCTGGTGCTGGTGCCCGTGCGGCCAACGCCAGATGACTTGCTCGGCGCAGCGCCGATCGCGCGCAGTCTTGCCGGGCGGCAATGGGCGTTCGTGCTGTCCCAGGTCCCGGCCCGGTCCCGGCTGACTGACAGCGCGGTGCGCCAGCTCGCGGCACTCGGCCGGGTTGCTCCGGCGCATCTCGGATTCCGGGCCGACTTCCCGGCGGCCGCGATCGAAGGCAAGGCGGCTGTCGAGTTCACGGGCAAGGCCGCTGACGAGGTGCGCGACCTGTTCGCCTACACGCAAACGATGATGGAGGAGCGCAATGCCCCGACCGAAATCTGATCTCGCCGCGCTTGCGGTCCCCAAGGAGGATGCCACGCTACCCGCCACACCTCCCGGCATCGCCGAGCCGAAGGCATATGCGCACACCCTGAGCCTGCGCCTGACAGCGGAGCAGTACCGGCGCCTCCGGCGGTACGTGGCCCAGGTCGAGGAACGGCAGGGCCGCCGCCTGACCCATCAGGCACTGATCGAGGCAGCGCTCGGCGAGTATCTGGATAGGAACGGCGGCTGACGGTGGCACCGGAGCGCTGATGCGCTTCGGTGTTTCACGTGAAACAACGCATCAACGCATCAACGCTTATGCGCCCCCATCTGCGCGTCAACGAATCTCGGGAAATGTGTTGCACGCCTCGGATTTTGTGTTACCCGGCCGCCCGGAATTTGCGTTACCCAATCCCGAAACGGCGTTACCTAAAGTTGGTGTAACGGGGGGACGAGGCCCCAGCACCAGTCTGTTGACGGTGAAAAAGCAAAGCCGCCAGCGCGGCACCTGTGCGGCCGGACAGGAGGTGAGTTGAGGTCACCCCCTGGTGGTCACCGATACACCTCGCGGCGGTGCCCAACCTTCACCACCAGCACCACAAGCTGGTCGCCCATCACCTCGAACAGCACGCGCCAATCACCCACGCGGAGACGGTGACCACCACCGACCAGGGCCTTCACGTTGGGCGCGGTAAAGGGGTCGCCCTGTAGCCGGGCAAGGGCGGTCAGGATGCGGGTCCGGACCCGTCCGTCGAGGGCCGCCAGCTCGCGCTCGGCCTTCGGCGTGAAGGAGACGCGCCAAGTCACTTGCCGGACAGCGCGACGCCGTGCCGACGGGCGACTTCCTCCAGGGACACCGCCGCCTCGCCGCTCTCCCGCCACTCCTCCAGCCGGGCGCGGATTTCGGCTGCATCCCGCGCATCCTCCAGGGCCTCCAGGGCGGCCAGGTCCTCGATCGGCACCACGGCGGCCAGGGCCTTGCCCCTGCGGGTGATGGTGATCCGCTCCTTCCCGAAGGCCACGCGGTTGACGGCCTCGGCCAAGCGGTCGCGGGCAACGGCGGTGGTCATGGAACGGGGTGGCATGGCGTTCTGTCCGAGTTGTACATCTCGGACATATAGGGGATGGCGCCCCGGAATGCACGGGCGGGCGGCGGCGGGGTCCCATCTGGTGCCGAGCGAAAGCGGGCGGCCTGCGCGCGCCGTGCTGCCAGGCGCGTCATCTCCCGGCGCATTCTTCTCCGGGGTCCTGGTCGCCGCCGTCAGGAATGCGGCTGGCCAGGGCGCGCCGTATCGCTTGGCGGGAACACCTCCCGGCGTAGCATCACCTCATCCGGCGCTACCTCGGCGGCGGAACCCTCAGGCAAGGTTGGTACCTTGCGACACGGCGCGCGCTGGCTGCCCGCATATGGCCGGGCTGGGGGAGAACCTGAAGGTCGCGCGCCGGGTAGGTCATGCCGCCTCCCGCGCCAGCCGTCGCAGCTCGGCGACCAGGTCGGACCGGGCTTCGAAGAACGCCTCGGGGTGAGTCCAGTCGGGGCGCAGCCGGGCAAGACGATCTGCAAGGGCGAGGAAGTCGGCCAATCCCGGGGGCTGGTGGCGCGGTTTGTCGACATTGTCGCTTGCGCGCGCGTGAGGAGGGAAAGGAGGCGACTGAGAAGAAGAGGGAGGGCGGAAACGCCTTACCGTCTTCACGCGCGCAAGCGACAATGTCGACATCACTGCGTCCCCCCCCGTTTCAGGTGCCGTTCAAGGGTTGCCCGGATGCGCGTCTTGGTTGCTTCCCTGGCCTCCCGCTCCTGCTGTGCTCTTGCCGCGAAGCCAGTGTGAACGAGCGGGTTCACCTCCCAGGCAGTCACCTCGCGCCCTTCCCGTGCAGGCTCTGCGCGGACCCATCCCATCGCCTCCAGGCTCGCCATAACCTCCTGAAGTTCCTTGCGCTTCTCTGGAGCCTGAAGGGCACGGTATGCCCGGATGATGTCTCGCGTCGCGATGCGCGGCTCGCCCCTGGACAGGATGAAGCCAGCGATCCACCGCGCATGCCCGGTCTGTGCCGTGGCGAACATGACGGCCTCGGCCCGGAGCAGATGGGGAAGCAGGATGTCCCGCATGTAGCGTGTCGACGTTGTCGCAGCCCCCCTGCTGACATTGTCGACAAACGCCCCCTCCCCTCGCGCCCTGGCGTCGGCCAGCTCGATCAGGTGGAACAGCAGGGTCAGGCGGGCCCACAGGCCGGGCCACTTGCCCAGGGCCGACTTCAGGCGGTCGCTGGCGTCCGGCATGGCTGCCAGGGCTTCCGCCAGATCAAGGACTTCCAGCCGGTGCGCGTGCGCCTCGGCGTGCAGCACGACGGGACGGGGAGTCGTGTTACCGAACCCGGCGGGAGGCTTCAGGGCGGCCAGGGCAGGGAACAGGGCACGATACCGGGCAAGGGCGTCCCCGTTGGGTCTCCGGTCCTCTCCGCGCCCC
This sequence comes from Rhodovastum atsumiense, assembly GCF_937425535.1. NCBI lineage: Bacteria > Pseudomonadati > Pseudomonadota > Alphaproteobacteria > Acetobacterales > Acetobacteraceae > Rhodovastum > Rhodovastum atsumiense. The sequence goes on from NZ_OW485609.1 coordinate 3,289, forward strand.
TGGTGAGCCGGGACGCAGTAGCAGAAGCGTTGGAGCAATCCGTCGTCGGCGGCCTCGCTGGCGATCTGCCGGATGGGGCCGGGCTGGATGCCGCCGAGCACGCAGGCTGACCAGTTCGGCACCGCGAAGGTGCCCCGGTTCACCCGGTCGATGGTGAAGCGCCCGCCGTTGTAGAGGCGCAGGTAGGCGCCCCGGTCGGCGCCGCCGCGGCCGCCGGAGCGGTAGCGGTCGAAGCTGGCGATCCACTCGGACATCTCGTCCTGGCGCACCAGCACCTTCCCGGCGGGGGCGTGCTGGGTGGCCTGCCAATCGTCGCGCAAGGCTTCGGTCAGGGCCTCGGTGGTGGTGCCCTCCACCAGATAGCGGTCGAGGCGCGGCGACTTCGGTTCGGCCTCGGGATCGGACCCGGCTTCCTTCCATGCCTTCATCTCGGCCCGGTAGCGGCGCATGGCCTGGTCGTGCCGCTCGCGGGCTTCCGCCTCCATCTTGTCAATCGGAGCGGTTGCGGCGCGGATGATCGGCGTCTTCAGCATGGACGGGTCGCCGACGATGGCTCCCCAGATGCGCGGGGCCTCGGTCCACGTGTCGTCGTACGCCTTCGGCTGGATCTGCCATTCGTCCGAGATGACGCTGGCCAGAGACACCAGCGCGGAGAGGGCGACGGCGGCCGGGTCGACACCCATGCGGGCGGCGGTGTCGAAGACAAAGGGGGCGATCGCGGTGGGGATGTGGTCGGGCCGCAGCTCGGGGACGCCGGTCAACTCGGCGTCGGTGAGGAAGTCGAGAGGTTCCGGCCACGAGGCGGTGTCGCCCTCTCGCCGCTGCGCCGGGACAGCAGGAGGAGCGATTTCTTCCTCGGCTTCCGGTCCTTCGTATCCGGAGGGTGGAGGCGGTTCCTCAGGGCGCCGGGCTCTGGTCTCGATCCCGAACCGCTTCGCCAGCTCCCGCAATGCGGTCTTCAGGTCGCCTCCGTGGTCGAGGATCGTCACCACGTCCACCGCGTCCACCGCCTTTGCCCGGCACCAGCTCGGCAGATTGCCCGCGGCCAGCGGGTCGGCGGCGTGGTGGCTGTAGGCGCGCTGGATGCCGTCGCTGCCGCGGAGGACATAGACGCCGGGCACGCCGGTCTCTGATCCGGGGTAGAGGTATCGCCCCTCGCCCTTCCGCTCGTAGCCATGTGCGACCAGCTCGGCCTCGAGGTCGAGGCGGTCGCGTACGGCTTCGATGATGGAGGCGTCTGGGTCGTATCCCTGCTTGCGCCGCTCCGCCCGTCGCCGCTCCGCCTCGGCCAGCGCTTCCGCCCGTAGCCGCTCCCGTTCGGCCTCGCGCCGTGCCAGGAGGGCGCCCGCATTCTCCCGCATCCAGCCCGCGTCAACGGGGCGGCCGGGGATGATCTCGGTCTCATGGTGCGCCAGGCGCCCGGGCTCGCCGCTCGGGAGGTAGAACACGGATGAGGCGCCGAGCTTCGACTCGTCCAGCACCCCGCGAAGCCCCAGCAGCTCCGCCACCACTTCCGGCGCGGGCAGGTCGGGCGCGATCTCCTCGGACAGTGGCAGCACGATCCGGTACCGTGGTTCTTCCGGGTCGTGGTTGTGGCTGGTGTAGACCACGCCAGCCCATCCGGCGGCCTTCACTCGCGCCACTGCCTCCGGGAAGGGGGGCGGCACATCCCCGGTGTCCTTGTTCATCTCCAGGTCCAGGGCGATGGCGGTCCTGGTCGTGACGTTCGCCTTCAGGCGCCGGACTCGCCCGTCAGGCTCCGGCCGGAACGTCGCCAGGACGATGTTCGGTCCGTCTTTGCTGCCCTCGCGGCGCCGCCCGAACAGGCGCGTGAATGCCTTCCATGTCAGCCGCTCCGTGTCGCCCATTGCAGGGCCGGTCGGGGTGGCGGTCGTGAACCGCGAAACCCTGATCGGCAATCGCGCCAGCGGGATCGCGTGCTCGTTGATGGGCCGGGGGGCTGCGTTCGGGCGTTCACTGCCCACGGCATGGGCGCCGTTCATCGCGTTCATCGTGCCACCCCCCGCGGCTTCCGCCGCCGCATGTCGGCCAGGATGGCGTCAGTGGCCGGACCGGCGTCCTCAAGGACGTAGCCGGTCGCCGAGTAGGGCGAGCGGGGCGTGGTGCAGTGCGCAACCCGGTGTCCCGCCATCGCCGCGCCGTGCCGGTGCCAGCGGCGGCAGTGGGTGCACCAGATCACATACGTGTCGGAACCAACCCGATAGGCAGGAAGGATGGGTGCATCACCCTGGACAGTACCGGGCGCGTTGGCGTAATCGTCGCCCAACGCATGGGCGTCGTTCAGATGTTCCATGTCCTGCGGCCTCCAGCGCCGCATTGATCGCGCCGGTGCCACCCGGCGAGGTTTACGGGGCCGCTCTGCCAGGAGCGGCCCCAACCGTTTGCGGGTCTGCCATGAGAATCGGCTTGAGGGAAGGGCGTCATCGCATTGTGCCCTCAGCGTGTGCCGTCCCCGCGCCAACGGACTTGCCGCACCAGGCCCGCGCGGTCTCGGCCGGGAGGTAAAGGCTTCCCCCGGACGGCAGGATCAGCGTGGCTCCTGTTGCTGTCGGCGCCGCGACGTTGGCGAGGATGTCGAGGGACAGGCCGATCAGGTCGGTTCGGCCAGGCTGTTGCCGATTCTGCGCCGTAGCGGCGCGTCGCTGGTGCCGGTTCATGCCTCCACCTCTTGCAGCTCGTCCACGCGTGCGAATAGGCGTGTGGCCGTGGCGATGTCCCCGGCGGCCTCGGCCAGCGCTGCGGTATTCGTCAGGCTCCGCAGCAGCATCGCCAGCTCGCCCGTGGTGAGCAGCACCGACACCGCGCGCCCATCTGCCTGCGCCGTGGTCATGACGCCACCGTCCCCAGCGTGCAGCGCACCGACACGCCGATCCCGTCCGGCTCCACCTCCTCGATCCGATAGACCGTGCCGCCGATCCGCAGCTCGTCACCGCGGCGTGGTGCGGCGTCGGTGGTCAGGATGTCGGCCGAGATGGCGTCGCCCCTGGCAGTGCCGAGGTCATTGCTGGACCTGGACACCACGATGCGCAGCGGCACCCAGGCGGTGTTGGGCTTGCGATACTCGGCGTCGGTGCCGACGTTCCGGTCTCGGTGCAGCAGCCGGGCGGCCCGATCGAAGGCGGTCAGGCGTCGCGGTGGCGGTGGCGTCGGCCAGGGATCGCCGAAGACGATCGCCGATGCCTGCATGGTCAACGCAGGCATTACCTGCCCGCCACCGAGCGAGACGATTGCCGCCATGCGGGCGTCGTGCGTCGGTGCTGGCAGCGCCTGCGATGCGGACATGCCCGCGATCACCCGCACCATGCCGCCTGTGTGGGTCAGCGGCGGGATGGTCTGCGCCGCGGAGAGGTTACGATCCGCCATTCAGGAAGTCCCCAGCGGTATGAAGGGAAGTTGCCGATCGCGCCGCAGGAGTTCGGCCATCGGCTGTCGGGGTTGTTGCGGACACTCGCCGACTTGTCCGGGCACTGCGGCAGTCGCTCCGCTCCGGTCGGGTGCCACCGAACATGGCGGACGGCGCGCCAGGAGTACCGCGCCGCCGCTCATTTCGTCAGGCAGACACGCCGGGGTTCTTGTAGCAGCCGACGCGAGAGACGGCGCCGACGCCGAAGTCATGAACAACGCGGAACGTGTATCCGAGCTTGTCCACGGCATTGAACGGCTCGACGCTCGGGACGCCGTTGCTGCCCACGAGATAGGCCAGCTCGATCACGGGGGCGACGCTTGGATCGGCGAACAGGTACCACGCCCGCCCGGCCAGTCGCGGTTCCACGATGGGCTGGATGAAGGGGGCGAAGACGTTTTCCTGTGCATTCGTCACCACCGCCGTCTGGATGGTCATCTGGCGCGCGGCGAGTTCATCGTTGACGGCGACGAGGATGCGCACCTGGTCGCCGAGATTGACGAGGTTGCCGCCCCGATCCTTCTGAAGCCGCATCGCCGCGCGCGCCGCCGCAACGTTGGTCAGGTCGATTGCGGTTCCGGTCGAGGCGAGGTTGTTCGACGCGGTCCGGAACATGGGCTGGCCGTCGCTCATGGTCGGGCCGTTGCCGCTGTTCTGTGCCAGCAGCGCCACCAGCTCCTGCGCCTCGGTCTCGGCCGCAGCGGCGCCCAGCACGGCCATGGCGTTCAGCGCCCCGGTGCTGTCGTTGACCATCAGCTCGCGGGACATGTGGAACAGCTTGCCGAAGGTCGAGACCTTGTACGTCTCCTTCCCTTCGAACGCAGTCCCTGCCTTGATCTCTCCGGATTCGCGGACGAGGTCGAGGCGGTTCACGCCCGCCAGCTCGGTGATGGTGATGGTCCGGAAGTCCGGGATGTCGGTGCGGATGCGGGCGATCTGCTTGATGGCCGCCTCGGCGCGCTGGAAGCCGGTCCGGACGATGTTGCCCGCCACCGCCCCGGCCAGGATCGGGAAGTCGCTGGTGGTGTGCATCGCGCGGGTGATGACGCGGTCGGCGCTGCGGAGGAAACCGCGGTCAACGTCGGATTGTCCCTGGATCATCTCGCGTGCGGCGTCGGCCCAGGAGATGCCCGCGAATTCCTTCGCCCCCGCGGACAGGGCTGCCCCGGTCACGCGGGCGGCGATCGCCTCGGCCATGGCGTCACGCTGCGCCATGCGGGTAATGGCCGGATCGTGCGCGCTCGGGTTGGCGCTGCAGATCACCGGGCCGGAATTGGCGGTCAGGGAATTCATCAGGGCGGTCCTCAGGGTTTCGGGTGTCCACCGCTCGGCAACGGCGCGCTGGTGCAGGTTGTCCACGGTGGCGGCGGGGAGCAGGGCGCGCGCCGCGTTGGCTGCGTTGTCGAGGTCGGCGCGGCGGTGGGCCTCGGCGCGGTTCATCTCCACGAACAGGTCGGTTGCGGAGCGGTCGGCCGAGATGGGTTCACCAGCAGCGGGCGGCGGTTCGGTGATGGTCTCGGTGATGCCGCGCACGGTGGCGCCGTTGTCCACCGGAATCGGGACGATCGAAATCTCGAACGGCTCCCAGTCCACTGCCCGGTGCACGACGCCGAGCGCCTGGTCGGCGACCTGGTCGTATCGGGCGACCCGGTAGCCCACGCTGATGTTCGTGGCCGTGCCGTCGGCGACCCGCTGCCAGATCGGTTCCACATCCGACGCGGACGAGAACTGGATGGTGGCGATGCCACGCCCGCCTTCGATGCGAGCCGACACCACGCGGCCGATGATGTCGCGGGCATCACCGCGGCGGTGAGTGTTCAGGACAGGTGCGCGGCCCGACGCCAGCCGATCCATCCGGCAGGCGTTCGGGGACATGTCCAGTTCTTCGGTGATCGTGCCCAGGCCGGGCACGACGTTGCGGGCGCGGGCGCCCGTGGACCAGATCACGTCCACGGTGCGGTTCGCGGCGTCCACGCTGGCCGGGGCCGAGATGGCGCGGGTGACGGTCAGCGGCGCCGTGGTGGTGGCGCTCACTCGGCGCCCCCTTCAGCCTGCTGTACGCGGAATGCGGGATCGTTGGACAGGTCGCCGCTCGCGGCCTGTAGCGAAGCCACAAGGTCAACGACGCTGAAATCCAGCGGGACCGTATTGTCTGGGTCACGCTTGTGCAGGCTGTTCGCGAAGTCGGCAGCCGCGGTGAAGGAATTGACCCTCCCGTCCGGCCAGAGGATCGCCACTGGCCGCGCGGCATCAACAGCATCGAATCCTTCGGCATCAATGCGGCGTGCGGTCTCGGACAGGTGCGGCAGCAGCGCATTCGCCTGCTCGGCCGCGCCCCGGACAGTCATCGTTCCCAGTCCCGCTCCGTCCGCTCCCGACCAGCGCGCAACCAGGCGGATCGCGGCCACGTCGGCGAGCGTGTAGCGCCGCGCGCGGGTCTCGGACGCAGCGCCTGCGGCTAGCCGGATCGGGTCGGCATGCCAGGAGCGCAGTGTCACCGGATTGATGTTCAGGGCAGCGGTGACGACGGCGGGGGAATAGGCCCGGCTGGTCAGTTCAGTTGGCATAGATCGCTCCGTAAGCCATCGCTACCTTACATAGCGCTACGTTGTATAGCGATCAATCGAATTCGGAATGAGATGCCAACTCACGCGCGATAACTGCCGCTTATCATGTCTGCCAATAACACACATTTGTAACCAACTTGACTGCCAGCCAAAGTTAGATAATTTAGTCGAGTTGGATAACAGAAAAGGAGCCAGCCCATGCCTCAACTTGAGTTGCCCCTCCACCTCGCCCACCAGCCTGTGTTCGCGGTCCCGTATTTCCACCATGACGGGAACTACGCGGGCAACACGGACTGCCAATATATTTCTGTCGGTTGGGCTCAGTATGATAGCCACGAAATCTCAGTTAAAACGCTAAGACACACAGAAGAAAGGTGGTCAAGGCAGTCGGAAGAACTTCCAGTTTCTAGAATAATTGACGCAACAACGGTTTTAGCTTTATCTCTTCTTAATCACGGAAAAGATTCATTTGAAATACCGGCTGACTTTCTTGAGAAGCAACCGGAACCAATTACTGTTGAGAGGACAGACCGGGAGCGGAACCCGTCTCGACGCGACAGTTTTAGCCGGACATTAGCAGGCGACCACATCATGCGCCGTCGGCTCAGCAAGCTAGCGGACGTGCTCGCCCAACTCCGCAAAGATCGAATCATCTGAAAGAATGCAGGCATCGGCAGGAGGAAAACCTGCCGATGCCTGCGGAACAGATTAGAAAGTCAGACCAGGAGAATAAGCAGCTAATCCGAACGAACCATCAGCCTGGCGGCCGTGCCCGTGCTGGCCTGGTCAGGTTGTCGAGCTCCTCCAGCAGATCGAAAGCCGCCCGCGCCTCCTCCAACCCCTTTTCGGCGAGCCATTCGAGGGCGCAGTCGTCAACGCTGTTCGATCCGTTGCTCTCGGCAGCAAGAACCTTGACGATCTTGAACGCATTCACCGCGCCAGAGATCGCCGCTTCCGCCTCGTTCCTGACCTGGTCGCGGGTGCGGGCTTCGGCGCTCATGCCCGGCTTCCGCAGCAGCCGGATGCCCCATGCGCTGCCTGTCGCGCGCCTTCCCAAAGGGATTCCAGTTCCTCGGCGCGCATTTCCATCGCGCTGGCAATGGCGCCGATGGCGTCCGGGTCAATCCGCTCCTTCACGGTGCCCAGCAGCACGAGCGCGGTGATTAGGCCGCGCAGCTCGCGGATGGGCGCCTCCATCTCCATCAGGGTGCTCGACGCTTCCGGCGTGTCGGCGGCGCTCATTCTGCGGCACCCCGCGCGCGCCCGCCTTCGATCACCCGCAATGCAGGGCGCGGCGCGGCCTGACACCTGCGGGCAACCCATAGACGGGTCAACGCCTCGATCTCGGCAACGAAATTGAGCCCACCATCGGACTCAGCCGTCCCACCGCGCTGACGGCGCGCGATGGGCT